>NZ_LPMU01000080.1:0-155411 GCF_001534535.1 Burkholderia sp. MSMB1459WGS
GCCAGCATGCGCCGAAACCCTCGAACTACGACATTTCAACTTTGCCCAGATGCGACATTACAACTTTGCTCCTACACTCAATAAAGCGATAAACAGCATTATGTAAAATCACAATGCAGCATCGAAAAACGTCAAGCCCCTTCGTCACTTGCGGCCCGCAGCAACATCAAATTCACCTTGTGCGCCCCGATGCCGATGCGCCGTTCGGATCAGTTGTGCGTCGCGGCAGGCACGTCCGTGCACGTCGACAGACAGAGCTTGATCTCGTCTCGCACGACATCCTGACAGCCGCACGACGCCTTCTCGAGACCGCGGAGATCGCCAAGTTCAATGGAACCGCGATACTGCCGGATCAAGCCGAGCTTCTGCAGTTGGCCCAACGCGTCCGTGATCGTTTCTCGGCGCACGCCGAGCATCTGCGCGAGCATGTGGTGCGTGATCTGAATCTCGATGCTGCGTGACCGGTCGTATGCAAGCAGGAACCATCGGCACAACTGGTGCTTGAGCACATGATGGCGACTGCAGAGCGTGATCTGAGACATCTGCGCCATCAGCAGCCGCACGCAGGCGAACACGAGTTGGCGAATCTCCGGCGACGCATCGAACGCGACGTCGAATACACGGCGATCGAGCCTGTAGGCGGCCCCGTCGCGACACACGACGACGCGGCGCGGCATCCTGCCGCGGCCGCCGATCACATCGTCGCACACCACGCTTTCGCTACCGATTCCTGCTACTTCGAGCGTCATGCCGCCGGACGCCACGTACTGCAGAGAAATCGCCGTCGTCACGGGTAGATAAACCGCAGCGAGCATTTTGCCCGGTTCGCAGAGCACTTCTCCGGATTTGAGATGCACGAGTTGCAGGTGAGCGGCCAGCGTGGCGCGCTCGTCATGGCCGAGCATCGCGAGAAACCAGTTGGCGTCGAAACTATGGGAAAGCTCGATCATAAACGGCTGCCATCATGAAACGTGCCGATGAAAAGACAATATCGACCGTGAATTTTACGAGCCGGAAAGACAAATCCCGTATGGCGTTATCCCCAACCGCTTCTTCATTTTCACGCCCATGCAAAACCATAAAGAAGGCGGGCTGCCGAACGACAGCGCCGCCATAAAGGTCATTAATGTAGACCAGGCACGAACGCGCCATACAGGATAGAACGGCGCGTCAATGGAATTCTACGCGCGCGAATCGACATATTTCCGATCCGTCATGAAATTGGATCATTTAAATACTAATCTGGGACTTTTCGTAGAGTTGTAAGGCCGTTGTCACGCTCGCCTTGCGGTTCGTCGGACGAAATCGCGACGAAGACGGCATAGTTCGCAGGACACTGCGCCGCCCCCGCCCCATCACGCGAGCCGAGAAATGAGACCCTTGCCCGTCAATCCGTCCGCTCGATGGCGGACCTCGCCAGCCTCGTTGGCTTCAGCAGCCCGTTTCATCGCGTCGTTCGTGCCGGATCAACCGTGATCAAGAAAGGCGGTCATCCACGCGCTGAATGTAGGGTTCTGCAGATCGGTCGATACGCTGGGTTGCATTCGCGCGCAACGCACTGCCCGATCTTGCATCTCCCTTGGGGTGCAATCAAACTCCGCCTTGAAGACTCGACTGAAGTGTTTCTCGTTCACGAAACCATGACGACGCGCGACCTCTCCGATCCGCGCACGCAACGACGTTGGATCCGCCAGCGCGCTGCGCGCGCGACGCAGTCTCTTTTGGAGGATGACGTGTGACACACCTGCGCCCGTCGTCGATTCGAACAGACGATATAGACTCGAGCGGGAAATACCTATTTCCTTGCAGATTCGGTCCGGTCCAAGATCCGGCTCCAACAGATGTGCGTCGATGTAGCGTTTCACGCGTTCAAATCGGAGCGCATCAAGTTCGGACTGCGCTTGAGCCAGTGAATCCGCGGCCGGCTGCAGGCAGGCTCGCAAGATATCGGCCGTCGCCTGCGCAACGTACGGCATTTCTGCGACGGACATCCGTGCGAGACGGGCGTGTAGCGACTGCATGTAATCCGCCAGCAGACCGGCGAGGCCGCTCGTCAGCGTTTGACCGTGAAGTGCGGACATGTCCACTGGAAGAATGCTTCTCGGTACGATCATATAAATCGTGTCACCGAGTGTTACCGAATAGTCAGCTGTCTTCGCCCGGTCCAGAAAAAGCAACTGGCCGCCGCATACGTTCACTTCGCGCGTACCAGCCCAGCCTTGTATGAGTTCGGATTGATGCAACTCCAGGCAGTAGTAGTCGAGGCCGTCCGCACGAATGTGCCGTGTCGAACGTCGGGCGCGATGCGGGACCTGCCTCGCGGAATTCTTCCATATCCGCTGCCCTGCTACGAATTGACCGAGCTGAACGGCCTGCATCGATGCGTCGAAGTGGACGGTGGGGTCGTCCGGCGCTTCAAGGTCGATTATGCCGTTCAGCTGATTCCGCCATGCATCGAATTTTTCGTGCTGCGATAGAGGTTCCGTCGAAAATCGAAAAATGGGGAGCGACGCGTTGTTGTCCACGGACGACCCTGCTTTTGATGCCCACAATGGAAAAATGATACTTGGTCACCTATAACACCATTGTCAAACATCGTCATATTTCGAGCGCATTCAGGGCTTTCGGCGATAAATGGGCCGCCAACGACTCGAGTTACCGATTTCCCCCTTCGAACCGCTCATTCATTTTCAATGTCCATTTTATTTTTTTCTGAAAAATATATTCCTCTTCGCAGAATATCGCCCCGAGAATTCCGTACATTGAAGCATGGGCATTTCATTCATATAACCCGCCTTCATCTTTCAATCCGGCATAACTCACTCCCCGACCACCTCGGCCTGACGATCGTCGCTTCGTCACCGCCACCCGCCGGCCGTTTCGCCCGATCGACGCCACCACCCGAAACGCCACCGACGCAAACCCCAGCCCGCACATCGTTGCGGCCAGCACGCCCCCAAACGCGCCTGTCCCGATCGACCGCCGGCTCTCCGCACCCGCGCCCGTCGCCAGCACCAGCGGCACAACGCCGAGCAGAAACGCCGTCGACGTCATCACGATCGGCCGCCGACCGTCCCAATGGACCTCGCGTCTTTACATGTCGCCTGCGCACAACAGGTTGATCGTCTGGCCACGCTTCCGCATTTCTAACAATCTCATTTCTTAATTTAAACAATAACATTACGGCCGACCGGGTGCCGCAGCATGTTATCCGCAACGGCCGCGAGATGGAAATCCCACGGCGCCGGCCTGACGGCGCGTACGTCGAGCCGCAGCCGCTTGCACCGGCACTTGACCTCACATTCAGCCGTGATTCGCTAAATATTACAAATAACTTTCTGATCACGCGCAATTTTCCGCAACAATCTGCACCGTTAATTTCTTCATATGAAATAAATACATTGCGAATGAGAATTGCTTCTATTAGCATTCGCCGCCGGTAACTAACCGTAATAAATCAAGGAGGCACACCGTGCGTGGCTTCGCAGCCTGACGAAGCACGCATCGCGTGGCAAACGACATGAGAAGACAAGCATCCCGTACGTTCACGAAACTGGCCGCAGCGTTCGGACTGGCGGCCGCGTGTGCGGCCGGCGCCGCGCACGCCGGCGAATCGCCGTTCGGCTGGATCTACACCGCCGACGTGATGCCGAAAGGCCATTTCGAACTGGAACACAGCTCGTTCTTGCAGCAAGGCCAGACGCAAGGCACCTACAACTATCTGAAGAACCGCGAGGAGATCGAGTACGGCTTGACGGATCGCTTGCAGTTGTCCGGCTACGTGAACTGGAGCTACACGAACGCATTCCGCAACGGCATCGACGGCATGACCGGCGGCCCCGGCACCGACCTCGGTCCCAACGACGATCCGGCCGGCCGCTATCGCAAGACGCGCTTCGACGGCGTATCGCTCGAAGCGATCTACCAGGTGCTGAACCCCGTGACGTCGCCGATCGGCCTCGCGTTCTACCTCGAGCCGGAAATAGGCCCGCGCGAGCGCGCGCTCGAATGGCGAGTCATCCTGCAGAAGAACTTCCTCGACGACCGGCTGATCGTCGCCGCGAACATCATGGGTGAGCACGAGAAGGAAAAGACCGCGATGGGCGACGTCGAGCGCGCGTCGATGATCGACCTGACCGCGGGCGTGTCGTACCGGTTCACCAACAACCTGAGCGCCGGCGTCGAAATGCGCAACCATCGCGAGTTCAGCGGCTACTGGTACAACCGCCGCGAGCATTCCGCCTGGTTCCTCGGGCCGAACCTCCATTACGCGACCAAGCACTGGTGGGTGACCGCCGCGTGGCGCCATCAGATGCCGTGGGTGCAAACCTTCAACGAGGATCAGGAAGCCGTCAGCGCCGGCGGCCGCATCTTCGGCGAAGAGCATGCGCGCAACGAATTCATGGTCAAGGTCGGCGTGCCGTTCTGAGGAGAAGCGCGATGAAATGGATGCCCTTTGCCGTCCTTCCGGTCGCGCTCGCCGCGGCGCCCACGTATGCGGTCGAATACCTGAGCGTCGCGCAGGCGCAGGCTGCGATGTTCCCCGGCATCACGCTGTCGCCGGTCCTGCTGAAGCTGCCCGACACTGTGCGCGACGCGATGCTCGAGCGCTCCGGCGTGCATGAACCGTTCGACGAGAAAGGCGTGTGGAAAGCGCCGGACGGCGGCTGGTTCGTGCTCGACAAGGTGGTCGGCAAGCACGAGAAGATCGCCTACGCCGTCGCGCTGAACGCGAACGGCAGCGTGCGCGGCATCGATATCCTGTCGTATCAGGAGACCTACGGCGCCGAAGTGCGCAACGCCGACTGGCGCGCGCAGTTCGTCGGCAAGACGTCGCACGACGCGATGCAACTCGGCAAGGACGTGCGCAACATCAGCGGCGCGACGTTGTCCTGCAAGCACATCACGCAAGGCGTGAAGCGCGTGCTCGCACTGCACGAGCTCGCGCTCGCGAGGATGTGAGATGCCTGCGCGCGCCCGTCCGCTGCTCGGCACGATCGTCGAGATGCACGTCGACGAACGCGCGGGCGGCGATGCGCTGCCGCATGCGTTCGAGCAGGTCGCGCAAGTCGAGCGGCTGATGAGCTTCCACCGTGCGGACAGCGACCTGGGCCGCCTCCACGCCGCCGCGCTCGATACGCCCGTCGCCGTGCATCCGTGGACATTCCACGTATTGCGGCACGCGCAGCGGCTGTTCCGGCTAAGCGGCGGACTCTTCGATCCGACGGTCGCGCGCACGCTCGTCGCACGCGGGCTTCTTCCCGCGCCGGCCGGCCGCGTGCCCGACGCCAGCGCCTGCTTCGACGCGGTCGAACTGCACGCGGCATGCCGCGTCGTGCGCCGCCGGGATGTATGGATCGATCTCGGCGGCATCGCGAAAGGCTTCGCAGTCGACATCGCGGTCGCCACGCTCCGCCGGGCGGGCGCGACGGCGGGAGCGGTGTCGGCGGGCGGCGATCTTCGCGTGTTCGGCGACGCGCCGCAGCCCATTTCCATACGCACCCCCGACGCGCCAGCGCGCTCCCGGGTGCTCGGCCTCCTGACGCGCGGCGCGGTGGCGACGAGCGGCCGCTACTTCGCGTCGAGCTTCGGTTTTCCCGACGACGCGCAGACGATCGTCGCGACGGCGCCGCATGCCACACACACCGCCGCGCACTATGCGAGCGTGTCGGTCGTCGCGCCCCGCTGCATCTGGGCCGACGCGCTCACCAAGCTCGTGATGCTTACCGGCGCCGACGCGCCGCTGACGGCACACGTTCTTCAATCCCATCACGCACACGCGGTCACATCATGACAACCTCGTCCCGTCCCGGCCAGCGCAAAGGCACCGGCATCCTGCTGCATCCCGCGCACTACCGCCTGACGCTCGCGATCCTGACGATCGTCGCGCTAAGCGGACTCGTTTACTGCGGCGTGCGCGATGTAGCGCAGGTCGAGGACTGGCCGTGGTCGCATCCACTGCTGCAGGCTCACGGCGCGTTTTCGTTCCTCAGCCTGATCCTCCTCGGCTCGCTGCTGCCGCAACATATCCGCTTCGCGTGGAACGCGCGGCGCAATCTCGTCACCGGTGTCATTGCCCTCAGCACGATGGCGATCCTCGCGATCAGCGCGTACGGGCTCTATTACGCGCCAGAGGAATGGCACCTGCTCATGAAGTGGACGCATATTGCGATCGGCGTCGCGCTGGTTGCCACGATCCCGCTGCATATAGTCGTCGGGCGCACACGGCGAGTGCACGGCCATACGCGCGGTCACTCTCATGGCGTACCGCGCGAGCCGGGCGAAGCGAGCGCCGGCCGGCATCCGAAAGCCGACAACAAGCAAGCCGTGTACGCGGAGACGGCGGACGGCTGAACACACGTCCGGAACCGTCGGCATCAAGGAACGCGTCGCGCCTCCACTCAACTGATCCGATTAGCTCGCGATGGGATACTCACCCCGGACATTTCTGATCGCTGCGGACGACTCGATCTGCCGGCTTAGCAAGCGCTACTGGCAAATGCTCGGGCAGCCGGACAGCCACCGTCTGCCGGGTTTTGCCGGGCAGCGGGTGCGCATCGCAAACTTGCTCGTCCAGCTGGTGAACCGTGTCCCGACGCGTGTCGTGTATCGCGACTTCATGATCGTCACCTTTGATGCCGACGGCGCGCTCGACGTCGGCCAGATCGTGGAACGCATGGCCGTGCACGGCGATGTCATTTTGTCCGGCGGCACAGCCGGAACGGCCGCGACGTGAAGATCGTCGATGCGACGGCGCGCAGGGTGGTAAATGGACACCGTCGCCGGTGCTGGCAACGGCTCTCGAAGAGGCGGCACTTGGGCTACGACCGCGCCCTCGGATCTGAAGGGGCGCTTGGCCCAGCTACCCGGTGGGGCGTTAAATTTCCCTTTTTAAATCATCTAATTAAGGTGATTTTGGCGAAAATTTCACGAATCCCGGCCGACCCTCACTGCCGGTCTATGCTGTAGCCGCATCGACGACGACCAAACAACCGACCGTGGTCGCGAACATCGAGGCGGACCGGACATGCTCCGGCGTTCCGCCAGACGCGATGCTCGCATGGGTCGGCGTTCACGCGTCGCATTTCCTCTCCAGCCAACGCCGCCTTTCGTGATATTCCCGATCCGGGAAGCCGGCTTCCTGAACGAACCGACAACGCGTTATATTCTGGTCCCAGGCAGGACCACTCCGGAGCCTCCCGCCATCGCCACCCTTCCCTACGCGCTTCTTCACCCCGAGAGAACGATAAAAATGGACCACGCGCAATATTTCAACCAAAGCTCGATCCAGGCCGCGAATCTTCGCCTGCACTACCTATCGCAGTTGCTGCGCGAGCAGACGGGCTCGATCGTCCAGTACGGCATCCTGCGCGGGTTTCCCATCGGTTTCAGTCATTGGGCGGAAGTCGCGGTCGGCGGCTATCTGCTCGGCACCTACGAGATCGCCGTTTGCGCGATCCTCGAAGCGCTCGGATCGCCTGAAAAGGTGCTGGTCGATCTCGGGGCCGCCGACGGCATTTTCGGCATCGGCCTGGTCAGGAACAACGTCTTTGCGCGCAGCCTGTGTTTCGAGATGGACGAGCAGCGCCGCCACGCGATCCGGCACCGCGCCGCGGAAATGGGGCTGGCGGACCGCGTCGCCGTCTACGGAAAGGCCGATCGCAACCTGCCCGCGATCCTGTCGGAGCACGGCGGGGAGCCGGCCGGACGGGTCATCCTGTGCGATATCGAAGGCGCCGAGTTCGACCTGTTCGACGACGCGCTGCTGGAGCAGCTCTCCGGCAGTCACGTCATCGTCGAAATCCACGACTTCCTGCTTGCCGACCCGGAGCAAGCCGCTCGCGCATTCGATGAATTGAGTCAGCGCGCGAGCAAGTACTTCAACGTGTATGAGATCCGCGACGGGCTGCGGGACATTCGCAACATCCCGTTGCTGCGACACTGGTCGGACTGGGACGCATGGCTGATGTGCGTCGAGGCGCGCTACCGGATGATGCGGTGGCTCTGGCTCGAGCCGAAAAGCCAGCCGCGGCGCTCCGATCACGACATCGATCGCCTGATCCTCGACTACCAGCGCCGGATCTTCGCCGTTTGACGGACACGCGCGGCGTGTATCTGCCGCGGCGGCCGCAACGTCACTGTCGAGCGCATTCGGGTCGTTCCCGGCCCATCCGAGCGAATCGCCGTTCACTCGAACGAAATGCGCGCTGACGATGTATTTCGCACATCGATCTACGGCCGGCTCTGCGGGATCGCGTTCGGCATGGTGTTCGGCACCATGGTCGCGATGGCGTTCTCCTGATCCGGTCGCCCGAATCTTCCGACGAGACCGCTATCGGCGCTGATCAGCAAGCGCTTCCCGTTTCCTCGCATCACCCTGCCACAACCAGCGGATCGAACGACCATCCCACAACGACGCGACATGGGCCGGGCCGTCCAACACGCCGATGCGGGCAAACACGGCCGCGACCTGCCGGTGCTGCGCCACCACGTCGGACTTCATCGGCAACAGCGCGTAGCCTTCGCTGCGCTGGTCGAAAGCGCGCGTACCGGCGCGCCATACTGTTCCCGACGCATGCCGGCCAGCGTCGGATGCCAGACTCTGCCGCCACACCTCGCCCGCCCTACCAACGTTTCGCGGAATCGATATGCGAACGTGCGTAGCGCATCGGTCGGCCCTCGCCTAGCGAGGCGTTGCGTAAACGCATCGTCATGCGAACGACGGGTATTGCGCACATCGAACGATTTCATCGATCGATATGACCGCGCACGTGCATTTTCGACACGCAACGTTCGCGGTCCGCGCGATGCGTTCGCCACAGCAGGCGTGCCGGACGCGATCGTGGCGCACATGCCGGGCCGACGGCAACGCACATTACAAATCGGCCGCGCAGCGATTTACAAACCACGGATCGGCCGTTCGTCGGCGCGTTCGTCGTCAATAGCATCGTGATCCTCACAAACGTATCGATAACGACAGAGGATGGTCATGATCAAAAAAACGGTGGCGCTGGGTTTGGTTTCGATCGGTTCGGTCAGCGCGCATGCGCAGAGTTCGGTGACGTTGTACGGCGTGGTCGACGCCGGCATCGCGTATACGAACAACCAGGGCGGCGCGAGCAACATCCAGCAGACGAGCGGCAAGCTGAGCGGCAGCCGCTGGGGCCTGAAAGGCGCGGAGGATCTCGGCGGCGGCCTGCAGGCGATCTTCACGCTGGAAAGCGGGTTCCGGCCGAGCGACGGCGGGCTCGGCCAGGGCGGCCGCCTGTTCGGCCGGTCCGCGTACGTGGGGCTCGGCAAGAAAGGCCTCGGCACGCTGACGTTCGGCCGTCAGTACGAGCCGATCACCGATCTCGTCGCGCAGTACTCGGGGGCGGGTTTCTGGTCGCCGGCCACGCATGTGGGCGACAACGACAACATGAACCAGAGTTTCCGGCTGAACAACGCGGTGAAGTTCCGCAGCGACACGATCGCCGGCTTCACGGCCGACCTGCTCTATGCATTCAGCAACCAGGCAAATGGCGGCGCGGGCACCGGATTCTCGAACAACAACGCATGGGGCGCATCGGCGAACTACGTGAACGGCCCGCTGTCGATCGGCGGCGGCTATGTGCGATTCAACCATCCGAATGCGACGTCGAATACGAGCGGCGCGGTGGGCGGCGCGACCTCGAGCACCGGCAACGACTACAGCGGCGCGTTCTTCTACGGGCTGAACGGCGGCGTACTGAAGCAGCAGATCGGCGCGGTGGGCGCGAACTACGCGCTCGGCCGTACGACGCTCGGCTTCGCATGGAGCCATACGCAGCTCGACTATCTCGACGGCTCGTCGCGCAAGCTCAACAACTACGACGTGAACGCGCGCTACCAGATCACGCCGGCGGCGACGCTGATCGGCGTCTATACGTTTACCGACGGGCGCGCGAGCGGCTTGCCGGGCACGAGCGGCCAGACGCTGAAGCCGCGCTGGCACCAGTTCACGCTCGGGTTCGACTATGCGTTGTCGAAGCGCACCGATATCTATGTGTCGGGTATCTACCAGCTCGCAGCCGGCGATGCGAGCACCTCGACGCCGGGCGGCTATCGCAAGATTGCGGCGATCTCGAACATCGGCAGCGCGTCGTCGACGAACCGCCAGCTTGCGTTCGTCAGCGGGCTGCGCGTGAAGTTCTGACGGCGCCTGCATCGGGCGCGGCGCGACAAGCGGCATCCGTAGCGTATCGGGACGCCCCGGCACACGTGAAAAGCCGATTTTCAGCTTACGTCATGCATGCGCCGGGATCGATCGCGCTCGGCGCGTCAGTGCTGGATGCCCCAGCGCCGCACGGTCGCGCGTTCGAACGTATCGAACACGAGGTTCTCGATCAGCAGCCCGATCACGATGACGGCCGCGAGGCCCGCGAACACGCGATCCGTATACAGCTCGTTGCGGTTCTGGAAGATATACCAGCCGAGGCCGCCCTGCCCGGCGCTCGCGCCGAACACGAGTTCGGCCGCGATCAGCGTGCGCCATGCGAAGGCCCAGCCGACGCGCAAACCGGACAGGATCGACGGCAGCGCGGCCGGCACGAGGATCAGCGCGATCTGGCGCAGCCCCGTGAGCCCGTAGTTGCGCCCCGCCATTTTCAGCGTGGCGGGCACGCCGGCAAAGCCGGTATACATGCTGAGCGCGAGCGGCCACAGCACCGCATGCACGAGCACGAACAGCAGGCTGCCGGTGCCGAGCCCGAACCACAGCAGCGCGATCGGCAGCAACGCGATCGACGGAAGCGGATTGAACATCGACGTGAGCATCGTGAGCAGATCGCGGCCGATGCGCGTGGATACCGCAAGCGACGTCAGCGCGAACGCCAGCAGCACGCCCAGCGCATAGCCGCGCAGCAACACCGACATCGAGATGCCGGTCTTGACCAGCAGTTCGCCGGACTCGATGCCTTGCACGAACGCGGCCAGCGTCGCGCCGAAAGTCGGGACGAGCAGATCGTTCGCGACGATGCGCGCGACGATCTCCCATGCGGCGATCAGCACGAGCGCGATGACGCTGCGGCGAAACCACGCGGCGGCGCCGATGCGGCGCATGAGCGGCGCCGGCGCCGCGCGCTCGGCGTCGGGCAGCGCGTCGAGCGTGCGCGTGTATTCGGCGCGCACGGGCGGCAGCGGCGGCAGGAGGGGATCGAGCGTACTCACGATGCGGCGTCCTCCGTCGTCGGTGCGTGGGGTGCGTCGGTGTCGAACAGCAGGCGATGGATCCGCGCGACGTTGTCGCGGAAGTCGCCGGTGTCGACGTCGTCGAGCGAATGCTCGTGACTGTTGAGCTCGGCGCGCACGCGGCCCGGATGCAGCGACAGCAGCAGAGTCCGGTTGCCGACCACGAGCGCCTCCTCGATCGAATGCGTGACGAACAGCAGCGTGAAGCGGAATTCGTCCCACAGTCGCAGCAGTTCCTCCTGCATCTTGCGGCGCGTGAGCGCGTCGAGCGCGGCGAACGGTTCGTCCATCAGCAGCACGCGCGGCTGCATCGCCAGCGCCCGGGCAATCGCGACACGCTGTTTCATGCCGCCCGACAGCGTATGCGGATAGGCGTCGGCAAACGTGCCGAGGCCGACCTTGTCGAGATAGTGCAGCGCGCGCTCGCGCGCTTCGGCACGAGACAGCCTCGCGGCGGCACGCAACGGAAACGCGACGTTCTCGACGACCGTCTTCCACGGCGGCAACTGGTCGAACTCCTGGAACACGACGATGCGGTCGGGCCCCGGCCCGCGTACCGGCCGGCCGTCGAGCGCGATCGAACCCGAGACGGGCTCGATGAAGCCGGCGATCGCCTTCAGCAGCGTCGACTTCCCGCACCCCGACGGCCCGAGCAGCACGAAGCGGTCGCTGCCGTACACGTCGAAGCTCACCCGATGCGTCGCGCGAACGATTCGCGCGCCGCTGCGGTATTCGAGGCTGACCTCGTCGATGGCGAGCAGGCGTTCGCTGTGCGCACCGGCGGGCGCGGCGTTCGCCGCGGGCCGCCCGGCAGCACGTGTGTCGGGCGCGGCGGATGCCGGCGACGCGCCGTCACGCGCCGCATACGGCGGCAACCAGGTTCGGGGAGAAGTGGCGTTCACGATCGAATCTCTTGCGGGCAAAGCATCAACATACGGCCGGGCGTCGTGCGGACCAACCATCGATTGCGCATATCGAAACCGCGCCGACGCATAAGCGTCGATCGCGGCGTCGCAGCATCGTCAGCTCAACTGCCGCCGGCCGTCGCGGGATCGTCGAAGAAATAATCGCGCCACGACTTCGGTTCGTTGCGGATCGCGCCGGTGCGATGCATGAACTGCGCGAGCGGCAGCGTATTCTGCGGCGCGGTCTTGAACTGCACCTGCGGATTGCGCAGGATCTTCAGCAGCAGCGCGCGATCGATCTTCGACGCGTTCACGCGAATATAGGTATCGGCCGCCCGCTCCGGATCGGCCGCGATCTGCCGGGCGGCATCGGCCAGCGCGGCGACGAACGCGCGGTAGGTCTTCGGGTTGTCGTCGCGGAATTTCTCGGTCGCGTACAGCACCGTCGCGGAGCTCGGGCCACCGAGCACGTCATACGAATTCAGCACGATGTGCGCGTTCGGGTTGCCGGCGAGCTCCTGCTCCTGGAACGGCGGATTGCCGAAGTGACCGGTGATCACGTTGCTGTTCGCGAGAATCGCGGCCGTCGCGTCGGGATGCGGAATCGCCTGCGTGAGTGCGTCGAGCTTGTCGAACTGCTTGTCGCCCCACTGCTTCGCGGCCGCGTACTGCAGCACGCGCGACTGCACCGACACGCCGACCGCCGGCACCGCGATCCGGTCCTTCGCGCTCAGGTCGGCGATCGTCTTCACGTTCGGGTTGCTGCTCACGAGGTAATACGGAAAATTGCCGAGCGACGCGACGCCCTTCACGTTCTGCCGGCCGCGCGTGCGGTCCCACACGGTCAAGAGCGGGCCGACGCCCGCGCCCGCGACGTCCACCGCGCCGGACAACAGCGCGTCGTTCACGGCCGCGCCGCCCGACAGCCGCACCCAGTCGACCTTGATGTCGAGGCCCGCCTTGCGCCCCTCCTTCTCGATCAGTTGCTGGTCGCGCGCGACGTTCAGCATCAGGTAGACGACGCCGAACTGCTCGGCGATGCGGATGCGGCCCTCTGCGTGCGCAGCTTGCGGGATCGCCGCGCCCGCGAAAGCGAGCGCCGCGGTGAGCATGGCCGCCAGCGCGCGACGCGCCGGCAAAAACGAAAACGACATCGGAACTCCGGTCAGGAAGGGGCGAAAATGAACGACGCGGCGCGCGGCTCAGAAAGGCGCGTTGCCTTCGATCGTCGTGCGGTACAGCTTGCGGCGCAGGTGGTCGGGCGTGCCGGCGGCGAGATGCATCAGCGAACGGTTGTCCCAGAACACCAGGTCGTGGTCGCGCCATGCGTGTCGATACAGGTGCTCGGCGCGCACGCTGTGCGCGAACAATTCGTCGAGCAGCGCGCGGCTTTCGTCGTCGGGCAACCCGACGATGCGCGTCGTGAAATGCTCGCTGACGAACAGCGCCTGGCGGCCGGTTTCCGGATGCGTGCGCACGACCGGATGAACGACCGCCGCGACCTGCGCGATCTGCTCGGGCGACAGGTTGGGCCGCCACGGGCTGCGCGCCTGCAATTCCGCATAACGCGCCAGATACGTATGCTCCGCGCGCCGCCCTTCGATCGCGCGGCGCAGATGGGCCGGCAGCGTGTCCCATGCGAGATGCATGTTCGCGAACAGCGTGTCGCCGCCTTCCGCCGGCAGCTCCTGCGCGTGCAGCAGCGAGCCGAGGCTCGGCTTTTCCTTGTACGACAGGTCGGAATGCCAGAAATGGCCGGCGTCGCCAAGCCCGATCGGTTTACCGTTCTCGACGATGTTGGACACGATCAGCACTTCCGGGTGGCCGGCCAGCGCGAACTGGTGCAGCACGTGAATCTGCAGCGGGCCGAAGCGGCGGCTGAACGCGATGTGCTCGTCCGGCGTGATGCGCTGATCGCGAAATACCAGCACGTGGTGATCGAGATGCGCACGATGGATGCGCGCGAAATCGTCGGCACCGAGCGGTTTCGACAGGTCGAGGCCGATCACTTCGGCGCCGAGCGGCGCGTCGAACGGCACGATGTCGAAGTGCTGCGCCACGCCGTCCGGCCGCAAGGCGGGATGCCCGGTGGAAAGCGTTGCGGCGTCGCGGAGGGCGGTAGTCGTCACGGCACGGCTCCTGATTCGGTCAAAACGCGAATCTACGAGGGTGTGCCGGCGGGCGTCAACGAAGCGATTCGGATACGTTTATCTGCTGCGGTGATAAAGATCGCTGCTCGCGCATACGGCGCCGATTCGGGCGGAATCGGCGATCGGCGTCGATGGCGGGAGGTTCCGGCCGCGTCCGACCGCGTCGCGCCGCCAGCCAACTAAGGTTGCCCGGCGCCACCCGACGCGCCATAGATCTGCCCGGTCACATAGCTCGCGCGCGACGACAGCAGCTCGACATAGATCGACGCGATCTCGGCCGGTTGTCCCGGCCGCCCCATCGGCACCTGTTCGCCGAACGTCTCCACGTTGTGCGTCGTCTGTCCGCCGCTGACCTGCAACGGCGTCCAGAACGGCCCCGGCGCGACGCCGTTCACGCGGATGCCGCGCTTGATCATCTGCTTCGCGAGCCCCTTCGTGAAATTCGCGATCGCCGCTTTCGTCATCGCGTAGTCCAGCAGATTCGCGGACGGGTCGTACGCATTGACCGACGTCGTATTGACGATCGCCGAACCGGGCGGCATGTGCGCAATCGCGGCCCGCGTGATCCAGAACATCGCGTAAAGGTTGGTGCGCAGCGTCCAGTCGAACTGCTCCGTGCTGATGTCGAGGATCGATTCGTGGCTCTGCTGGCGAGCCGCGTTGTTCACGAGGATGTCGAGCCCGCCGAGCGCGGCGACCGCCCGCTCGACGAGCCCGTTGCATGCGCCTTCGCTGCGGATGTCGACCGGCAGCGGCACCGCCTTGCGTCCCGCGCTGCGGATGAGGTCCACGACTTCGCGTGCATCGGGCTCCTCGTCGGGCAGATAGACGATCGCGACGTCCGCGCCTTCTCGTGCACAGGCGATCGCTACCGCGCGGCCGATGCCCGAGTCGCCGCCGGTGATCAGCGCCTTGCGGCCGTCGAGCCGGCCGCTGCCGCGATAGCTACGCTCGCCGTGATCGGGACGCGGCGTCATGCGGCCCGCAAGGCCCGGCCACGGCTGGTGCTGCTGCGGAAACGGCGCATGCGGATAGAGCGTGCGCGGATCGCGCGGCGCCGTATCGCCGGCGTCGGGCGGGCCGCCCGTTTGCGCGATCGTCGGCAGCGCGACGCTGGCGACCAGTCCGGCCGTCGTGCCCTGCACCCATTTGCGACGGGATTCGGAAACTTCGTCTGATGACATGATGGACTCCGGTGCGTGGATGGCGGAACGGAACGGGCGATTCGGGCGGCGGCGCCGCTACAGCGGTCGCGGCCGGTTGCCCGAATCGTCGGGCGCGTCGTGCTCGTCCGGCCACGGCTTGCCGGCCGGATCGCGCGCCTCGGTCTGGCGCGGATCGTCCGGCACGACCTTGCGCGCCTGATCGTCCGGAATCGTGTCCAGCTCGCCGCCGCCGGGCGCATGGCCTGAGCGCGCGGTCGATGCGCGGCCGGGTGTCGGCTTGCGCCGGTCCGGCGCGCCGGCCGCCTCGCGTGCCGGGTCGGGCGACGCGGGGTTCTTTCGTCGAGTGTCCTGGGTCATGACTATCTCCCTGTTCGGATGGTGTCGGGCCGACCACGCGCGGGGTGCACGGGATCCGTAATCGCACGTGGTCCGCCTGCGTCGTCCCGCGGCTGCCGCCGGGTCGCGGCCGGACACGCTTCACCGCCGGCGCCGCCTTTCGTGCGCGACCTCGCCGGTCGGCACCGCGTCGATGTCCTGCAGCGGCTCGCCGGGGATGCGGCGCTTCGCGGACTGATCGGCCGGCAAATCCTCCGTCTGCCCGGCGCGCCCGTCCACGCTGCCGCCTTCCGCATCGAGTTGCTGCTCGGCCCGCCGCCAGTATTCGTCGGCGCTGCCGTCCGGCGCGCCATCCGCCTGCCACAGCCGGTATGCGCGCTCGCGGATCTGCGTTTCCCCGTCTTCGTTCATGCCGTTCTCCGTGTCTGCCATGGCGATCACCGATCCGGGCGCGACGGCGCCGACACCGCGCCGAGCGTCGACGACATTCCGCCGTCCGCGGCGGTAGCCAGATCGCCCAGCGCGACGATGCCGACCAGCCGCTTCTGTCGGTCGACCACCGGCACGCGGCGAATCTGCGCGTCTTCCATCTTCTTTTGCACCGCCGAAACGTCGTCGTCCTCGTAACACCAGTTCGCGGGTCCGCTGACGACGCCCTCGACCGCCTCGTCCGGCGGCACGCCCATCGACACCGCGCGCACGACGATGTCGCGGTCCGTCAGCATGCCGATCAGCCGTGTGCCGTCGCACACGGGCAGCGCGCCGACGTTCAGGTCGTTCATCAGCCTGGCCGCATCGCGCAGGCTCTGCGTCGGGCCGATGGTCGCGGCATCGCGCGTCATCACTTCCGATACACGTGTCATGTTTCGCTCCTTGGAAAGCCGCCCACGGCGGCCTGCTGCACGAGCATCGCGCGTTCCGGCCGTCGCGCGGGTCAGTTCTCCGCCGAGCAGCGGACCGACGTGAGGCCGGCCGATTCGAGGATCCGCATCAGTTGCGTCATCATCACGTCGGCGTCGGCCGCTTCGCGCCACTGCACGAACATCTCCTCCTCGCGCGCCGCGCATGCAGTCGTTTCGCGAAAACTCCTCGTTCGGCACGTGAAACCCGCGTCGCGCAATTTCCCGCCCAGTTGGTTGCGCGCGGCCGACCCGAGCGGATATTCGACCGTGACCAACGCGGTCCTGGTGCGCCGCAAGCGCTGCTCGACGAACCGCAGCGGCCAGACGACCAGCAGCGCCAGCACCAGCCCGAGCGCACCGAGCGACAACTGGCCGCCGCCGATGCACAGCCCGATGACCGTCACGAACCACAGCGTCGCGGCGGTCGTGACGCCGGACACGAGGCCGTCGCGATGAAGGATCGCGCCGCCGCCGATGAAGCCCATCCCGGTCAGGATGCCGAGCGGCAGCCGCATCAGGTCGAGCACCGAGAACGCGCCCTCCGGTTTGCCCGCTTGCAGCAACAGCGCATTGACCTGCAGCATCGACAGGCACGCGGCGAGGCAGACGAGGATCGTCGTGCGCAGTCCGGCCGTCTTGCCGGATTCGCTGCGATCGATGCCGATCAGCCCGCCCGCGACGAGCGCCAGCAGGATCCTGACGAGAACGTCGTGCCACTGCAGTACGACCGGCATCGGTTCCATGCGCGCCTCCCCATGCGAATCGTCATGTGCCGGGGCGCGAACGCCGCCGACGACGCTGAACCGAGCAAGGACCGGGCCCGCATTCGGGGTATGGCGGCGCGTGTAGCGAGTCGGACGGAATTGTAGAAAGGGACGTTCCGCGCGAGAGTGGCGAGCGGCTGCCGTCGGCGTTGGCCCGCGCTTTGCGACGACCGGACAAAATGCGTTCGATCGATCGTTTTCCGTATCCGATCGGATACGGACATTCTCTTCGCAATCATTTCACGACATTCGGTTCCCGATCGGGTACGAAACGACGCCCCGAGCGTCGCGACTACTTTTTCGTTCCCGTACGAATACGAATTGATGCCCGCGCCCGCGAGTTATGCAATACTGTTCCCGATCAGATACGAAGCACGGAGAACGTCATGTCGGAGTCCCGGTCCGTCGACACGATCGGCGCGCTCGCCCACCTCATTCGCGCGACGCGGATCCAGCAGGGATTCACGCGGGACGAACTCGCGAACGCGACCGGGCTGTCGCCAAAATTCATCAGCCAGGTGGAAGCCGGCAAGCCGACCGCGCAAATCGGCAAGGTCATGCTGTTGCTCGGCGAACTGGGGGTGCGGCTGTATGCCGAATCGTCGATCGAGATTTCCGAAGCCACCGCGCTGAAGGCCGCGCAACGCCGCAGGAGCAGCCATGGCGGCTAGAACGCTGATCGCGTCCGCGAACGGCGTGCGCATGGGCACGCTGACCGACGACAAAGGCATCTGGTCGTTCGCGTACGACGCGAACTGGCTCGCGTCGCCCGCCGCGTATCCGCTGTCGCCGGCGTCTTCACCGACACGTCGACCGATCGCCCGGTCCAGTGGTTCTTCGACAACCTGCTGCCGGAGGAAGGCATGCGTACGTCGCTCGCGCGCGAGGCGAAGGTCGATGCGGCCGACGCGTGGGGCCTGCTCGCGTACTTCGGCCGCGAATCGGCCGGCGCGCTGACGCTGCTGGCCGACGGCGAACACGAAGCGGCCGGCGGCCTGCAACCGCTGCCGCTCGACGAGCTCGAACGCCGGATTCAGGCGATGCCCGAGCGCGCGCTGACGGCCACTGCACCCAAGCGCATGTCGGCGGCCGGCGCGCAGCAGAAGCTCCTGCTGGTGCTGCGCGGCGATGCGCCCGACTACGCGCTGTTCGAGCCGGTCGGCAGCGAACCGTCGATGCACCTGCTCAAACCCGACATGCGCGCGGCCGGCTATCCGCATTCGGCGATCAACGAGTTCTTCTGCATGCAGCTCGCGAAGAAGATGGGGCTCGACGTGCCCGACGTTCATTTCCTGCGCGCGCCGTCCGCCTGCTACGTGATCGACCGGTTCGACCGCGACATCACGTCCGAACCGGCCGGGCGCGTGCATACGATCGACGCGATGCAACTGCTGAACTACGACCGCGGTTTCAAATACCAGCGGGCCACTGCGCAGGAGCTTGCCCGTGCGATCGACCGCACCAGCACGCGCGCACTGACACGCCTGTCGGTGTTCCGCTGGACCGTGTTCAACGTGGTGGTCGGCAACGCCGACGCGCACCTGAAGAACCTGTCGTTCTTCGTCGACGCGCGCGGCTACCGGCTCGCGCCGTTCTACGACATCGTCAGTACGGTCGCGTATCACACGCCGACGCACCGCCCCGGCCATCGCGGCGATCACTGGCCGCACTGCGAGCTGACGATGCCGCTCGGGCATGCGACGCGGTTCGCCGATATCGACGTGGAGGCGCTGGTCGCGTTCGGTCAGGCGCTCGGGCTCAGGGAGAAAGCGGCCGCCACTGAATTGCAGCGTTTTCTCGAACCGCTCGATCGTCACGTCGAGCAAACGCTCGATGAAGTGCGGAACGTCGCGCATCCGGACGCCGGGGAAATGCGGTTGCTGAATTCGATCGTTGCCATGCCGATCGCGGAGATGGGGCGCGTGCTGCGGCAGACGCGCGGATAGGCTGCCACGCGCGGGCGTCGTGCCGCCCCCGATACCCGCGCGGCGCCCGGCGAATGTCGGGGCGTCAGCGGCGCGCCGCAAAAGCATCGACACCCGTCGCTGCCGCGGACCACGCCCACAGCCGCGACGCCTCCTCCGGATCGATCGCATGCGGCCGCACGCCCGATTCCTCGTTGCCGCGCGTCACCGCCGCAACGTCGCAATCCTCGCAATAGACGCCGCCGAGATCGGCGATGCGCGGCGACGTCGCCGCCCATACCTGGGTTGCCGCCCCCTGCGCAGGCGTCTTGAACGTCGGATCGACCGGCACGCCGTGCTCGTCGACCCAGCCCTGCGCCATCATTTCTTCTCGCGTCAGATGACGCTGCAGCGGCGTCGCGATCTTGCCGGGATGCAGCGAATACGCTCGGACACCGAACGGCGCCCCAAGCACGTCGAGCTGCACCGCGAACAATGCGTTGGCGGTTTTCGACTGCGCGTACGCCAGCCACTTGTCGTAACCGCGCGCGAACTCGATATCGTCCCAGCGGATCGGCGACAGCCGGTGCCCGAGCGACGACACCGCAATCACGCGCGCGCCGTCGCCGTGCGTCAGCACAGGCCACAGCCGGTTGACGAGCGCGTAGTGACCGAGGTGGTTGACGGCCATCTGCGCTTCCCGACCGTCGCCGACGCGCGTCTCGGGGCACGCCATGATGCCTGCGCTGTTGATGACGATATGCACGTTGCGCCGCGCGTCGACGAACCGCGCGGCGAATGCGGCCACGCTCGCGGCGTCGGCGAGTTCGAGCGGCGCGATCTCCACGCCGGCGATGCCGCGGGTCGCTTCGCGCGCGGCCGCGATGCTCCGTGCGCCGACGACGACGTGCGCGCCGGCTTGCGCCAGGGCACGCGTGGT
Organism: Burkholderia sp. MSMB1459WGS; assembly: GCF_001534535.1. Classification (NCBI taxonomy): domain Bacteria; kingdom Pseudomonadati; phylum Pseudomonadota; class Betaproteobacteria; order Burkholderiales; family Burkholderiaceae; genus Burkholderia; species Burkholderia sp. MSMB1459WGS. The sequence goes on from NZ_LPMU01000080.1 coordinate 20,276, forward strand.
TTCGAGGCCGAGGCCCGAATGGCCGCCCGTGACGACGGCGGTCTTGCCGTGCAGGTCGACGCCGGCCAGGACATCGCTCGCCGTCGAGGCGGCGTCGAATCCGGAATGAAGAGGGTGCTGCCTGCTCGTCATTGAAGGCTCCAGGAATGGTGCGCGAAGCACGCGGCCGCCCATCGGCCGCGTCACCGCACGAGATCATTCTCCGGCCGCACAGCCGGACTGTGAATGCAATAGAATCCGGTTTTTCGTCGAGATCGTCCGGGGTTGTGCGTGGATCCGCTATCGGAAGTGCTGTCGCTGCTGGAGACGCGCGACTCGTTTTTCACCGGCTTGCGGGCCGGCGGCCCGTGGGCGGTCGACCTTCCCCCACCCGACGGGATCAAGTTCAATGCGGTGGTCGAAGGCAGTTGCTGGCTGACCGTCGACGGTGCGGGACCGCCCGTCCGGCTGCGCGCGGGCGACTGCTTCCTGCTCGCCGCGCCGCGGGCGTTTTCGCTGGCGAGCGATCCGTCGGTCGCGCCGATCCCGGCCGCCGACATGTACCGGCATGTCGAACGCGGTATCGCGCACTATGGCGAACCGGCCGACTGCTTTCTGATCGGCGGCCGCTTCGCGTACGAGGAAGGCATGCCGCTGCTGCTCGGCAACCTGCCGCCCGTGGTGATCGTGAGCGGCGATTCCGAATCGGCAGCGGTGTTGCGCTGGTCGCTACAGCAACTCGCACGGGAATTCGACGCGTCGTCGCCGGGCGGGTCGCTGATGGTTCGGCATCTCGGCCACATGATGCTCGTACAGATTCTGCGGCGCTATGTGGACGCCGGCGCGAACGGCGATGTCGGGTGGCTTGCCGGGTTCGCGGATTCGCGGGTCAGCGCGGCGCTGGCCGCGATTCACGCCGCGCCCGAGCGACGCTGGACCGTCGACGCCCTGGCGGCCTGCTGCCACGTGTCGCGTTCCACGTTCGCGCTGCATTTCAAGCGGCGGCTCGGGTTCGGGCCGCTCGAATACGTGCTGCGGTGGCGGATACAGATGGCGATGCGCGAACTGCGCCGCTCGAACGCGTCGGTATCGGCGATCGCGCAGCGGCTCGGCTACGACTCGGATAGCGCGTTCGGCCATGCGTTCAAGCGCATCGTGGGTTGTTCGCCGCGCGCATATCGTCACGGCGTGACGAGCGAGTCGGGCAGCTAGCGTCGTTACCGCACCCCGGGCATGCGAGTTTGCGATTCCATCGACGCCACGCATTCGCATCGCGACTATCGGGATAAGTATTCTTATCACAATAGCTTCATTATCCGATCAAACCAGCGTTTGCGAAAACGCCCCGCCTGCGGCGAGGCGTCCACCGGTTCACCGCCCGATCGGCAAGCCGGTCGGTTCGATCCAGCCGAGCTTGTATGCGATCAGCAGCGACAGAAACAGCGTGACCGACAACCCGACGCGCGCGGCGAGCGACCACGCCATCCGCTTGGACTTGCCGCGATCGTGATTCATGAAGTACAGCGCGAAGATCAGGCTCGCGATGATCATCGCGAATGCCACAGAGACCAGCAGGGTTTTCATTGCCGTTGCCTTTGAAGTTCCGAATCGGCCCGAATCAGTTCGGCCAGTTTGTGCCGCTCGTCGGCGACGCCGCCGACGCCCGATGCCGGCCAGTCCAGCGCGACGCCGTTGCCGAGCGAATCGCGCACGAGTGCCTGATAGCGCCGGTCGTTGATCGTGCCGTGCTCCATCGTGTCCGAGATCTCGCGCCGGAACGGCAGCGGGAAACTCGCGTACGCGCGCGACAGCGCCGCGTATTGTCTCGCATCGATTTCTTTCGACGATGGTATGACAGTCCAGATCACCACGGCGACGATGGCCGTGAACGGAATCGCCGTGTAGCGAAGGATGAACTTGATCGGGGTCATGAAGCGGTGAGCAGAAGTGATCGCAAGCGCGCGCCGCGCAGCGGCGAAACGGCCAGCCAGCGGCACTTTGCATCATTGTACTGAAAGCACCATCCAGCCAACAGAGTATGATAATGACATTATCATGTTGATCACATGATTCGATGGCCCGGCATCCGCTGCGGGCGGTGTGCCCGTCACGCCGCCCGCAGCCGTTTTCCGCCCGTACCCGCGAACCCGCGACGATTGAGCGAAGCCCTTATGCCAGCGCAGTACTTCCGAAACCTGACGGGGAAACACCGCAGTGCGACCGCGAACCGCCAGCTCGGGTTTTCGCTCGCGTTCGTCGCCGGCGCGGCCAATGCTGGCGGTTTTCTCGCGGTCAAGCAGTACACGTCGCACATGAGCGGGATCGTGTCGGCGATCGCCGACCAAACGGCGCTCGGCGACGTGCGGTTCGCGCTCGCCGGCATCAGCTCGCTCGGGTCGTTCCTGATCGGCGCCAGTTGCTCGGCAATCCTCGTCAACTGGGGGCGCCGCCGCGGGCTGCACAGCCAGTTCATGCTGCCGCTGCTGGTCGAAGCCGCGCTGCTGTTGCTGTTCGGGCTGCTCGGCAGCCATCTCGCGCTGTGGGAAACCTTCTTCGTGCCGGTGACCGTGACGCTGCTGTGCTTCATCATGGGGCTGCAGAACGCGACGATCACGAAGCTGTCGGGCGCGGAAATCCGCACGACGCACGTGACGGGCATCGTGACCGATCTCGGCATCGAACTCGGGAAGCTGTTCTACTGGAACCGCTCCGCCATCGACGTCGACGCGCACGCGGTGATCGCCAACCGTTCGAAACTGAGGATTCACGCGACGATGCTCGCGTCGTTCTTCGTCGGCGGCCTCGCCGGAGCCATCGGTTTCAAGCACGTGGGCTACGTATCGACCGTGCCGCTCGCGGCGATGCTCGTCACGCTCGCGATCGTGCCGGTGATCGACGACCTGCTCGCGCTGCTGCGCAGCAGACGCTGATCGTGCGCTACGGGCGGTGCTTGCGCACGCTAACGCCGAAAGCGGATCGATTATAATTTGATTAACATATCGACCACCCTCGCCCCGTCATGGAAACGAAAACCGCCCGCCTGACCGTCCTGATCGATCCCGCGAAGAAGGAAGCCTTCGAGATGCTCTGCGCGGAGCAGGATCTTACGCCATCGCAAGTCGTGCGGCAGTTGATCCGCGAATATCTCGACCGGCACGGCGTCACGTACAAGACCCGCAGCGCGATCGGCAAGCGCGTGAAGTAAGCGCGACCGCAAAGGCGCGCGCCGCCGCTCAGTGCCCCCAGGTATCCGCAACGACCGTTACGCGCCGATCTCCCAGCGTTCGTGCGACTGCGCGCGCCAGACCAGCCGGCGCGGATCGATGCCCTCGCCGTGCTTCATGCGCCTCGCGGTGGCCGCCAGCTTCAGCTCGCCGGCCTGCGGGCAGGCGAGCGCCCGCTCCAGCAGGATACGCAACGACGGCAGCCGGCTGCCGTCCTTCCATGCGAATGCAACGAAGTTGTTGTCGTCGCCGCACGGCGCCAGCGCATACGACGAACCGAATACCGCTCGCAGTTGCTCGAGGTGTTGCGGCAATGCCGGATCGTCGTCCATGAAGTTGATCGCGAGCACCCCGGATTCGCTCAGGCGCGCGCGGCACGCATCGAGGAAGGTGCGACCCGTACAGCGGCCGCGCATACCGTCGGCGACGAACGCATCGTGCAGGATCACGTCCGTGCGGACGTCCGCCCGTTCCAGATGATCCGCGCCGTCCGCGCATACCACGCGAAAGCGCGCATCGTCGGCAGGAATCCTGAACACGTTGCGCAGCGCGATCACGTCCGGATTGATCTCGACCGCGTCGATCGCCGTGCCGGGCAGGTGGCGATAGCAGTACTTCGCGAGCGAACCGCCGCCGAGCCCGAGCATGCAGATGTGTGCGGGCTCGGCCTGCAGCAGCAGGAAACCCATCATCACGCGCGTATAACCGAGCGTCAGCTGCACCGGATCGCGCAGCGACATGAAGCTTTGGGTGCCGAAATGATCGAAGTGCAGCGAGAGCGCGTGCTGCGTCTTCAGCACGAACGGCCGGCCGTCGTTCAGCGGCGTCGCCAGGAGCCTGACGAACGCGTCGTAGGAAGTTCGATCCTCGGCCATGCGCGGGTACTCGGCTGAAAACGCGGCGGATGAAAACGCGGCGGATGAAAACGCGGATGCAACGGTCGCCTAACCGCGCGCTCAGACCTTCTTCAGGTAGCACGCCTTCAGCATGAAGCCGCCCATGTCGGTCTTGCAGTCGACTTCGTGATCGCCGCCGACGAGCCGGATGCTCTTGACCTTGGTGCCCATCTTCAGCGTGATCGACGAACCCTTCACGCGCAGATCCTTGATCAGCACCACCGAATCGCCGTCCGACAGCACGTTGCCGTTCGCATCCTTGACGACGTCGCCTGCCGGTTCGTCGCCGGCCTCGGCGCCGGCGTCGGCCGACCATTCATGGCCGCAGTCCGCGCACACGGTCAGCGCGCCGTCAGGGTAAGTGTTTTCCATCGCGCATTGCGGGCAGGCGGGGGCGTTCATTGCGGTTTCCATTCGGGGAGGCATTCGGGTCGATCGACGATGCCGGGCGAGCAGATTGCGCGCCCGGAGGTGCGGCGACTCGCCCGCGGCAGGGCCGCAGGCCGGCATCGGCACACACGGCATTATAATACAATTCACATGACCGGACCGATGCATTATAATCGTCCACTTTCGACAATCCGCGAATTTGAACGCACCTTTGCAGCCGATGTCGGCAAGTTCGCGCCGAATGACGCATGCAATCCGCCCGGCCGGCGCCTCGCAACCCTGCGGGAAATCTGCGCGCCGGCCGCCCGAAGTCCCCGCAGCACGTGCGCAACCGTGCATGTCGCGCGCTGCCGCGCCCACCCGCCCGGAGGCTTTCCAGCATCGTGGCAACCGTCGTGTACGTTGAAATCGGCCCCGCATGGAACCGCAATCGGGGTCGCGCCGCGCGCGACGCGGCCGTCGCCGCGGCACGCCGCTTCGAGAGCGACATCCAGTTGATCGCGAACGGGCTCGGCAGCAACGCAAAAGACAGCGGCGCGATTGCGGCGCTCCAGGTTCACGGCGGCACGTCGGCCCAGGTGCTCGCCACCGGCCCCGACGAGGAAGCGGCGCTGCACGCGCTGCTGCCGTTGCTCCAGGCAAGCTGATGCTCGGCGCCGCCGATCGCGCGGCCGCGCGCCGTCCACCCCGAAACGCCATTTCCCGAGGAAGCGATGAACGACAACCTGACGTCCAACACCCCCAACCTGTCGGCCTCCGCGATCTGGGCGCTCGAACGCCTCGCCGATGTTCGCTACGGCCGCGACGCGCCGGCGCTCGGCTGGTCGATCGAACAGGAACTCGTCGGCGCGGGCTTCGTCAGCCATGCGGCGAACGGACGCTCCGGCGCGTCGATCACCGCGCAGGGGCGCAATTTCCTGAAGAGCCGCAAGTAACCCGCCATTCGGCACGGGCACGATCTCGCGTTGTACGCAACACGCAGGCGCGTCGATTGCCGTTGTCAGCAAGCGGACCGACAACTCACCCCAGGCCGTGTTCGCACCGGTATTCGCCACACGGCGGCGAACGGCCCGCATTCGTCGAGCGCCCCGCGTGACGCGCCCCAGACCGCGACGCCGTCACGCGAGCCGGTCCGTGCGAGCACCGCCGGCCCCCGGCCATCCGCATGATGCGGTCGCATGCGCCGATGCGGGCGGGGATTGCATCCACATCGCCGTTTAGCGGTATCGTACGGGGCTCAAGCGCGGCGCCCTGCGTCGCCATCCCTTCCTCATGGAACGCCCGATGACATTCAGCGCCGCCCCCTCCGTCTCGTCCCCGCCCGTTCTCGATACGCCGCGCCTGATTCTCGAAGGCCATCCGCTCGGCGACTTCGACGCACTCGCCGCGATGTGGGCGGAACCCGGCGTCGTCGCGCACATCTTCAACGGCGAGCCTTCCAAGCCGCGCGACTCGTGGATGCGCATGCTCGCGTATCGCGGGCTGTGGCCGCTGCTCGGCTATGGCTACTGGGCGATCCGCGAAAAGGCGTCGGGCCGCTATGTCGGCGATCTCGGCTTCGCGGATTTCCACCGGAACATCGAGCCGCCGATTCGCGGCGTGCCGGAAGCCGGCTGGGCGCTGGCGACGTGGGCGCAGGGCAACGGCTATGCGACCGAGGCGCTCGCGGCCGCGCTCGGATGGCTCGACGCGCAGCAGCGGTTCGAGCGCAGCGTATGCCTGATCGCGCCGACCAACGTCGCATCGATTCGGGTCGCGGAGAAAGCCGGTTACGGCGAGCCGCTGCGCATCCGCTTCAACGACGCCGATTCGTTGATGTTTTCGCGAAAGTGTCGCTGAGCGCGGCGAGCCGGCTCCGGGTCAATCGGCGACCGGTTCGTAGCAATGCATGAACAGGCCGTCGTCCATCGGCCAGCAGTTGCCGCATTCGTCGCGCAGGATCCAGTCGCCCGGCTTCACCGAGCGCCAGCCTTCCGGCGTCGCGACCGCCCACTTGCCGTGACGGCGCTCTACCCGTTCATGGTCGCCGTCGGCGAACCAGCGCGTTGCCTCGACTTGCCCGGCGCGTTTTCTGAATTTCATGCCACCACCGAAAGAAACGAATCTCAGTGTCGCGTTGCCGCGGCACCGGTGTCGTGCGACTGCGGCCGCACACTCGGCGCGCTCGTTGTCGCGCGGGCCGCGTGCAACGCCGTCCAGCCTTCCGCGATGAGCGCCTCCAGCGTGTCGCGCGCGACGGTGGAGATCCGGACGTCGATCTCCTGCAGTTTCATCAGCGCCGACACGACCTCGTCCGGTTGATCGGGTGCGAGCGCAACGATGAACGCCGAACGCCTCTCGGCAGCCCGGACGGCCTCGCTCCAGTCGGCACGCGCCACCGCTGCTTCGATCGCTTGCGTGAGCGACTCGAGACTCAGGACGACTTGCAACGGCGTCATTTCGCCTCCCCGTGAATAATTCGCACTGTCCGCTTGCCCGCTCGCCGGGAGCCGGCGCGGCGTCGATCCGACCCGTGCGCCTCCGGTCACGCATGCGCGCAGCATGACTCGACGTGTCGTCGAAGCAGGCAGTCGATGCGACCGGGAAACGGACGCCACCGCAGTATGCGATGCGCGCGAGTCAGGTTCGGGAATTGTAGGGAGCGAGACGCGACAACGTCGGTAATATTTTGTAATGATATGTCGACTAACCTTGCCTGGCTTAGGTTCGGCCGGTGCGGGCCAGATTCGCGACGCCGGATTGGCGCAAACGTTTTCGTCTGAAGGATGCCCGCTCGCGCATCGTCGCGCGCGCCGCGCCGGATCTCGCATCGACCCGTTTCGATCTCACCCGCGGCCCGCCGCCGCCGCCCCGCGCTTTCCCCCTTCCAGCAGCGATTTGCCCATAGCTCAGTTCACCGAACGATTCAGATTTCGTCACATACCGCCGGAATGTTGCGCAGTATCATCCACGTCGCTTCGGCTACGACGCGCTCGGACTGGGCCTGACCGCTCGCCACCTTCCCGTTTTGCCCCCTTCGTTTACCGATGCCGATCCGAATCCTGCTCGTCGAAGACGACGTCCCGCTGTCCGCGCTGATCGCCGACTATCTGCGCAAGCATCATTACCAGGTGGATACGCTGTACGACGGTGCCGGCGCGGTGTCGGCGATCGTCGCGAGCCGCCCCGACCTGGTGCTGCTCGACGTCAACCTGCCGGGCAAGGACGGTTTCGAGATCTGCCGCGAAGCGCGCGTGCATTACGACGGTATCGTGATCATGGTGACGGGCCGCGACGAACCGTTCGACGAATTGCTCGGCCTGGAACTCGGTGCGGACGATTTTCTCCGCAAGCCGGTCGAGCCGCGCCTGCTGCTCGCGCGGATCAAGGCGCAGTTGCGGCGCACGCGCGTGCCGGCGAGCGACCCCGTGCCCGATACGCCGCAGCGATACGTATTCGGCAAGTTTTCGATCGACCGGGCCGATCGCCGCGTGCATCTTCCCGACGGCAGCGTGCCGCGTTTGACGTCGACCGAATTCGACCTGCTGTGGGCCCTCGTGTGCCGCGCGGGCGAGGTGGTCAGCCGGGAAGAGCTGACGCTGCTGCTGCGCGGCATCGCGTTCGACGGCCTCGATCGTTCGATCGACGGCCGCATCTCGAAGCTGCGCCGCAAGCTGCGCGACGATGCGAACGAACCGAAACGGATCAAGACCATCCGCTCCAGGGGCTATCAGTTCAGCAAGCACGCGTGGGATTGAGGCCGCGCGTGGACCGACGAACGGCATCGCACGCGCGGCCCGCGATGTCCGGCGCGCGCTCGCAGCTATTGCGGGCGAGCCGTACCGGTATCCGCATTCGTGCCCGCGCCGGCCTGCCATCCGCCGCCGAGCGCCTTGTACAGCGCGACGAGATCGGTCGTCGTCTGCAACGCACCCTGCTCGGCCTGCTGCCGGCCCTCCGACCATTGCCGCTCGGCATCCAGCACGTCGAGGAACGGCGACAACCCCTTTCGGTAACGATCGCGCGCAAGGTCCAGCGCGCCCTGTTCGGCCTTCACCGCATCGTCGAGCGCGGCCGCGCGCGCCTGATCGGTGCGGTACACGGCCAGCGCATTGTCGACGTCGCGCAGCGCGACGAGCACCGCCTGCCGGTAGGCGAGCGCCGCCTCGGCCTGGCGCGCCTGCGACAGCCGCAGGTTCGACACGAGCGCGCCGCCGGAAAAGATCGGCAGGGACACGGCCGGCCCGAACGCATAGAACAGATGCGACCAGTGCGCGAGTTCGCGCACGTGCGACGCGCGCAGGCCGACCTGCCCCGTCAGCGAAATGTCCGGATAGAACTGTGCGACCGCGACGCCGACGTCGGCGGTGGCCGCGTGCAGTTCGGCTTCCGCGCGGCGGATGTCGGGGCGCCGGCGCGCGAGCGTCGACGGCAAGCCGACGGGTACGGTCGGCGGCACGTCCGGCAACGCGCGCGGGGCGGCAAGCCAGTCGTCGAGCGCGCCCGGCGCGCCGCCGACCAGGTACGCGAGACCGTTGCGCAGCAGCACGATCTGCTGGTCGAACTGCGGCAGTTGGGCGCGAATCTGCGCGAGCCGCGCGTCGGCGCTGCGCACGTCGAGATCGCTCGCGAGACCATGCGCGGCCTGCTCGCGCGTCAGGTCGAGCAGGTCGCGCTGCGCGCGTTGCAGGTCGTCGGCCAGCGCGCGCTGCGCTTGCGCGCCGCGCAGTTGCAGATAGGTCTGCGCGACCTCGGCCTCGAGCGACAGCAGCGCGTCGTCGCGGCTCGCGACCGCCGCGCTCGTCTGGGCGCCGGCCGCTTCGACCGAGCGGCGCACGCGCCCGAACAGGTCCAGTTCCCACGACGCGTCGAACCCGGCCTGCCACAGGTTGACCGGCGCTTCGAGGGCATCGAGCGCGCCGCGCGCGCCTTGCTGCACGCGCGCGCCGGTTCCCGGCCCGAACCGGTCGAGCGGCGATCCCGGCGCGCCGAGACGATCGACGCGCTGGTCGATGCCCTGCTCCTCGACGATGCCTTTCAGGCCGAGCTGTTCGCGCTGGTAGCTGGCGGTCGCACGCACGTCCGGCAAACCCTGCGCGGCGGCGGCGCGAACCTGCGCGCGCGCCTGTGCGATGCGCAGCACGGCGGCCTGCACATCGAGGTTGTCGTGCGCGGCGCGCTCGACGAGCCGGTCGAGCAGCGGATCGCCGAACGCGCGCCACCAGCGCGGATCGGGGTCGGCGTCGATCGTCGGCGAAGACCGGACGGCCACGCCGGATGCGGGGGCCGCCGCCCGGCCGTCCGCCTGCATCGCATGCCAGGTGTCCGGTGCGTCCGCGTGCGGCGGCTGGTAGTCGGGTCCGACGGTGCAGCTTGCGACACCGGCGTATCCGATGAATATCGTCACCGCGCGACACGCGATAGCGCGAATCCAGCGGCGGTTGCGGTGCTCCCGATGCATGCGCATGTCAATGCCCTCCCGCGCCGCCCGCGGCCTTCGCCGGCGTGAACAGGAACGTCAGCGGAATGCTGAATGCGCAGAACACCGCGAGGATCGCGAACACGTCGATATACGCGAGGATCGTCGCCTGCGCGATGAATGTCTCGTACAGCCGCCCGTTCGCCGTCTGCTGCGCGGCCGGCGGCGGCGCGCCCGTCAGCGCGGCGATCGCGCGCGCGTTCTCCTGCAGCGCGTCCTGGAAGTTCTGCGACAGCGTCGACATGTGCGTGGACAGATGGGCCATGCGCGCCTGCGTGCGTTCGCGGATCAAGGCGGTCGACACCGAGATGCCGATCGAGCCCGCGACGTTGCGGAACATCGTGAACAGCGCGGACGCGTCGTCGTTGAGCCGCTGCGGCACGGTCAGGTACGCGAGCGTCGTGATCGGCACGAACATGAAGCCGATCGCGAGCGACTGCGCACACCGGATCATCATGAGGTGCGTGTAGTCGATGTCGGGCACCAGCGTGCGCGAATAGATCAGCGAGGCGCACAGCAGCACGAAACCGAACCCGACGAGATAGCGCGTCTGCACGTGCGGCATCAGCCGGCTCACGAGCGGAATCTCGAGCGTGATCAGCAGCGCGCCGGGCGACAGCACGAGGCCCGCGAGCGTCGCCGTGTAGCCGAGACGCTGCTGCGCGAGCTGCGGCACGATCACCGCGCTGCCGTACAGCACGGCCGCGAACGTCGCGATCGTCACGCAGCCGAGCGCGAAATTGCGATCGCGCAGGCACGACAGGTCGACCACCGGTTTCTTCGTGCGCAGCAGCCACAGCGTCGCGCCGATCAACCCGAGTGCGGACAGCACGGCAAACACGCGGATGAAGTTCGAGCCGAACCAGTCCTCGTCCTCGCCGCGATCGAGCATCACCTGCAGGCAACCGAGCCCGATCGCGATCAGCCCGATGCCGATGTAGTCGATGGAGATCCCGCGGTCGGCGCCGCGCCGCCACGGCGGATCCTCGACGAGCTGCATCACCGCGAGCACGGTCAGCGCGCCGATCGGCACGTTGAGCAGGAACACCCAGCGCCACGAGAAATGGTCGGTGATCCAGCCACCGAGCGTCGGCCCGAGCACCGGCGCGACGACGATCGCGATCGCCGAGATCGAGAACGCGCGGTTGCGCTGCTCGGGCGGAAACGTATCGAGGATGATCGACTGCTGGTTCGGCTGCAGGCCGCCGCCGAACAACCCCTGCAGCACGCGGAACACGATCAGTTCGCCGAGGTTGGTCGCGACGCCGCACAGGAACGAGCACACGGTAAACGCGGCGATGCACAGCAGGAAGTAGCGCTTGCGGCCGAGCATGCGCCCGAGGAAGCCCGAGATCGGCAGCACGATGCCGTTCGCGACGAGATACGACGTGAGCGTCCAGGTCGCCTCGTCGTAGCTCGCCGACATCGTGCCGGCGATGTGCGGCAGCGCCACGTTGACGATCGTCGTGTCGAGGATTTCCATGAACGCGGCGAGCGTGACGACGATCGCGATGAGCCACGGGTTCGCGGCGGGACGCCACGTGCCATCGGATGCGCCGCTGCGATCGGGCGGCCGGTTCATCGGCGGGCCTCGTCAGGCGGGAACGGCATGCGGGTATCGGGCATCGGATCGCTCCGGTCGAAACCGGCCGCGGCACGGCGGCCGGTCATTTCAGATGGACGGTCGGCTCGACCGACAGGCCGAGACCGAGCGGCGGACGGGTCGGCAGCGGGCCGTCGAGCACGATCTTCACCGGCACGCGCTGCACGATCTTCACGAAGTTGCCGGTCGCGTTCTCGGTCGGAAACGCGGAGAAGCGCGACCCGCTGCCGAGCTGGATGCTGTCGACGTGGCCGTGCAGGTCGAGATCGGGGTACGCGTCGACCGACACGTCGACGCGGTCGCCGATGCGCATCCGCTCGAGCTGCGACTCCTTGAAATTGGCGGTGATCCACACGCGCGGCGTGACGATCGAAAAGATCGACGTGCCCGGTTGCAGGAACGAGCCCAGTTGCACGTTGCGTCGCGTGACCCAGCCGTCGGACGGCGCGCGCATTTCGCAGTACGACAGGTTCAGGTTGGCCGTCTCGAGCTGCGCGCGCGCCTGCAGCACCTGCTGGCGTCGTTCCTCGACGGCCGTCTCGGCCTGCCGGATCTGTTGCGGCACGAGGCTCGCGGTACGCGCCTGCGCCTGGGCCATCGCGACGTTCGCGTCGGCGGTCGCGCGCTGCGCGTCGGCGGCGTCGATCGCCTGCTGCGACGTCGCGCGCGCATCGACCGCGCGCTGCCGCGTCTGCGCGGCGAGCGCCTGCCGGTACGCGGCTTCCGCGGACTCGATCTGCGCACGCGCCTGCCGGTACTGGGCCGGATACTGCACGCGCGCGATATCGAGCTGCACGCCCGCCGCGTCGAGCTGCGCCTGCGCGAGACCGAGCTGCGCCTGCGCCGCGTCGACCTGCGCGCGGTAGTCGCGCGGATCGATCTCGACGAGCACGTCGCCGCGCCGCACGAATGTGTTGTCGTCGATCGCCAGCCGCGTCACGTAGCCGGACACGTGCGGCGCGACCGCGACCGCGTTGCCGTCGGTATACGCATCGTCGGTGCTGACCTGGTTGCGCGTCGCGAACCACCAGACGAACCCGGCGACGAGCAGCACGACCACCACCGCGCCGAGGATGATCAGCGGCTTTTTGCCGGGGCGCTTGCGTTCGCCGTCGCCGTTGCCGCCCTCTCCGTCGCCGCCGGTGCGGCCGCCGCGATCGTCGTGCGGATGATCATCGCCGCCACCGCCGCCCGGGGCGTCGGTCGGGCGCTCGCCATCGTTGCGGCCCGGCGCGGCCGCCGAGCCGCTGCCGCCGCCGGACTGGCCGTCGCCCGCACGCGCGAGCTCGGTCGGCCAGCGGGCGTGCAGCGGCGTCGACAGGGCGACACCGGCCGCCGCCGACGCGAACGCGTCCGGCGCGCCGGTGCCGGGCGGTCCGGGCGTCAGCGCGCGCCGGACCGCGGCGCCAAATCGCTCACGAACGGACAACGGGCACAGGATCGCATCGGGCATAAACGGAACTCCAGGCGGTGGCCGCGAGCGTCATTGCCCGCGCCGACCTCAAGCGCGCGCTCAAGCAAACAGCGGACCCGGGGCGTGCTTCGCCCGAAACCGGCAGCCCGAACCCGGCACGCCCGATGCGCGACACGTACGCTTCGACGGCCCCGACAGGACTCGCGAACCATGAAGCGCTCGACCTCACTCGATACCGACACGCGCAACGAAGATCGCGGCGACAGCACGCCCGGCCCCGAAGGCAAGCGCCGTGGCACAGCCACGCCGCCGCCGCGCAGCGCCCGCGACCCGGCCGAAGGCAAGCCGGCGGAGCCGGAAGGCGGGACGCCGCCGCATCCCACGCCATCGAGCGAACACGGCGATTCGTGAGCGCCGCGCGCCGCACGGAATCGCCGCCCGCGTGGCCGCGACAGGCGGCGGCAGAAATGACAAGCCGTTGAAAAATCGCGGACGACGGCCCGACAGGCGGCCCCGAAACGCTCGCGCGACGGCCGGCGCGGCGGCGACGCAGGAACGCATGTTGCGGCACCGGATCATGGATCTTTCAATCACCCGTCGCCTGCCCTTCATGACGCTCCCCGACCCGTCCGATTTCCCTGTTCGCGCGGTACCGCTGGCGCCGCTGGCGAAGGAACGCGCGACGATCGTCTGCCATCGCAACCAACGCGTGCTGCTGGTCGCCCGCGGACCGTCGTCGCGCTGGACGCTGCCGGGCGGCGTGATTCGCCGGGGCGAATCGGCGCTCGACGCCGCGCATCGCGAACTTCGGGAGGAAACGGGGCTCGCCGATCTCGAGCTCGCCTATTTCTTCTACGTGGACGGCAGCGTGAAACGCCATCACGTATTCGTCGCGAACCTGCCGCGCGGCGCGCACGCGTGCCCGGGCCGGGAAATCGCGCTGTGCCGCTGGGTCGGGATCCACGCGGTGCCGCACTGGCCGGCGAGCGCGCCGACGCAGCGCATCATCCGTCAGTTCGCGGACCTGTGCGCCGCGTGCGGCCTGCCGCCGGCGCCGGTCACGCGTCTTTCGTCGCCTCGTTGAGTCCGGCGACCGGGGATTGCGGATCGCGCGCGAGCCCTTGCGCGAAGACCTTCAATCCTTCGAGAAGCGGCGTCAACGCATCCCACAGCGCCTCGTCGTGCAGCAGCCGGTAGATGCCGCGCACGCCGGGCGCGACATGCTCGTGCTGTGCCGGCTGCCATGCGCCGACGTGATGCAACGCGTCGGCTGCCGCAAACGCGGCACGGCCGAACTGTTCCGGCGGAATGCGCGACAGCGCCGTCACGAGCATGGCGAGATTCTGCATGCCGCTCTGCATGCCGGGTTTGTCGAGCGCGTCGACGAACGTGTCGGCCAGCCGCGCGTTCGCGCTGACCACCTCGTTCGCGAAGCGCAGGAAGCCGTGCCGATGCAGGCTGCCGAGCAGGTGTTCGAGCGCGTCGTGCGCGCCGGGCTCCGGATGCGGAGACGTCGTGTCGGGGGGCTGGCGTTCGGTCATGGGCTTGCTCCGGGTGGGGCGCCAGGCCGCCGTCGTGCCGGCAGCCGTACGTGCGCCGAATGCTTGTCGTATTCGTTCACCGGCCCGCCGGTGCGGGCAGCCGCCGCCGCGTCAGTGCGCATGACCGCCTGGCGGCGCCTTGTATTCGCTGCGCGCGCCCATCGCATCCTCGACGTGATGCACGCCATGCAATGCGGCGACGCCGTCGATCAATGCCTGCCGTTCGGACTCCTCGACCTGCCCGGTCAGGCATACGTTGCCGCGCTCGACGCTCACGTCGATGTCGCGCGGGCGACCGACGAGCCGGCCGAGCGCAGCACGCACGCGCTCGGCGACCTGCACGTCGCTCGCATCGCCCGCGAGCCAGTCCGCCCGCAGGCCGGCAATCGCGCCGCGCGCATGGTCGGCCGCCCGCTTCGCCTGCGTATTCGCATAATCGGCCACGCCATGCCGGCCCGCAACCGCCTTGTCGCGCAGATAAGCGCGTCGCCGCCGGCCGGACGAAGGATCGAGGAAGTACATCGCGGCCGCCCCGCACGCAACGGCCACCGCAAGATTCAACAACGGATTCGAAGGGGTTCTGGAGTTCATGGAGGCACCGTAGGCAATACCCGGGACAGCCGGGCTTCGTTTCGGTATGCAGCACGTGCCGTTCCCCGGTGCAAGCGTCGCGTGCAAGCCGTCGCGCGGCGATGCGGCGCCGGAAACGACAAGCGTTTGAAAAATCATCGGGCCGCGCATCGCTCGACCTGAAGACCGGAAAATCGGAAGATCAGGATTCGGGCGTGCCGGCCGTTTCCGCCCGCTTGCCGCCCGGCTCGTCCTCGCCGCGCTCGGCCGCGCGCTGCGCCATGTCGACGTAGGTTTGCGCCAGCGCGCGCAACTCTTCCTCCGACGCATCCTCGATCCCGATCAGCCGGTCGCTCGCCGCGCGCGTCACCGCGAGCAGTTCGTCGAGCTTCAGATGCAACGCCACGCTGTCGCGGTTCTGGTTGCGTTGCAGCAGGAACACCATCAGGAACGTGATGATCGTGGTGCCGGTATTGATGACGAGCTGCCACGCATCGGAGTAGTGAAACACCGGCCCGCTCACGAGCCACAGCACGGTGATGGCGACCGCGCTGCCGAACGCCACCGGCGAGCCGGCCCAGGTGGTCACGCTCGACGCAAAACGTTCGAACGCGCGGGTGACGGCGTGCCCGGCCGGCCGGGAACCGGCGCCGGCCTCGCACGCCGTGTCGCGACGGTCGCACGGTGGTTCGTTGGGTTCGCGCATGAAAGCCTCCGATTCGATGGTTGGTTTGAATGCGCATGAACCGCGTCGCCGCCCGCCGCGGAGCGCACGCAAGCGAGGGCCGCTCGAGGTTCGGTCCCGTCTGCGCGCCGTCGAGACGAGCATCGCGCGTGCCCGCCCGCACACCCCATCCGGCGGCGGCTTCACTGCGGCGCGTGCGTGTCCTCGTCATCCGGGAAATAGCGCGTGTCGGTCAGCTGTGCGATGCCGTCGAGATCCGGAAAGATCGTCGCGACGCTCACGCCGACGCCGGCAAGCTCCTGCCGGATCGTCGCGAACCGGGCGCCCGGCACGACGATGCGCATGAGGCGGCCGGCGAAGTCCGCATGCTCGTCGAGCGGCACGAAACGCTCGGCGCCGGCGTCGTAACAGTGAATCGTGAACCAGCCATCCTGCGCGGTGATTCTCGGCATCACGTGGCGCGGCCGGAACACCTTGGTGCGCGCGACCTGCAGCGGGGCGCGCCGTTCGGCGGCGGTCGCGATGTCGTCGGCGTCGTGCGACAGGCACCACACCACGCCGTCGCCGCCCGATTCGCCCGCGCGCCTGACCGCGAACCACAGCGCGGCCAGTGCGTTGCCGGACCAGTCGAGCAGACGCGTGCGCATCCCGTGCTGCTGCGCGAGCGCGAGCCAGTCGCACGCATCGAGGTTCTGCCCGGGTTCGAGATGCGGCAGCGCGCGCCGCGTGAATTCGTCCAGCATCCGCGCTTCGACGTCTGGCGACGCGCGCTGCCGCGCGATGCCCGGCACGAGCGGCCAGCCGGCGTTGCACTGGCCGCGAAAGAGCCGCAGCGCCATCGTCCGACGCTGCGCGCCGATCACGGCCATGTAGTCGGCCACGCTGTCGATCGAGCGGCCTGCCGCCTCGTGCTCACCGTCCATGCGTCGCGCCTCCTGTCGCTTTTGCCCGTATTCGCGGCCGTCTCGGCGGCACGTGTTCGGCAGGGTCGCTTGCCGGATGCGGCGCGACCGGTACGGCCGGCTGCGTATCGCCGTATCGCATCGCGGCTCACGGCGTCTTGCCGTGCTCCTTCTGCCAGCGCTCCATCAACGCGATCTCGTCGCGCTGCGCGGCGACGATCCGGCTCGCGAGCTGCCGCAGCGTCGGGTCCTTGCCGTATTTGAGCTCGACCTGCGCCATGTCGATCGCGCCCTGGTGATGCGGCGCCATGTGCGCGACGAAATCGCGATCGGCATCGCCCGTGTACGGCGCACTCTCCATCGCTTCCATCATTTTTCGGTCGGCGCGCTTGAACGCCTGCGTGGACGTGTCGGGCACGCTGACGGGATTGGCGGGGCGCAACTGCCCGGCCGCGGGCAGCGCCGACGCGCACGCAGCCAGCAGTGCGCAGGCGGCGCAACGGCGCAGGGATGAACGGTTGAATACTGGCATGAGACGATTCCTCGACAAGAAAGTGAATGGTTCGCTCGCGGCATCCTCGCTCGTAAGCACGCGTCGTATCGGTCGCTGCGGAGTCGCGCCGCACGATTCACCGCCATCGCGCTCGCGCATGCGAATCGCCGCGTGCGACCAGCGCGCGGATGCGGTCGGCGGTGCGGCACGCGATCGCCTGGATCGTCAGCGACGGATTCACGCCGCCCACCGTCGGAAACACCGAGCCGTCGCACACCCACAGGTTCGGTATGTCCCAACTGCGGCAATCGGCATCGACGACGCTCGTCGCCGGGTCGTCGCCCATCCGCACGGTGCCGGCGAGATGGCACGTGTCGTCCTCCTCGTGCCAGATGTCGCGCGCGCCGGCCGCCTCCAGCGAACGCCCCATCTGCGCGAGCGCATGGCGGATCATCCGGCGATCGTTGTCGTCGTACGAATAGGTCACGCGCGCGACCGGCAACCCGAACGCGTCGCGTTCGTCGGCGAGCGTCACGCGGTTGTCCGCGCGCGGCAGCGTCTCGCCGACGATCTTCAAGCCGGCCTGGAAGTTGTAGCGCGCCATTTCGCGCTTCAGCGCGTCGCCCCACAGCCCGCGCGCGGCGACCTTGCGCGCCCATTCGATCGGCAGCGGCCCCTGGCTCATCCAGCAATAGCCGCCGAAGAAATCCTTGCCTTCGTCCGCATAGTTCCAGTGCTCGGTGATCGACAGCGACGGCGGCCCCTTGTACCAGCGCACTTCGTCGTCCATCGTCCCCCACGACGCCTGGTTGAGCTGCGCCATCAGGTAGCGGCCGACGAGGCCCGAACGGTTCGCGAGCCCCTGCGGATGCCGCCCGTTCGCGGACAGCAGCAGCAGGCGCGGCGTCTCGATCGCATAACCGGCGACGACGACGTTGCGCGCGCGCTGGAACCGGGTGCGGCCGTCGCGCGCGTAGTGCACGCCGGTCACGCGATCGCCGTCGGCCTCGATCCGCAGCGCCATCGCGAGATCGCGCACTTCGGCGCCGGCCGCGACCGCCCGCGGAATCCACGTGACGAGCGCACTCTGTTTCGCGTTGGTCGCGCAGCCGGCGATGCAGAAGCCGCGGTACACGCACGGATGCGCGCGGCCGCGCGGCGCGGACAGCGTCGCGAGCGGCGTCGGCGTCCAGTCGATGCCCAGTGCCTCCGCGCCGCGCGCCAACACGAGCGCGGCCGCGTTCAGTTCGTGCGGACGATACGGATAGCGCGGGCGCGGCGGCCCCCACGGGTAGTTCACGGGCCCGCTGATCTTCAACGCCTGTTCGACCTCGCGGTAGTAGCGCCACATCTCGCGCCAGTCGAGCGGCCAGTCGACGCCGTAGCCGAGCGCGCTGCGCGAGCGAAACCACTCGGGCCGGAAGCGCAGCGACACCATCGCGAAATGCACGGTGCTGCCGCCGATCGCGCGGCCGCTGTTGTTGGTGCCGAGCGTGAGCGGATCGGCGCCGTCGCAGATCCGCTCGTCGGTCCAGAACAGCTTGTGCTGATGCGTCTCGTCGGACGCGAATTCCTCGAGGGGCCGCCACCATGCGCCCGCGTCGAGCGCGACGACCGAGAAGCCGTATTCGGCGAGCTTGCACGCGAGCGTGCCGCCGCCGGCACCGGTGCCGACGATCACGAAGTCGACCGCGTCGTCGTCGCGGAACATCCGCATCGGCGACCAGCCGCCGACCCGCAACGGATCGGGCGCACGGCCATCGCGGCCGCGCGGCGACGGGGCGGACAGCGGTTCATCGGCGGCCATCTCGATCGCCCTCCTCCACGCGCATTTCCGCTTCCCACGGGTCGCGCCGGTTGAAGTCCATCCGCACGTAGCCGCGCGGGCTCGCGGGGCCGCCGAAGCCGATCTCGTTCCACGCGAACGGATGGCCGTAATACGCGCCGCAGATATCCATCAGCACGCGCTTCGCGAAGAACGTGCGCGGGTCCATGCCGGCCCAGGCCGGTTCCATCTGTCGATCGACGTCGCCTTTCTGTACCGCGTGCAGCAACGCGTCGGCGTCGCGCGCGGCGAGCGCCGCGAACGGGCAGCCGTGCGCGTGCCGCGCCATCGCGTCGAGCGCGGCGAGGCCCGTCTGCCACGCGGCGCGCAGCGGGGGAAGACGCGCATCGCGATAGCCGTCGCCGTCGTCGGCCGCGAGCCGCGCGTCGACCAGCGCGGCGGTCGGGATCGCGCCCGCGCCGCCCGGCTGCTGCGGCACGATGCGCGTGCACAACGCACCGAGCGTCGCGAATCGTTCGGCATCCAGATGACGCGGCGCATTCGCAGCCACGCGCAGGCGGGCATCGATCGCACGCCGCGTCGCATCGTTCCACGACGGCGTGTCGCGCTTGGCGAGCACATCGTAGCCCGGATAGCGCGGCAGCGCGACCGGCTTGCGGTTCGCATCGTTCATGACGCCTCCTGTTCGGCGAGCGCGGTCGCGGCCAGCCCCGCGATCGCGAGCGCGGTGAAGCTCGGCGGCGCCGGCAGCGGTGGGCCCGACAGCAGGTTCTGCGACCAGTTGCGCCAGCCGCCCATCTGCCGCGCGACGCCGCGCGCATGAAACGCGACGCCGACGAACCCGAGCACGGCCGTCGCGCGCAGCCACCCGCGGCAGAATCCGCAGTCGGCACGCGGGCGCGACAGCGCGAGCCGGGCAGTCGCCAGCGCGGCAAGCGGCGGCACGACGAGCGGCGCGAACATCGCGCGATGCTGGAACGCGCCGCGAAAATGCAGCAATCCGACTTCGCCGAGCGTGCCGACGAGCCCCGCCGCGACCAGCCCGGCAAGCGCGCGCCCGGCCGGCAGCCCGGCGAGCCGCGGCGCATCGGCAGGGCTCTGGCGCAACCGCTCGCCCGCCGCGCCCAGCGCGCCCGACAGCAGCAGCGCGAACGGCGCGCCGAGCGGTGCGCCATAGAACAGGTTGTGCCAGCTGAAACCGCCCGGCCGCTTCGTCACGTTGTACAGGTGGAACGCGGAACCGGCGACGCCGACCGCGGCCGATGCGACGTGCACCGCGTCGCGCAGCCGGTGACGCACGGGCGTATCGTCCGCGTGGCCGTGCACGCTCGCGATCACCGACAGCGTCGACATCGCGAGCGGCGCGAGCATCGCGCGATTGTGAAAGGTGCCGCGATAGTGCTCGACGCCGCTGTCGGCGAGCACCGAGCCGGCCAGCAGCAACGCGCTGCGGTTCAGCAGCCGCGCGGCGTCGGCCAGCAGCCTGTCGCGCTCGGCGGCGCGATGTCGGCGGTGTCGCATCGTTCCTCCTCCTCGGCAATCAGAGCGCGAAATCCAGCAGATCGGCGGTGCGCAATTCGAGGCCGAGCCCGGCGCGCGTCGCGTCGATTTCCAGTGCGCCGTCGACGAGCGTCGGCGCGCCGTCGAACAGCATCCGCTCGATGCGGACATGATCGTGAAACCATTCGACGTGGCGCAGGCGCGGCGCCGCGCAGCCGATGTGCCTATGCAGCGCGGGCGCGCAATGCGCGGACAGGTCGACGTGGTGCGCATCGGCGAGCGCGGCGGCCGCGAGAAAACCGCTGACGCCGCCGCAGCGCGTCGCGTCGGCCTGCAGCACGTCGACCGCACGGCCTTCCAGCAAGCGCCGGAAATCGTCGGGCGTATACGCGTACTCGCCGGCCGCGACGTCAACCCGCGCGCCGACGTGCTCGCGCACGAATCGCAACCCGGCGACGTCGTCGCTGCTGACGGGCTCCTCGAACCAGCGAACGTCGCAATCGGCGGCCGCCTGCGCGAACGCGAGCGCCGTGCGCGGCGCGTACGCGCCGTTCGCATCGACGAACAGGTCGACGTCACGCCCGAGCGCATCGCGCGCCGCGTGCACGCGCGCCGGATCGCGCGCGTCCTCCACGCCGATCTTGATCTTGCACGCGCGCACGTGCTCGGCGCGCCATCCGTCGAGTTGCGCGGCGAGCGTCGGCGCATCGTAAGTCGTGAACCCGCCGCTGCCGTACACCGGCACGCGTTCGCGTAGGCGGCCCAGCAGCAGCGCGAGCGGCACGTCGGCGAGTTTCGCCTTCGCGTCCCACAGCGCGGCATCGAGCGCCGATATCGCGGTCGCCGCGATCCCGCTGCGGCCGAGGTTGCGCACCGCGCGCCACAGCGCGTCGACGGCGGCCGGGATGTCCACCGCCGGCCGGTGGCGCAGCACGCCGGCCAGCAGCGACGTCACGAGCGGGACGGCGCTCGCATCCGTATACGTATAGCCGAGCCCCGTCACAGACCCCGCGTCGATCTCCACGACGACGACCGTCGTCGCGGTCCATGCATAGGTGCCGTCGGCTTCGGGCCGGTCGGTCGGCACGCGATACGCGCGAGCGCGCACGTCGTCGATCGCCGGCGCGGCGGAAAGGGCCATCGTTGCGCTCCGGTCAACTTGCTTTTTGCTTGCGGACCACGCGTGCAACCGCTGTGCCCGACGCGCGCGGCGCGGCACGTGCCTTGCGCCGCTGCCTCGCATCGGCTCATCCCGAACCAAGGAGAAACGGCATGGCGACAGTGGCGGATTTCATCGTCGAGCGGCTGTACGAGTGGGGCGTGCGCCGCATCTACGGCTACCCGGGCGACGGCATCAACGGCTTTTTCGGCGCGCTGAATCGCGCCGACGGCAAGATCGAATTCATCCAGGCGCGCCACGAGGAGATGGCGGCCTTCATGGCGTCCGCGCATGCAAAATTTACAGGCGAGCTCGGCGTATGCGTCGCGACGTCGGGGCCCGGCGCCGCCCACCTCGTGACCGGCCTGTACGACGCGCGGCTCGACCACATGCCGGTGCTCGCGATCGTCGGCCAGCAGGCGCGCGCGTCGCTCGGCGGCCACTATCAGCAGGAAGTGGATCTTCCTGCGCTTTACAAGGACGTTGCGGGCGCATTCGTTCAGCTTGCGACGGTGCCGGGCCAGGTGCGCCATCTGGTCGACCGCGCGGTGCGCACGGCGCTCGGCGCGCGCACGGTCACCGCGCTCGTGCTGCCGAACGACCTGCAGGAACTCGACTACGCGCCGCCGAAACGCGCGCACGGCACCGTGCATTCGGGGGTCGGCTATACGGCGCCGAAAGTCGTGCCGTATGCGGACGACCTGCGGCGCGCGGCCGACGTGCTCAACGCAGGGTCGAAAATCGCGCTGCTGGTCGGCGCCGGCGCGCTGCACGCGACCGACGAGGTCATCGCGGTGGCCGACCGGCTCGGCGCGGGCGCCGCGAAAGCGCTGCTCGGCAAGGCCGCGCTGCCGGACGACCTGCCGTGGGTCACCGGCTCGATCGGGCTGCTCGGCACCAAGCCGAGCTACGAGCTGATGACCGAATGCGACACGCTGCTGGTCGTCGGCTCCGGTTTTCCGTATTCGGAATTCCTGCCGAAGGAGGGCCAGGCGCGCGGCGTGCAGATCGACCTGAAGGCCGACATGCTGAGCCTGCGCTACCCGATGGAAGTCAATCTGGTCGGCGACAGCGCCGAGACGCTGCGCGCGCTGCTGCCGCTCTTGAACGAGCGTCGCGATACCGCGTGGCGCGACCGGATCGCGAAATGGAACCACGACTGGCACGAGACGCTCGCGGCCCGCGCGGCCGCGAAAGCCAGCGCGGGGCGTGGCGTCAATCCGCAGCGCGCGTTTACCGAGCTGTCGCCGCGCCTGCCCGACGACGTGATCCTGACGAGCGATTCGGGCTCCTGCGCAAACTGGTATGCACGCGATCTGAGGATGCGGCGCGGGATGATGGGCTCGCTGTCCGGCGGGCTCGCGTCGATGGGCGCCGCGGTGCCCTATGCGATCGCCGCGAAATTCGCGTATCCGGTGCGCCCGGTGATCGCGATGGTCGGCGACGGCGCGATGCAGATGAACAACATGGCCGAGCTGATCACGGTCGCCAAATACTGGCGCCAGTGGCCCGACCCGCGATGGATCTGCATGGTGCTGAACAACGAGGACCTCAACCAGGTCACGTGGGAGCAGCGCGTGATGGAGGGCGACCCGAAGTTCGACGCGTCGCAGCAGATCCCGAACGTGCCGTACTACCGCTTCGCGACGCTGCTCGGCCTCAAGGGCATCTACGTCGACGATCCGGAGCAACTCGGCGCCGCGTGGGACGAGGCGCTCGCGTCCGACCGGCCGGTCGTGCTCGAAGTGAAGAGCGACCCCGAGGTGCCGCCGCTGCCGCCGCACGTGACGCTGCAGCAGGCGAAGCATTTCGCCGAAATGCTGGTGAAAGGCGACGCGCGCGAAGCCAACGTGATCGTCGAGACCGCACGGCAGGTGCTGTCGGCCGTGCTGCCCGGCAACGGCGAACACAGCGACAAGGCCGGCAAGGGCAGCAAGGAAGGGAAAGGCGAATCGTAAGCCGGGCAAGCGCGGAACGGCGCGACTAGTCGATGTCGACGTCGTCCCGCCCGTCGCCGTGCAGCGCGAGCGCCGCATTCACGAGCCCGACCTGCGCGAGCGTGAACGGAAAATTTCCGCATAGGCGCCGCGCGTTCACGTCGTACTCCTCGGACAGCAGCCCGACGTCGTTGCGCAAGCCGAGCAGCCGCTCGAACAGCGCGTGCGCGTCGTCGTCGCGCCGCTGCATCCGGTACACCTGCACGAGCCAGAAGCCGGCCGCGAGAAACGCGCCTTCGTCGCCTTCGCAGCCGTCCGCGAAACGCGGCGGGCGATAGCGGAACGGCAAGCCGTCGTCGACCAGCTCGCGCTCGATCGCGGCGACCGTCTCGACCACGCGCGGGTCGGACGCGTCGAGCATCCCCGTGAGCGGAATCAGCAGCAGGCTGACGTCGATGCCGTCGCCGTCGAAACGGTCGACGAAGCGGCCGAGCTGCGCGTGGTAGCCGCGTTCGAGCACCTCCGCGCGCACCGCGTCGGCCCAGCGGCGCCACACGTCGAGCGGCGCGTGGTGGCCGAACGCGCGCGCGGAGCGGTACGCGCTTTCGACCGCGGCCCACACCATCACCTTCGACGACGTGAACGGGTGCCGGCCGCTGCGCACCTCCCAGATGCCTTCGTCCGGCTCGCGCCAGATCGTCGCGAGATGTTCGAGCAGGCGCCGCTCGAGCGTCCACGCGTCGTCGTCGGGCGGCAACCCGTGCCGGCGCGCCTGATACAGCGCGCCGAGCACCTCGCCGTACACGTCGAGCTGCAACTGGTCGGCCGCCGCGTTGCCGAAGCGCACCGGCCGCGCGCCTTCGTAGCCGGCCAGATGCGCGGCCTCCCACTCGGCCGCGCGCCGGCCGCCGTCGGCCGCATACAGCACCTGCAGTTGCGACGGATGATCGGCGATCGCCCGCACGAGCCAGTCGCGCCAGCGCGCGGCCTCGTCGCGATAGCCGCAGCGCACCAGCGCGCGCAGCGTGAAGCTCGCGTCGCGCAGCCAGCAGAACCGGTAGTCCCAGTTGCGCGCGCCGCCGAAGCGCTCGGGCAACGAACTGGTCGGCGCCGCGACGATGCCGCCGGTGCGCAGGCTCGACAGCAGCTTGACCGTGATCAGCGCGCGTTCGACCGCGTCGCGATACGGGCCGTCGGCCGCATTGCAATCCGACCAGACGCGCCAGAATGCCTGCGTGTCGCGCAGCGACGCATACGCATCGGGCACGGCCGGCGCCGGATCGAACGAACGCGCGTAACTGATGCAGAAATCCGTCCGCTCGCCCGCCGAGATCCGGCGTGTGCCGACGAGCCGGTCGCTCTGCACGTCGAGCCGCGCATCCGTGTCGAGCCACATCGCATCGCCGCCCGTCATCATCCGCCAGCGCCGGCCGAAACGCCGGCACCACGGCAGCGCGCTGCCATAGTCGAAGCGCACGCCGAGATCGACGTCGATGTCGACCGTCCCGCGCTCGCCGCACACGCTGCGGATCAGGCACGGATCGCGCGCGTTCCAGCTCATCCAGTCGGTGATCACGATGCAGCCGGACGGCGTATCGAACGTCGTCTCGAGTATCGCGGTGCCCGGCAGATAGCGCCGCGTCACGCGCGCATCCGGCTCGCTCGGCGCAATCCGGAACCGGCCGTTGTCAGGCGTACCGACGAGCGCGGCGAAGCACGGCGGCGAATCGAAGTCCGGCCAGCACAGCCAGTCGACGCTGCCGTCGCGGGCGACGAGCGCCGCGCTGCGGCCGTCGCCGACGAGCGCGTAATCCTCGATCCGCATCGCGCTCACCGGTTCCACTTGCGCGCGACGGCGAGCGCGGTCGCGAGCACGGCGAGCGCCGCGCCGAACGCGAGCGCACGCGATGCGCCGAGCCCGGCCTCGACGCCCGTGCGGCACGCTTCGTCGGTGAACGCGCCGCGCGTCGCATGCCCGCCGGGCACGGCCGCCCACAGGTTCGACCGGCGCGGCCCGGCCGGCGCGGCGCGCTGCTGGCCGCGCACCGCCGTTCGTGCGAGATAGCGGTCGAAGCAACCGGGGGCGATACCGTTCGCGACGATCGCGGCGAGCGACGACCAGCCGACCCAGCGCTCGCGGCACGGATGCCGCGCGGCGTGCACGATCGCGTCGGCCGCCACCTCCGGCGCATAGACCGGCGCAACCGGACGCGGCGCGTGCGGCAGCACGGATTCGGCCCAGTCGAACTGCGGCGTGTCGATCGCGGGCAATTGCACCATCGTCACGCGCACGCGGCTGTGCGCATGCAGCAGTTCGCAGCGCAGCGCGTCGGTGAAGCCGCGGATCGCATGTTTCGCGCCGCAGTACGGCGTTTGCAGCGGAATCGACCGATACGCGAGCGCCGAGCCGACCTGCACGATCGTGCCGCGGTTGCGCGGCGCCATCCGCGCAAGCGCGGCCCGCGTGCCGTACACGCAGCCGAGGTAGGTCACGGCCGTCACGCGCGCATAGTCTTCCGGCGAGATTGCGTCGAACGGCGCGAACACGGTGACCATCGCATTGTTGACCCACACGTCGAGCGGCCCGAGCTCGTGTTCGATCCGCTCGGCGGCCGCGTCGAGCGCGGCCGCATCGCTGACGTCGACGGCGATCGGCAGCGCCCGGACGCCGTACGCACGCACCTCGCACGCGGTGTCGTGCAGTGCTTCCGGGTCGCGAGCGAGCAGCGCGACGTTCGCGCCGCGCCGCGCGAATGCGTGAGCGGTCGCACGGCCGACGCCGGCGCTCGCGCCGGTGATCGCGACGGTCTTCACGGTCGGTTCCTCCCGTTTTTCGATTTTTTCGATGAGGGCCGGCATGCTGACGAAGCTTTTGCGCCGCTGCGTGCCGGAACGCGATCGGCGCAGCAAACGACATGCCGCGGACGATGCGGACCCATGCGGACCGTACCGTGCCGGCGCGCGCCATGAACGGCCACCCGATTTACAAACCGGCTGTAACGTAACCGGCGCGTTGCGTGCGCCATTCCGCCTCGCCGCGGCCGCAAGCGTGCGAGCCGCGTACGCACGAAACTTGCTCGGCCGCGAACGGCCTTCGTCATGCCGCCGCCATCGGCAAGGAGTCGCGTTGCTCGTTCCGCTGTTCAGAAAAACGCGTCATATCGCATGCATCGCACCGTTCGCGTGGGCGGTCGCGCCGCTCGTCGCGCGCGCGGCTGCCGAGCCTGCGGAGTCCGGCAATCCGGCCGCGCCGCTGCCGCTCGCCTACGTCATGCACGCGGCCGGCCCCGCCGCGCAGCCGGTCTTCGTGCTCGGCTGGGCGCTGCTCGCGCTGTGCCTGTTCGTCTGCGTCGCGATCGCCGTGCTGCTGCTGATCGCGCTGTTTCGCCGTCGCGCGCGGGCGGGCGGCGGCCATGGCAGCGGGCTGACGATCGTGACCGTGGGCTCCGCGATCTCGATCCTGCTGCTGTTCGGCGCGCTCGTCTACATGCTGCGCGTGCTCGGCGCGATCGCGACACCGCCGCGCCCGCCCGCACTGACGATCGCGGTGACCGCGTACGACTGGTGGTGGGCCGTTCGTTATCCGGACGATGCCGGCGGCCCGGCCTTCGTCACCGCGAACGAAATCCATATCCCGGTGGGCGAGCCGGTCGCGATCGAACTGAAGAGCGCCGACGTGATCCATGCGTTCTGGGTGCCGCAACTCGCCGGCAAGACCCAGACGATTCCCGGCCAGACCAATCGCCAATGGCTGCAGGCCGACCGGCCCGGCGTCTATCGCGGGCAGTGCTCGCAATACTGCGGCGCGCAGCATGCACACATGGCGTTCGAAGTCGTGGCCGAGCCGCCGGCCGCATTCCGTGCGTGGCTCGCCGCGCAACGCCAACCGGCGCAGGCGCCCGCGGCCGGCGCCGAGCGCCGCGGCCAGCGCGTATTCGCCGCGCGCTGCGCAGGCTGCCACGCGGTGCGCGGCACCGACGCAACGGGCGACGCGGGCCCCGATCTCACGCACGTCGGCACGCGCCGGCTGCTCGCGGCCGGCACGCTCGACAACACGCCCGACAACCTGCGCCGCTGGATCGCGCATGCGCAGCAGATCAAGCCGCAATCGCTGATGCCGTCGATCGCGCTCGCGCCGCGCGACGCCGACGATCTCGCCGCGTATCTCGCGACGCTGCACTGAACCGAGGATGCCGATGGCCATTGCCCGCGACACGCCCACCCCGCTCAGCCGCGTACCCGATCTCGGCGAAGCGCCGCCCGGTTCCGCGCACGAGCGCGCGCTGGCCGAGCAGTGGGAGTCCGAACCCGGCTGGCGCGGCTGGCTCGGCACCGTCGATCACAAGCGCATCGGGCTGCGCTACATCGTCACCGCGTTCGCGTTCCTGCTGCTCGGCGGCGTCGAGGCGCTCGTGATGCGCATCCAGCTCGCGCGGCCGAACGCGACGCTGCTCACGCCCGCGCAATACGATTCGCTGTTCACGATGCACGGCGTCACGATGATCTTCCTGTACGCGTTGCCGGTGCTGTCCGGCTTCGCGAACTACCTGTGGCCGCTGATGCTCGGCTCGCGCGACATGGCGTTTCCGCGGCTCAACGCGTTCTCGTACTGGGCGTTCCTGTTCGCCGGGCTGTTCCTGTATGCGAGCTTTCCGCTCGGTGCGGTGCCGGACGGCGGCTGGTTCAACTACGTGCCGCTCACGTCGCTCGACTACAGCGCCGGTGCGAACCTCGACATCTATGCGCTCGGGATGATCCTGCTCGGCATCTCGACGACGGGCGGTGCCGCGAACTTCGTCGTCACGCTGCTGCGGATGCGCGCGCACGGCATGTCGATCGACCGGCTGCCGATCATCGTGTGGGGCACGCTGACCGCGTCGGTCGCGAACCTGGTCGCGGTGCCGTCGGTGAGCCTCGCGTTCCTGCTGCTGTGGCTCGACCGCAATGCGGGCACGCACTTCTTCGACGTCGCGCACGGCGGCCGGCCGCTGTTGTGGCAGCACCTGTTCTGGATGTTCGCGCATCCGTGGGTCTACGTGGTCGTGCTGCCGGCGATGGGGATCGTGTCCGACGCGCTGCCGACCTTCTGCCGGCGGCCGCTCGTCGCATACGAGGCCGTCGCGGTATCGACCGTCGCGACGATGCTGATCGGCTTCGAAGTGTGGGTCCACCACATGTTCGCGACGGGCATCGCGCCGCTCGCGCTCGCGTTCTTCGGCGCCGCGAGCATGCTGATCTCGATTCCGAGCGCGGTCGCGGTGTTCGCGTGGATCGCGACGATCTGGACTGGCCGCCCCGTGTTCCGCACGCCGTTCCTGTATTTCGCGGGCTTCGTGCTGATGTTCGTGATCGGCGGCGTGTCGGGCGTGATGACCGCGGCCGTGCCGCTCGACTGGCAGCTCACCGATACGTACTTCGTCGTCGCGCACCTGCATTACGTGCTGCTCGGCATCAACGTGTTTCCGGTGCTCGGCGGCGTCGCGTACTGGTTCCCGAAGTTCACCGGGCGGATGATGAACGAGCGGTTCGGCCGCTGGACCTTCTGGGTCGTGCTGGTCGGCTTCAATCTCGGCTTCTTCCCGATGCACGTGTCCGGACTGCTCGGGATGCCGCGCCGCATCTATACCTATCCGTCCGGGATGGGCTGGGATACGTCGAACCTGCTGACGACGATCGGCTCGTTCGTGTTCGGGATCGGCATCGTGATGTTCGTCGTCAATGCGCTGGTGAGCGCGCGGCACGGCGCGCGCGCCGGCGACAACCCGTGGGGCGGTGCCGGACTCGAATGGTCGGTCGCGTCGCCGACGCCCGTGTACAACTTCGCGGTGCTGCCGCTCGTCGCGTCGCGGCATCCGCTGTGGGAAACGCGCGACGATCCGCAGCGCACCAGCCTGCGGATCGGCTACCGGCTCGCGGACGGGCGCGAGGCGCTCGCGGTCACGCCGCTCGCCGCGGCCCCCAGCGCGATCCTGAAGATGCCCGAAGACAGTTGCGTGCCGTTCGTGCTCGCGCTGCTGGCGACCGGCGTGTTCGCGGCGATGCTCGCGCGCTCGCCGACCCTCGTCTGCGCGGCCGTCGCCGGGTGCGCGATCGCCACCGCCGCGTGGCTGTGGCCGCGCCGCACGCTCGGGCAGCGCGCGCGCCTGCCGGCCCGCGCCGACACGCAGGCGCCCGCCGCGGCCGGGCCGCATCCGGACGAGCCGCCGTCGGCGAAAGTGCCGGCCGGCGCGCCGGCCGCGTGCATCGCGCCGCTGCCGGTCGGCAGTTGCGGCGAGCGCGCGGGCGGCTGGTGGGGCGTGCTCGCGCTGATCGTGACCGAGGCCGGGCTGTTCGGCTACCTGCTGTTCTGCTACTTCTACCTGCAGTCGCAATGGTCCGCGCCGTGGCCGCCCGAAGGAATGCCGAAGATCGGGCTCGCGGCCGCCAACACGGTCGTGCTGCTGTCGAGCAGCGTGTTCGTGTGGCTCGCGGAACGCGCGGTGCGCGCCGACCGGCAGGCGCGCGCGGTGGCGATGCTCGTCGTCGCGCTGGTGCTCGGCACCGCGTTCGCGCTGGTCCAGCTGCACGAATGGCGCGACCATCCGTACGGCCCGACCGCGCATCTGTACGGCAGCCTTTATTTCACGATCACCGGGTTCCACCTCGCGCACGTCGTGGCCGGCCTCGCGATCCTCGCGCTGCTCGCCGGGTGGACGGCCGCCGGTTTCTTCAGCCGCGAGCGACGCGTCGCGCTGACGGTCGGCGGGCTCTACTGGCACTTCGTCGACATCGTGTGGCTGTTCATCTTCACCGCGCTGTACGTATCGCCGTTCTGGCTGAGGAGTACCGGATGAACGACACACGCCGCGCGTGGACACCGCTGCTCGCGATCGCGGCCGGCCTCGTCGGCGCGCCCGCGCTGTGGTTCGCCCAGATGCTCGTGTCGGAGACGCTCGCCTCCACCGCGTGCTATCCGCTCGGCGTCGCGCAGGCCGCGCCGCGCTGGGCGCACGTCGGCGTGTGGCTCGCGCTGATCGCCGCGGGCGCGTTCGCGCTGGCCGCGGCCTGCGCGACGTGGCTCGCGCGCGCGTGGCGGCACCGGCACGATGCCGATGCGCCCGCCGCGACGCGCGACGACAGTACGCGCTTTCTCGCGCGCTGCGGGATGCTCGCCGCGCTCGGCTTCGTGATCGGTCTCGTGTTTACGGGGATCGTCACCGCTTTCGTGGGGCCTTGCAGCCCATGGCGCTGATCTCGTTCGCTTCGTGCTTGGTGCCGGGCCGCCGCGCGGGCGCCGCGGTCGCGGTCGCGGTATGCGTCGCGCTCGGCGGATGCGACATGCAGCGCGACGACAACGCGGCCGCCGCGGACACGGCCGGCGCCGCGTCGGCGGCGCAAGCGCCCGAGCCCGCGTCGGGCTGGCGGTTCGTGCGGATTCGCACGTCGGCGGCCGATGCCGGCGCGTCGATGTCCGCGCGCGCACGAGACGATCCGCGCCTTTCCCGGTCGTGGGACGCGGGGGTGGCGGATTCCGGCGCATCTGGTGCATCTGATACATCTGGCGCATCTGGTGCATCTGGCGCGGCCGCCCGGCCGCCGCATGCGGCTTCCGCTTCGACCGCCCGCCGTCCCGCGATTGCCGCGGCCGCCGCGAGCGCCGACGCCGCGACGCTCGCGCGCGGCCGCTACCTCGCGCTCGCCGGCGACTGCGCCGCGTGCCACGACGCGGCCGACCATACGCCGTACGCGGGCGGTCAGCCGGTGAATTCGCCGTTCGGGCCGATCTATGCGCCGAACATCACGCCGGACCCGACGCATGGAATCGGCCACTACACGCTGCGCCAGTTCGACGATGCATTGCGGCGCGGCGTGCGCGCGGACGGCAGCCGGCTGTATCCGGCGATGCCCTACCCGTCGCTCGCGCACCTGAGCGACGACGACGTGCGCGCGTTGTATGCGTATTTCATGCGCGGCGTCGCGCCTTCGCCGAACGCGGCGAAGCTCACGCAGTTGCCGTTTCCGTTCAACCAGCGCTGGGCGCTCGGGCTGTGGAGTCTCGCATTCGCGAACCGCGACCGGTTCGCGCCGCAGCCGTCTCGATCGGCGGAATGGAATCGCGGCGCCTATCTCGTGCAGGGGCTCGGCCATTGCGGCGCATGCCATACGCCGCGCGGGCCGGCCTACAACGAACGCGGCTACGACGAGCGCAGCCCCGCGTTCCTCACCGGCGGCATCAACGATCACTGGTTCGCGCCGAACCTGACCGGCGCGGACCCGGACGGCCTCGGCCGCTGGTCGGCCGACGACATCGCCGCATTCCTGCGCAGCGGCCATGCGGCGCGCGGCGCGGTGTTCGGCGCGATGGCGCCGGTCGTCGGCGAAAGCACCGCGTTGCTGACGGATGCCGACCGCCATGCGATCGCGGTGTACCTGAAGTCGTTGTCCGCGCAACCGACTGCCGCGACGAATCCGGTGGGGGTCGGCGTGCCGCGGCTGACGGTGGCCGGCCCTCGTCCGGAAAGCGGCCAGCAGGCGCCGGGGGCCGGCGTGTATGCGGGGTTCTGTGCGCGTTGCCACGGTGCCGAAGGCAAAGGCGTCCCCGATCGCGGGCCGGCGCTCGCGGGCAGTTCGATCGTGCTCGCGGCCGATCCGACCAGCACGATCCGGATCGTGGTCGAAGGCGCGCGGCCCGCGCCCGGGAAGCCCGAGCCGGTGCAGCGGATGCCGGCGATGCGCGGCGCGCTGACGAGCGGCGAGATCGCCGCGGTGATCAGCTACGTGCGCGGTGCGTGGGGAAATCGGGCCGCGCCGGTGTCGGAGCGGGATGTGAGGCGGTTGCGGGGGGCAATCAAGCGGTAGCGTCGAGCTGCGCTGCGCGCAGGGCTTCTCGTGTAGTGGTCGAGATTTTTCGTGGGCCAGAGCCAGGGGGCTGATAATTGGCTGAGTTCTTACGTTTTTGCGGAAGCCTTAAACCGGCCCTGCGCCAAAGTTGCCGCAGAAGGCGGTGATGATGGTCGGCAGGTCAGCATCGAGGAGCACATTGATACCCGCCCCGTTCCGCCCCATCCGTGTCACGCTGCTCGCCACTGGCAATGGTGCACGAGCAGCGTTTGGCGGCAACGTGCAGCCGGCAATCGGCGGTTGCCGGCTGCATCGAACGCATCGTTCAATACGTGTTGAACATGCGCTGCAGTTCGTGCGGGTCGTTCGTCTTGGTCAAGCCGAGCATGAGCAGGATGCGGGCTTTCTGCGGGTTGAGCGTGTCCGAAGCAACGAAGCCTTGCTTTTCGTCATCCACCTCGCCGTTGCGTGCAACGATCCCTTGACCAACGCGCGATGAACGCACGATGGTTAGCCCCTTGGCGTGCGCCGCGGACAGCGCGGGCAGCATCTTGGTCGAGACGCTGCCATCACCCACGCCTGCGTAGACCACGCCCTTGCTGCCGGCCGAGACAAACGCGTTCAGAGCCGACGGCGTGACCTCCGCATAGCTGTAGACGATGTCGACCCGGGGGAGCGTGTTGAGGTTGCTCACGTCAAACTCCGAATCGGCCGTGTTCTTGCGCGTGGACGCGTGGTAGAACTCCGTGCGGCCGCCCTGGATGTAACCCAAGGCGCCAAGTTCGGGAGACTTGAATGTATCCACCGTAAAAGTGTTCGTCTTGGTGACGTCGCGGGCGCTCAGGATATGGTCGTTCATCACCACCAGTGCGCCTTTGCCGACGGAATTCGGGCTGGCTGCCACGGCGACAGCGTTGTAGAGGTTGAGTGGGCCATCGGCGCTGTGTGCCGTGGACGGTCGCATCGAGCCAGTCAGCACGACGGGCTTGTGGCTCTTGACGGTCAGATTCAGGAAGTACGCGGTCTCTTCCATCGTATCGGTGCCGTGCGTGATCACCACGCCAGCCACATCGGGCTGCGCCAGCGCAGCGTTCACCTTCTTTAGCAGATTCAACCAGTGGTCAACGTCCATGTCGGAGCTGTCGATCTGGTAGACCTGCTCGCCGCTCAGGCGCGCGATCTTGCGCATCTCGGGCACGGCATCGACCAGCTTTTCGATGCCGACCTTGTTAGTCGAGTAGCCGACGACGGTGGTTTTCTCCGCACCGGTCTCCGCAATCGTGCCACCGGTGGCGAGGATGACGACGTGCGGAAGTGTCGCGTTAGCGATTGTGGGGTTGCCCTGCTGGGCGTGTACCGGCAGGCAGAACGCCATCGAGCACGCCGCGACGACGGCGAGCGACCGGATCATGGATGTGGCTTGCATTGTTGTCCCCAAAATTGTGAATGCCGGAGCGGCTGGAAGTGCTGCGTAAGATGGAATCGCGCATGCCGCTCCGCGTTGCTTTTGCTGGAATCCCCTTGTGCTGCGCAGCACTGCGCGCCGGCGGGGCCCGGCGGAAGGGATGTGTGCTGATTGCGTGAGCAAGGGAGATCAAGCCATCCCATCCGTCCGAGGCCGATGGTAGGGGCTGGCCGAATGGGTGGAATGCGAGTGTTGCATACGATCATGCGGATCTCGCATACGTAGGGTAAACATGGGCAATCAGGCATGATCCGCGCAGATAGCCTCCACTCCATTCATCGCACCACGCCGGAGGCAGGACATGGAAGTCAAATGGATCGAGGACTTTATTGCCCTCACGCAACATCAAAGCTTTTCGCGCGCGGCAGAGATCCGCAATGTCACCCAGTCCGGCTTCAGCCGGCGCATCCAGGCGCTTGAACAGTGGGTGGGGGCGGAGCTTGTGGATCGCAGCACCTATCCGCCCACGTTGACGGCGGCTGGCCGCCTGTTCGAAGAGGCCGCGGATGATGTGTTGAGCAAGTTGATCGACACGCGCGCCATCATCCGATCGGAGCACCGCATGCCGGGCCCGGGACTGCAGATCGCGGCTGGCCATACGATTTCACTCAACTTCCTGCCGGGCTGGTTCACCGCGGTCGGTAAGCAGATCGGTACCCTGCGCGCGCGTGTGATACCGGGCAATGTACACGACTCGGTGTTGACCCTCGTCCACGGCGCATGCGACCTAATGTTTGCGTACGATCATCCCGGCCTGCCGTTGCATCTGGACCCAATCAAATACCCCAGTCTCACGGTCGGGCGCGACACCTTTATGCCGGTGAGCAGGCCCAATGCGCGCCTGGGGCCGGCGCATCGTTTGCCCGGCACCACCAACCGCCCCGTGCCGCTGATTTCCTACACCAACACCAGCTATTTCGGCCGTTGCCTGGCATTGCTCCTGAGCCACGCCGACACGCAACCCGTCTTGCGGCTCGACTACGAATCTGACATGGCCGAGGTACTCAAAAAGATGCTGCTCGCAGGTGAGGGTGTCGCCTGGTTGCCCAAGAGTGCTATTGAAACGGAATTGGCTTCCGGCGTGCTGGTGCCCGCAGGCGGCCCGACATGGTCGCTGGATCTGGATTTGCGCGTGTATCGCAACCAGTACACCCGTAATGATTTGTTGGAAACGCTTTGGCGTCACCTCAGTCTGCCCTGAGTGAAACGAGCAGTGACGGGCACTGACTCCCTCTCACCCTCGTTTACCCGGTCTATGCGGCATCCGCATGAGCCTTTGCGGGAGTCGCATCATGGCACGCGCTGCCCCTCCTACACTCCGTCCACGCATTGAACGCCCCACCCACAACGGCATGTGGGGCGACTGCGAAAGGCCACGGATTCGGTGTTCTCCGATTCCGGCAAGAGACCTCACTGGACGGAGCACCATGAAAAAGAATCGCCTTACCGCAACCATCCTGGCCGGAATGCTGATCGGCATTGCCGTGGGCTACGCGTGCCACAAGCTGGCACCCAATGCCGATGCCGCCAAAGCCATCGCCGGCTATTTCTCCATCGTCACGGACATCTTCCTGCGGTTGATCAAGATGATCATCTCGCCGCTCGTTTTTGCGACGCTCGTGTCGGGTCTGGCCGGTATGGATGGCACGCAGGCGGTGCGCCGCATAGGGCTACGCTCCGTGGCGTGGTTTGTCTGCGCGTCGTTGATCTCGCTGGCGCTTGGGCTGGTGTTGGCCAACGTGCTGCAGCCAGGCGCGGGATTGAACATGACGCCCAACGCCGCTGACGTTGCTACCGGCCTGAACACTGCCGGCCTGAACTTCAAGGACTTCATCACGCATGCGTTCCCGACCAGCGTGCTCGATGCGATGGCACGCAACGACATCCTGCAGATCCTCGTGTTCTCGGTGTTCTTTGGCGTGGTGCTCGGCGTGCTCAAGGGCGACGAGCGCGTAGCTCCGCTATCGCGCGCCATCGATGCGCTGGTACCCGCCATGCTCAAGCTGACGGACTACGTGATGGCGCTGGCGCCCATTGGTGTATTCGGCGCCATTGCTTCGGCCATTACGCTGCATGGGCTCGATGTGCTGGCGACGTACGGCAAGCTGGTCGGCAGTTTCTACCTGGGGCTGGCGCTCCTGCTCGCCATCCTGATTAGCATCGGCCACCTGTTCCTCGGGCGCCAGACGTGGGCATTACTCAAGGCGATCCGCGAGCCGGCCATGCTGGCGTTCTCCACAGCGAGCAGCGAGGCGGCGTACCCACGCCTGACCGAGAAGCTCGAAGCGTTTGGCGTCGACAAGAAGGTGGTGGGCTTCACGCTGCCGCTGGGCTACGCCTTCAATCTCGATGGCTCGATGATGTACCAGGCGTTTGCGGCCATCTTCATTGCACAGGCGTTTGGCGTGGAGATGCCGCTGTCGCAGCAGATTCTCATGCTGCTGGTGCTGATGATCAGCAGCAAGGGTATGGCCGGCGTGGCGCGCGGCTCGGTGGTGGTTGTGGCGGCCGTAGCGCCGATGTTCCATCTGCCGCCGTCGGGCGTCGTGCTGATCTTGGCGATCGACCAGATCCTGGACATGGGCCGCACCGCCACCAACGTGGTCGGCAACAGCATCGCCACCACGGCCATCGCCAAATGGGAAACCCGCCGCGCCGCCCGGGAGCAGACGCAGGTGTTGAGCGGCCTCTCGAATATTTCGGGCGAAGTGAAATGACAACTCCGCACGCCAACCGTCGCTCGCTGGGTGTGATCGGCGGCCTGGGTGCCCTGGCCAGCGCAGATGTGTTCTTCAAGCTGATCCAGTCCACCCCGGCCAGCACCGATGCGGAGCACCTCGACATCGTGTTCGAGCAGCATCCCTTTGCTCAGGCTGGCCAGACCACGGCAGCGACCACGGAGCGCAAGCTGTACATCTTCGATCTGATCCGCGACTTCCAGCGGCGCGGCATCGGGGCCGTGGTGCTGCCCTGCTTCTTGAGCCACACCTTCATTGATGAACTTACCGCCAACTCACCGTTGCCGATCATCGACATGATGGCAGGGCTGCGCAGCCATGTGCGGCGCAAGTTCCCAAGGGCGCGGCGGATTGGCGTACTGGCCTCGGACACCACACGCAACAAGCGCCTGTTCGAGCGCTACTTCGACGCGCCGGAATTCGACGTTATTCACCCGCGCATCGACTACGGCATCGATCGGGTAACGGACGCGGTGTACGCCGCCGACGGCATCAAGAGCGGCATCCTGCGCGGTCGCCCGATTACGTTGCTGCGCGAGGCGTGCCTCGACCTCATCGACCAGGGCGCCGAGCTGATACTGCCGGGACTGACCGAGATCGCCCTGGTGCTCGACGAGCTTGGCCCGCTTGGCGTGCCCATCGTCGATTCCAACCTGGCCTACGCGCAGTACGTGGTGTCGGGGCAGCCCGAAGCGCCCGGCAAGCTGTTTAAGGTCGGGGTGGTGGGTGGCGTGGGGCCGGCTGCTACGGTCGACTTCATGCATAAGATCGTGCGTAACACGCCGGCCACGCGTGACCAGGACCACATCAAGCTGCTGGTCGAGCAGAACCCGCAGATTCCCGATCGCACCGAGAACCTCATCGGCGAAGGCCCGGACCCGACCATCTCACTGTACGCCACGTGCCGCAAGCTGGAGGCGGGCGACGCGGACATCATCGCCATCCCGTGCAACACGGCACATGCCTATGTCGAGCGGGTGCAACCGTATCTCGGCATCCCGATCGTCAACATGCTGACCGTCACGGCCCAGCACATTCGCAGCACGTTTCCGACACTGCGCAAGATCGGTCTGCTGGCTACCTCCGGCACCGTAGCCAGCGGCGTGTACCGCAAAGCACTGGAAGCGGCCGGCCTTGAACAGGTGGTGCCCAGCCCCGAGCGACAGGCCGACGTCATGAACGCCATCTACGGCCCGCGGGGCGTCAAGGCGGGCTTCACGACTGGTGCCTGCGTTGACGACCTGACGGCGGCCATCAACGAAATGGCCGCAGATGGCGTGGACGTGGTGATTCTCGGCTGCACGGAGCTGCCGCTGATATTGCCGCACAGCAGTGCCACCACCGCGCAGGGCCACACCGTCACGCTGGTCGACCCTACCGATGTGCTGGCGCGGCACTGCGTTGCCCGCGCGCTCGGCCAATCCTATCTCTCCAACGCTTCAACGCAAACAGCATGACCCACCGTATCGAACACGACCTGCTCGGCGGCCGCGAGATTCCCAACGATGCCTACTACGGCGTCCACACGCTGCGCGCGCTGGAGAACTTTCCGATTACCGGAACACCCATCTCGGCGTATCCGCAATTGATCAATGCGCTCGCCAGCGTGAAAGCCGACGCAGCGCTCGCCAACCTAGATGGGCCGCACGCAGCTTCAAGATGCTGTACCGATGACGCTCGGCCAGGAGTTCAGCACCTGCGCGGCCTTGTAGCCGCCGCCGAGATCCTCCGCACCACGCAGCCCCCAGCGCGACGGCAGCTCGCCGGTAATCGACGGCATCCGCACGATGCCCTTGCCCTGCGTATTCGCGTGCGACACGTATTCGACGCCCGTATCGAGAATGCCGTACAACGTCACGCTGCCTTGCGCGAAACCGGTCGTTGCGATTCAGAACAATGCTCCGCCGACGAGATGCTGAAGTCTCATGTTGTCTCCAAACCTGATGATGGTCGATTCTGTTTATATGGATAGCTGATTGATCGCATCGACCGACCGGACGGGCGATGCGCCGCCGCGACTAGGGCCGCAGCACCGCCACCGCCTTGATCTCGACGATATAGCCGGGCGAGCCGCCGAGCATGTGCGCGCCGGTCGCGGTCCATGCCGGCCGCGGATGCGCATGGAAATAACGGTCGCGCACCTGCATGAACAGCGGCAGGTCGCGCATGTCGGTGTGAAACGTCGTGAGATCGACCACATCGTCGAACGATGCGCCGGCCGCCTCCAGCACTTGCCGCAGGTTCTCGAACGCCTGCACGATCTGGGCTTCGCGGCCCTCGACCAACTGCATCGCCGTGTCGCGGCCGATCTGGCCGGATACGTAAACGGTATCGCCGACCTTGATCGCCGGCGCATAGCCGATTTTTTCGTACACGGCCTCCATGCCGGCCGGGATGATCGCTTCTCGGTTGCTCATGAATGTCTCCGTGGCCGGGCTCGCCGGCCGGTTATATGACGGTCGTCGTCGCGCGCCCTGCCGCGGCACATGCCCCCGTGAGGCAAGCAGCTCGGCCGGCGCGCCCTTCAACCCGTATCCCCACCCGCGACCGGCAGCACCGTACCCGTGATGTAGCTCGCCTCGTCCGATGCGAGGAACAGGATCGGCGCGATCTGCTCGTCGAGGCTGCCGTAGCGCTTGAAGTACGTCGATTCGGTCACCTGCCGCACGGCCTCGGCCATCCACGCCTGTTCCTGCTCGGTGTCGCCGGCCGCATTGCGCGGCACGCGGCGCGGCGGCGCGTTGGTGCCGCCCGGCGCGGTGGCGACGACGCGGATGCCGTGCTCCGCGTACTCCATCGCGAGCGCCGACGTCAACGCGTTCACGCCGCCCTTCGCCGCCGAGTACGGCACGCGGCGAATGCCGCGCGTCGCGTTCGACGAGACGTTGACGATCGTGCCGCCGCCGCGCGCGATCAGATGCGGCAGCACCGCATGGCACGCATAGAGCGTCGGCATCAGCGAGCGGCGGATTTCCGCGTCGATCTGCGCGGGCTCGAACTCGGCGAACGGCCGCATGCGGATCGCGCCGCCGACGCCGTTGATCAGGATGTCGATGCCGCCGAAGGCCTGCACCGCGCACGCCATCGCCGCATGCGCGCCTTCGTACGTCTCGAGATCCGCGACGAAGCCTGCCGTATCGCCGCCCGACGCCTGCGCGGCCACCTCGGCCACGAAATCCGCGCGATCGACAAACAGCACCTTGCCGC
The DNA here is from genome assembly GCF_001534535.1 of Burkholderia sp. MSMB1459WGS. Lineage (NCBI taxonomy): Bacteria > Pseudomonadati > Pseudomonadota > Betaproteobacteria > Burkholderiales > Burkholderiaceae > Burkholderia > Burkholderia sp. MSMB1459WGS. The sequence goes on from NZ_LPMU01000080.1 coordinate 60,043, forward strand.
CCTCGGCCGCCGCGCGCAGTGCGACGCCGCGACCGATACCCTGCGCCGCGCCGGTGACGACGACGACCTTGCCGGAGAATCGTTGCATGGTCATGCCGCCTTTGCCGTGACGTTGGGGGTGAACTTCTCGTAGTGGAAGCTGTTCGGCTTCACGCCTGCGTCGTCGAAATACTGGCGCACCGCATCGACCATCGGCGGCGGCCCGCACAGATACACGTCGACGTCGCCGTCGTTCAGCGCGTCGGCCGGGATGTGTTGCGTGACCCAGCCCTTGCGCGGATGGCTCGACGCGGCGTCCGCGACGACCGTCGCGAAGCTGAAGTTCGGCAGCTTCGCCGCAAACGCTTCGATCGCTTCGACCAGCACGAGATCGAGATCGCGCGTGACGCCGTACACCAGGTGCACCTTCTGCTGCGACCCGCTGCGCGCGAGCACGTCGAGCATCGACAGGAACGGCGCGAGGCCCGTGCCGCCGGCGAGGAACAGCAGCGGCCGCTGTACGTCGCGCAGATAGAAGCTGCCGAGCGGCCCGTGCAGTTCGAGCGTGTCGCCCGGCCGCGCCGATTCGAGCCACGTGCTCATCACGCCGCCGGGAATCTTCTTGATCAGGAAGCCGACCTTCGCGTCGCCCGGCGCGGACGAGAACGAATACGAGCGGTGCTGGCCGCTGCCCGGCACGCCGATGTTCACGTACTGGCCCGGGAGAAACACCGGCGCGCTCGCGCCGACATCGAGCTCGAGCACGACGGCCGCATCGTTGTGCTGCTCGACTTTCGCCACCGTCGCGGCAAAGCTGCTCTGCCCGGTCTTGCAGGCGACCGACGACGTCGGCACCGCGATCACGCAATCGCCTTGCGGCACCATCTGGCACGTCAGCACGAGGCCGCCGTCCTTCTCGTCCTCGGTGAGCGCGTCGTCGATGTAATCGTCGCCGAGATCGTAGCGGCCGCTTTCGGCGCGGCACTTGCAGGTGCCGCACACGCCGTCGGAACAATCCATCGGCAGGTTGATCTTCGCGCGAAAGGCCGCGTCGAGCACTTTCTCGCCAGCCTTGCAGTCGATGAAGCGGGTGACCCCGTCCTCGAAATTCAGTGCAATCTTGTAGGTGGACATGACGTCGCCTCCCTTTCCTTCCTGTCGAAACGATCGGCGTCAGACGTGGTACACGTCGAGCACCTGCCGGATGTAGTCGTTCTTCAGCACGATCTTCTTGTTCGAGATCAGCAGCGCGTCGCCCACCTTGCGCAACGTGACGAATATCGTGCCGAAGAAGTGATCGGTCACGCGGTAACGGTGGTTCAGCGTGTGAAAGTTGTAGCGCACGTCCACCTCGCCATCGCGCTCGGCCAGCACCTCGACGTTCGTCACGTTGTGGCTGGTGCGCGGCTCGGGTGTCGATGCGCCGCTGCGCTCGGTCTTGATCCGGAACACGCGATCCTCTAGACCGCCGCGATCCGCGTAGTACATCAGCGAGATCTGGCTGGTCGGATCGTCGGTCGGGCGATCGTCGTCGTCCCACGCAGGCATCCAGTACGTGACGTCCTCGGCGTAACAGGTCAGCCACTCGTCCCACGCGCGATCGTCGAGCAGGCGCGCTTCGCGATACAGCGCCGCGCAAATCGTCCGGTAATCGAAGCTCATGCCGCCACCTCCCCGCGTTCCTTCTTCAGCGCATCGCGCATCACGTTCACCCAGTGTTCGTGCTGGCACACGAACAGCCCTTCGTCCTCGCTGCGCTCGCCGGAAATGCGCGGGTTCAGCCCCATCCTTCTCGCGTTCTCGTCCGGCCCGGCGATCCACAGCGGCGCGCCGCGCGACAGGTCGTTCCACATCGCCGTGATGCCCGCATAGCCTGCCTGGCACGCGCGGAACTCCTCGAGATCGTCGGCCGTGCCCATGCCGGTCACGTTGAAGAAATCCTCGTACTGGCGAATCCGCGTCGTGCGATCAGCTTCACTCTCGCCCTTCGGCGCGAAGCAGAAGATCGTGACCTCGGTCCTGTCGACGCCGAGCGGCCGCACCACGCGAATCTGCGTGCTGAACTGGTCCATCAGGAACACGTTCGGGTACACGCACAGGTTGCGCGTCTGGTTCACGATGAAATCGGCCCGCACGTCGCCGACGCGCGCACGGATTTCGTCGCGGTGCCGGTACACGGGCCGCACTTCCGGGTTCATCGTCCGGGTCCACAGCAGGATGTGGCCGTGGTCGAAGCCGTACACGCCCGCGACCGACTTGCTCCAGCTGTTCGCATCGACGGCCTTGGTGCCGTCTTCCTTGCGACGGCCCATCGTCGCCGCATAGTTCCAGTGCACGGTGCTGACGTGATAGCCGTCGCAGCCGTTCTCCATCTGCATCTTCCAGTTGCCTTCGTAGATGTAGGACGAGTTGCCGCGCAGCACTTCGAGCCCGTTCGGCGCCTGGTCGACGATCTGGTCGATGATCACGCGCGCTTCGCCGAGATAATCCTCGAGCGGCAGGACGTCCGCATTGAGGCTGCCGAACAGGAAGCCGCGATAGTTCGCGAAGCGCGCGACCTTCTTCAGGTCGTGGGAGCCGTGCGTGTTGAACTGCACCGGATACTCGGTCGTCTTCTCGTCCTTCACCTTCAGCAGCTTGCCGGTGTTCGAGAAGGTCCAGCCGTGGAACGGGCACGTGAAGCTGCCCTTGTTGCCGTGCTTGAGGCGGCACAGCATCGCGCCCTTGTGCGCACACGCATTGATGACCGCGTGCAGCTCGCCGGTCTTGTCGCGCGTGATGACGACCGGCTGGCGGCCGATCCACGTCGTGTAGTAATCGTTGTTGTCCGGAATCTGGCTTTCGTGCGCCAGATACACCCAGTTGCCCTCGAAGATGTGCTTCATCTCGAGCTCGTACAGTTCCGCGTTCGTGAAGATGTCGCGGCGGCAGCGGAAGATGCCGGCCTCCTTGTCATCCTGCACGGCGGTTTCGAGCAGGTGATCCAGTGTGTCGGTGTGGTCGATCGTGGCAGACATGATGGCTCCTTCCATGCGCGTGCCGCGTCCTGCAAGCACGCTCGCATCGGTATCGGTTGAATCTCGGGGGACCGGCCGGCAGCGGCGGCGCACGCGCGCCGCCCGAGCCGCCGGCGGTTATGCCGCGGCGGAAGCGCGCGGGCGTTCGACGATCTGGTTGTCCCGGCCCTGCACCAGCGGCGTCAACACGAAGTTGAACTCGATGTCCTGGTACGCATCGGCTTTCATGCCGAGCGCCGTGCCGCCGGTCCTGGCGACCACCGGCGGAATCAGCTCCTCGCGCGTCGCATACGCGAAGTCATCCCAGATCAGCGGATCGCCGTCGATGTTGAACTGCGTCGTCAGCTTGCGGTGACCGGGACCGTCGACGAAGAAGTGCACGTGCGCCGGGCGGTTGCCGTGGCGGCCGAGACGGTCGAGCAGTTGCTGCGTCGCGCCTTGCGGCGGGCAGCCGTAGCCGACCGGCATCAGCGTGCGGATTTCGTATTTGCCGTCCGCACCCGTCCTCACCGCGCCGCGCAGGTTGAAATCGCTCTGCGCACCCGTCGGGTCGAAGTGCGAGTAGAAGCCATGCGAGTTCGCGTGCCAGCACTCGACGAGCGCGCCGGCCACCGGCTTGCCGTCGAGGCCCGTGACCGTGCCGTGGATCACGAGCGGGCCTGCGCCGTCGTCGGCATCGAGGTCGATCTTCGCGACGCCTTCGCGCACCGGTGCGCCGGCCACGTACAGCGGCCCTTCGATCGTGCGCGGCGTGCCGCCGCTCAGCCCGATCGCTTCATCCTCGGCGTCCATCCGGATGTCGAGATATTTCTCAAGACCAAGGCCGGCCGCAAGCAGCGCTGCTTCGCCATCCTGACCAAGCTTGTTCAGGTAGTTCACGCCGGCCCAGACTTCGTCGGGCGTGATGTCGAGATCGTCGATCGCCTTGAACAGGTCGCCGAGCAGGCGCAGCACGATCTGCTGCGTGCGCGCGTCGCCCTTCGTGCCGTTCGCGCCCGCGTTCGACGCGGCCTTCAGCAGGTCCTGCACTTCCCGGGTATCGAAAACTTTGACGCTCATGATGCTGTCTCCACGTGTATTTGGGGGAATGACGGTCTTTGTCTGACTCGGTTACCGCACGACTTTCGTCAGCCCGTCGCGGGTGAAGCGCCTGACCTTGTCCTCGTCGAGCGCGATGCCGAGACCGGGGCCGTCCGGCACGGTCAGTTCGAAGTCGCTGTAGTCCAGCGGCTGCGTCAGGATTTCTTCGGTGATCAGCAGCGGCCCGAACAGCTCGGTGCCCCACTGCAGGTTCGCGACACTCGCGAACAGGTGCGCGGACGCCACCGTGCTGAACGCACCTTCGAGCATCGTGCCGCCGTACAGCTCGATGCCGGCCGCGTCCGCGATCGCGGCCACGCGCTGCGCGGCGAACAGGCCGCCGCTTTGTTCGATCTTGATCGCGAACACGTCCGCGCCGTGATGCTTCGCGATCTCGAACGCGCTGTCGGGGCCTTGCAGGATTTCATCGGCCATCAGCGCGACGGGGAAGCGGCGCATCAGGCGCGCCAGCGCCGCCGCGGACGCCACCGGCTGCTCGACCAGCTCGCAGCCCGCATCGGCGAGCGCCGGAATCGCGCGGGCGGCCTGCGTTTCGCTCCACGCCATGTTCACGTCGACGCGCACCGACGCGCGCTCGCCGAGCGCCTTCTTGATCTCGGCGACGTGGCGGATATCCGTTTCCGGCGCTTTCGCGCCGATCTTCAGCTTGAATACGTTGTGGCGGCGCAGGTCGAGCATCCGTTGTGCTTCGGCGATGTCGGTGGCCGTGTCGCCCGACGCGAGCGTCCACGCGACCGGCAGGCGATCGCGGCGACGCCCGCCGAGCAATTCGCTGACCGGCACGCCGAGCCGCTTGCCGTGCGCGTCGAGCAGCGCGGTTTCGAGCGCGCTCTTCGCGAAGTGGTTGACCTTCGCGAGCTTGCCGACGAACGCCATCAGCGTCTGGACGCGCGTCGCGTCCTTGCCGACGATCGCCGGCGCGAGGTACGCGTCGATCGCGAGCTTCATCGCTTCCGGGCTTTCCGGGCCGTAGGCCATCCCGGCGATCGTCGTGCCTTCGCCGATACCGATCGCGCCGTCGCTGCAGAACACCTTCACGAGCATCAGCGTCTGGCCGTGCATCGTGGCCACCGACAGCTTGTGCGGACGGATCGTCGGCAGATCGACGAGGCGGGTTTCGATGCGTTCGACGGTGGCGGAGGACATGGGGCACGCTGCGTGGGGGGAGTTCATGGGACGGATTTATACGCGGCGGGGAAATGGAGCGTCCAATACTTTTGGTCGGGATTTTTGATACCTAATGGGTATGGAAATCGCGGTCAACATGTGGAATATTGCGTTGCACCATACCTGATTTGGCTATGTATACGGGCTGGAAGGCTTGCTGGAGCGGGGTCGCGGGGGTGCGGGATATCGCTTGGTGGGGGCGCGACGCGGTTGCTTTCTGCAGCGGGAAAATCGGCTGGAATCGGCGGCCGGCCTAGGTCGATCAGGGTTTTCCTGATGGGAAAGCGGTGGAGCGGGACGCGCCGGCGTTCGGTTTCTTTGGTTTCGGTTTCTGCGAACGACAGGAAGGAAGTGGATAGGCGGGTATCGCTCTTCGTCGCCGATTCTGATCGTTCGTCAGAAGTCGACGGCAGCTATCGGCCACAAACGGTCGGTCGACTTCAACGTCCAGATCGTTGACAATTGCGTATAGGTCTTTGGCCACTCCCAGTCACGAAACCGTGTGAGGTGCCTAGTCATACATGAACTACCCTCCACTTGAACCTGGTGCTGTTTTCCAAACGGACTGGACAGAGCATCCTATTCGCGTGATCGCGTTTGATGCAGATACGGTCATGTATGACGCTTGGTGGCCGCACAAGCAAGCCTGGGGCATGGAGAGCCTGTCCGGCACCTTTAGCTACTACCGCGTGCGACGCACCTTGTTCTTGTCACGAGCGCATTATCTGCGAACCGATGAATACACTGAGCTCGAGGCTAGCATTCACAGGCCAGATCTTCCCTTGGCCTACGCGCAGCTCGAATCGTTGAACTGGTATGACCAAAGGCCCGATTCTCTATCGCAACTGGCTCAACAGATCGCCCAAGCACGAGGCCATCAAAACCCGAGTGATGATGCTTCGCTTCTAAAAACATCAGCGATCTACCTCGCGCCTTTCGGTCCAAAGGGCAGCCAGAAGCCGCCAACGGTATGCTATGCGCAGGACGGCTATGCGTTCAGTGAATCAGAAGTTCTATGGAACGCGTGGCAATTGCAGGCCCCGCACCTAGGTGATCGCCATCTCACGAGCGGCATCGGCATCTATCGTTTGGGGGTTCGGCGGCGCATCCCGACTTTCTATATCTGGGGTTCTTTGAGCCAGCTTAATGGAGGAACGCGTAGCTCGTAAGACATGGGAGCCACGATTGCTCCAGTCGCTGCTCTGCGTCCCGCGAACGGCTGCTTCCGGGATAGCCCGATGACTGCTTCGAGTCGGGTCCGGCCGACCGGAGTCGGGCAGATGTCGGCCATTTTGAGACGTTCGACATCGTGGTCTGGTTCGTCGACAATCCGCCTGGAGTTCAGGCTCCAGAGTCACGAGTGCTCCCAACTAGCGAACAATCGAATGGCGCAAGAATGACCTCGTATGCAGAAATATATTTGAAAGATTTTCACCGCCGCCGGGCAGGAGCAACGCGTCGAGCCTACGGTAATCGACCTGCACGATCTGCGCAGGCAGCATATCCCTCTTCCTATCACGCACTGGCGAATCGTGTACCGAATGAAGCGATGTCGCGGACTGTGCTCGATCTGGCATGTGGTGATGGGCCATTGCTGCAAATTCTGAACGACAGGGGACATGCAGCAACGAAGCTAATTGGCATAGACATCAGCGATGGCGAGTTAAGCGTGGCTCGGGGATTATTGCCGCACGAAATACGGTTGCTCAACGAGCGTGCACAAGAAATGTCGCTCGATAGCGGCTCGGTAGACTACGTGCTGTCGCACATGGCTCTCATGTTGATGGACGATATCGAACAAGTTGTTCGAGAGATTCGCCGGGTATTGTGTAACGGCGGCAGCTTTTCTGCTATCGTCGGGCGGAGCTTTTTGACTGGCAAGGTCGGCGAAGTCTTTTTGGACATCTTCAAGCCAATCGCGAAGGCTCAGCTTACGGAGTTGCGACTCGGTGACGCGCGCACACGCAGTGAAGCGGGTTGGCAAGAACTACTAAAGTCCGATTTTGTTGATGTGGCTTTTGAAGACATCGAAATCGACTGGACGCCTACACCCGAGCAGCTGTGGTTGGACATGCTGGATACCCATCGGCACAGTTGCTGATTTATGGCATGCGATCATTAGCTCCCCACCCCCAATCCAAGTCCAATGACCACGTTTCCAACCCTGTCAACTTCGCGGCTGTCATTGCGGGAGCTTTTGCCCGGCGACGCGCCATCGGTGTTTGCTGTCCATGGCGATGCCGAAGGCATGCGCTGGTTCGGTACTGACCCAATGACCGATATCGGGGAGGCCGAAAAACTGATTCAAGTATTCGCAGACTGGCGGCACAATAACTCTGGCGTCCGCTGGGCCATCGAGAGGCTTACAGATGGTCTTTTCCTCGGTACGTGCGGTCTCTTCCGATGGAATCGAAGTTGGCGAAGCTGCGTCGTCGGCTATGAACTGGCCCCGTTTGCGCGTGGCAACGGATATATGAAGGAAGCGCTTTCTGCTGCGATCGATTACGGTTTTGAAACTATGCAGATAAACCGCGTCGAAGCCCAGGTTCACGTTCAAAACGCATCCTCGATACACACGCTGGAGACGCTGGGCTTCCTCCGTGAAGGGTACCAGCGTCAGGCCGGGTACTGGCGTGGCTCGTATCATGATCTCCTACAGTTCTCGTTGTTACGTGAAGAATTCCGGCGTGGCATCTAGCAAACCGCTCACTGGCCGCAAGTCCGACAGTGAGCGGCCGCTTCGGAGCAAATCGGATGACCGTAACGGGTCGGCAACCGCCGCTCCGAAGAAGCATGAAGAGCGAACGTCTGGCTCGGCCCAGCTGCGCGCCGAGCCTTCAGACGCGGCATAGGCCGTACTGCACAACGATATCGGCGTGTCATCCGACAGCATGCGGCAAAGCCTCCCACAGCAACTGTTCAGTTTCCGCACACATAATCGCAAACACCTCCCAATCCACGCGCCCTCCGCGCGTGGGAAGAAACCCGGATAGCCCTGCCTCTCCACCCCCGCCTACCCTCCCGCGCATGCCGGCCAGCACCCAAGCAAAACCCCGCCCCGGCCGATCCGAATTTCCCAGGAGCGCAAATGGATAACAACACCCCCGCCCTATTCGACCCCGACGTCTGGCGCGGCAAGACCTTCACCGGACGCTGGCACACGAGCCCGCACGCGGCCGACGTGATCGAACCGGCGACCGGCAACACGCTCGGCCGCATCGGTCTTGCCGACGGCGCGGCCATCGCCGAAGCATCGGCCGCCGCCCACCGCACCCAGCCCGCATGGTTCGCCCTGCCCTACGACGAACGCGCAGCGGTCCTGCGCCGCGCGGCGGCCGTCGCGCAAACGCACTTCGACGCAATCGTCGACTGGCTCGTGCGCGAAAGCGGCTCGACGCGTGCGAAGGCGGCGTTCGAAACGTCGGTCACGATCAAGGCGCTCCACGAAGCAGCCGGGCTGCCATCACGCGCAGCCGGCGAAGTGCTGCCGTCCGCAGCCGGCCGGCTGTCGCTCGCGCGCCGCCGCCCGCGCGGCGTGGTCGGCGTGATCTCGCCGTTCAACTTCCCGCTGTACCTCGCGATGCGTGCGGTGGCATCCGCGCTCGCACTCGGCAACGCGGTCGTGCTCAAGCCCGATCCGCGCACCGCCGTATGCGGCGGCGTCGCGATCGCGCGCGTGTTCGAGCTCGCCGGCTTGCCCGAAGGCGTGCTGCACGTGCTGCCCGGCGACGGCGCGGCCGGCGCGGCGCTGGTCGCCGATCCGCACGTCGCGATGATCCAGTTCACCGGCTCCACCGCGGCCGGGCGCAAGGTCGGCGAAGCGGCGGGCCGTCACCTGAAGAAGGTGTCGCTCGAACTCGGCGGCAAGAACTCGCTGATCGTGCTCGACGATGCCGATCTCGACCGCGCGATCGCCAACACCGCATGGGGCGCGTACCTGCATCAAGGCCAGATCTGCATGGCGACCGGCCGCGTGCTCGTGCAGCGCGCGATTCACGATCGCTTCGTCGCGAAGCTCGTCGAGAAGGCCCGGAGCCTGCGCGTCGGCGACCCCGCCGCCGGCGACGTCGGCCTCGGCCCGCTGATCAACGCCGCGCAACGTGACCATGCCGCGAACCTGGTCGATGCGGCGCGCCGTGCGGGCGCACGCGTCGAGACGGGCGGCGGCCATCGCGGCCTGTTCTTCGAACCGACGGTACTGAGCGGCGTCGCGCCGGGTAATCCGGCATTCGACGAGGAGATTTTCGGGCCGGTGGCAGTCGTCGTGCCGTTCGATACCGACGAAGACGCGATCGCGCTCGCGAACCGGACCGAATACGGGCTGTCGATGGCGATCCTGTCGGCCGACGTCGGTCACGCGCTGCGGATCGGCGAGCGCTTGAACACGGGGCTGCTGCACATCAACGACCAGACCGTCAACGACGAGGCGATCAACCCGTTCGGCGGCGTCGGCGCGTCGGGCAATGGCTCGAGCATCGGCGGTGCGGCAAACTGGGAAGAATTCACGCAGTGGCAGTGGCTGACGATCAAGGGCGAAGCGCCGCTGTATCCGATTTGACGAGGAGACCGACCATGTACACCGAACACGATACACGCGCCGTCACCGCGGCCGTCGCGCGCGCCGCCGGCGCGCCGTTCTCGATCGAAGCGGCCCGGATCCGCGCGCCGCGCGGCGACGAGGTGCTGGTGCGCGTCGTCGCGACCGGCTTGTGCCATACCGACCTGATCGTGCGCGATCAGTACTATCCGGTGCCGCTGCCGGCCGTGCTCGGTCACGAAGGCGCCGGGGTGGTCGAGGCGGTCGGCCCGAACGTGAAGACGCTCGCCGCGGGCGATCACGTCGTGCTGACCTACGGCGCGTGCGGCCACTGCGCGTCGTGCGTCGGCGGTCACGGCGCGTATTGCCGGCAGTTCTTCGCGCTGAATTTCGGCGGCGCCGACGCCGATGGGCAAACCGCGATCCGGGACGAAGCCGGGCAACCGCTGCACGATCATTTCTTCGCGCAGTCGTCGTTCGCGAGCTACGCGCTCGCGCGCGAGAACAACGCGATCAAGGTGCCGAAGGAAGCGCCGCTCGAGCTGCTCGGCCCGCTCGGCTGCGGGATCCAGACCGGCGCCGGCGCGGTGATCCATTCGCTCGCGGTGCGCCCGGGCAGCAGCTTCGCGAGCTTCGGCGCGGGCGCGGTCGGCATGAGCGCCGTGATGGCCGCGCGCATCGCGGGCGCGACGACGATCATCGCCGTCGACATCGTGCCGTCGCGGCTCGCGCTGGCGCTCGAGCTGGGCGCGACGCACGCGATCGACAGTCGGGAAGTCGACGTCGTCGACGCGATCCGCGAGATCACCGGCGGCGGCGCCGACTTCGCGCTCGAATCGACCGGGCTGCCAGCCGTGCTGTCGCAAGGGATCGAAGCGCTCGGTTCGCGCGGCACGATGGGCGTGGTCGGCGCGCCGAAGCTCGGCACGAAGGCCGAATTCGACGTGAACAGCCTGCTGCTCGGCGGCCACACGATCCGCGGCATCGTCGAAGGCGACAGCGTGCCGCAGACGTTCATCCCGCAGCTCGTGCAACTGCACCTGCAAGGGCGGTTTCCGTTCGACCGGCTGGTGAAGTTCTATCCGCTCGACCAGATCAACCAGGCGGCGGCGGACAGCAGCGACGGGAGCACGCTCAAGCCGATCCTGCGTTTGCCGCACTAGGTGCGGGGCACCGCCGGCCGCCCGCCGACGCCGATCGGCGTCATGCGGCGGGCGCCCTTGCCGGGAACGAAAATACCCGGCTTCGGGCACCGGGCTATATTACGCATTCGCGCGACACGCCGGGCCGGCAACACCCGGCCCGGACATCGACCCCACTGGAGCGCAGCGTGAAGCCAGCCCCCGAATCCCTTTCTCGGCCAGTCGACCTCGACCGGCTCCGCGCCCGCTTCGCCGCGGGCGAGCCGCTGCCGGAAGCGGCCTTGCCGGCCAGCGTCGCGCGCTCGTGGGTGCGTTCGCGCGACGCCGGGCTGCGGCCGTGGCAAACCGCCCGCTACGAAATGCAGCGCGAGCTCGACGAATCGCGCGCGGACCGGCGGCTGACCCGCTGCGTCGCGCAGGAAATCGAGCCGCTGTGGGCCGCATTCGGCGGCAACGAATGGGCGATCATGTGCGTCAATCCGCACGGCACGATCGTCCATGTACGGCGCAGCCCGCAATGCGACGACGCGCTGCTCACGCCGATCGTCACTGGACGCCGGATCGTCGAACCGAACATCGGCACGACCGCCCCGAGCTGCGTGATCCACGACGGCGCCGAGACCGTCGTCGCGGGCGCGCAGCACTATCTCGACGCGTTTTCGCGGGTGTTCTGTCTCGCGGTGCCGCTGGTCGGCTTCGACGGCGAAGTGATCGGTGCGCTGGACATCACCGGCGTCGGCCGGCGCAATGTCGCGCAGTTGCGCGAGTCGTTCCGGCACGCGTCGCTGTCCGCCGAGCAGCGGCTCTATGCGATGCTGCGCGACTGCCATCTGCTGCAGGTTCAGCACGACGCGCGCTGGCTCGGCACGCCGCTCGCCGGCGTCGTCGCGCTCGACGCAGCGGGCCGCGTGCGCGCGGTGAGCCGGCTGGCGCGCCGCATGCTCGATCTCGCGCCGGAAGGGCCGCTCGGGCCGTACGATCTCCGGCAGCTGTTTCCCGGTGCGACGCCCGCGCAGCAGCGGCGCTTGCTGACGCCGTCGCGCACGCCGCAGCGGATCGCGCGCGACGACGGTAGCCACGTATGGGTGCGCACCGTGCGTGCGCCGCTCGATCGCGCGACGCTCGCGCGTCAGGCCGACGTGCTCGAAGACGCCGCGAATGTATGCAACGTAGCGCCGGCCGCCGGTCCGCAGGCGAGCCTGCACGAGCAGTCGCTCGATGCGATCCGCCGGGCGCTCGACGAGCACGACGGCAACGTGTCGGCGGCCGCGCGGCAACTCGGCATTTCGCGCACGACGCTGTACGCGAAACTTCGGCAGCTCGATACGGCGGGGATCCGGCCCGACGGGCCGCATCGGCGGTTCGGGACGAAGCCCTAAGCTGCTGCCCGCCGCTCATGCAGCCGCAACGCGAGCCATGCGATTCCGGCCGCGAAGATCGCGACCACGCCGCCGAAGGTGCCGATCCACGGCAGCCCGAAGTCGCCCGCGATATGGTTGCCGAGCAGCGCGCCAGCGCCGATGCCGACGTTGTACAGCCCGGAATAGATCGATACGGCCAGGTCGGTCGCCTCCGGCGCCAGCTTCAGCACCCACGCCTGCATCGCCAGCCCGAAACAGACGATCGCGCCGCCCCACGCCAGCGTGTGCACGGACAGCGTGACGATGTTCAGCGCGCACGGGAACAGGATCAGCAGGCAGCCCGACAGCGCGACGATCGACGCCAGCAGGAAATCGTCGGGACGGTGCGGATAGAGGCGATTGAAGCAGACCGCGGCCGGCAGGCCGGCAACGCCGAACAGGATCAGCACGTAAGTGATCCGGCTGCTGCTCGCATGGTTGACGCTCTGCACGAACGGTTCGATGTACGTGTACGACGTGAAGTGCGCGGACACGACGAGCACGGTGATCGCGTACAGCGCGACGAGCGCCGGCTTGCGCAGGAACACCCCGATGCTGCTCAGCGAGCCTGCGCCCTGGCTCGGCAGCAACGGCAACGTGGCGCGCAGCAGCAGCAACGCGACGCCCGCCGCGCCCGCGATGATCAGGAACGTGACGCGCCAGCCGAACGCCTCGCCGATCACGCGGCCGAGCGGAATCCCGGCCACCATCGCGATCGCCGAGCCCATCGCGAGCAGGCTGAGCGCACGGCTTTTGCGGTCGCTCGGCGCGAGCCGCACGGCGAGCGGGACCGAAATCGACCAGAACACCGCATGCGCGCATGCGATGCCGAGCCGGCCGATCATCAGCACCGTGAAATTCCACGCGACGCCGGTCACGACGTGGCTGCCGACGAACACCAGCAGCGCGACGCTCAACAGCTTGCGGCGCTCGACGTGACGCGTGACGAACGTCAGCGGCAGCGATACGACGGCAACGGCCCATGCGTAGACCGTCAGCATCAGGCCGACCGCGGTCGGCTGCATCTGCAGGCTGTCGCCGATCGCGCTCAGCAGCGCGACGGGCACGAATTCGGTGGTATTGAAGATGAAAGCGGCGAGTGCCAGGGCCAGAACGCCCCACCACGATTGTTCGGAACTGACGGCGTCGGGGGTTGCCATACGGGAATTCGGCGAAGGTTGGGTGCGCGGGCGGCCCGCCCGGCGCATCGGCGCGATTGTACCAGCGCTGTTCGACACGCTGCCGCGGGCGCGGCGCGTGCCACGCGGGACATGGCGGTGACACGGCTGCGCGCCGATAATGTAACGAACCGTGTTTTGCCGACGATTTGCCCGAACGCTACCGGGCCAGGAGATTCGCATGCGTATTGAAACGTCATTTCTGTTCGATCTCGACGGCACGCTCGTCGACAGCGTCTATCAGCACGTACTCGCGTGGAAAGAAGCGCTCGACGCCGAAGGCATCGAGCTGTCGGTATGGCGCATCCACCGCAAGATCGGGATGAGCGGCGGCCTGTTCCTGAATCAGTTGCTGCGCGAGACGGCCGGCGACATCGACGCGGCGCGCGTCGAGCGGCTCGCCCGGCTGCATGCGACCGCATACCAGCGCCTGCGCGCACAGGTCCGGCCGCTGCCGGGCGCGCGCGAGCTGCTGGCCGCGCTGTCGAATGCGGGCATCCGCTGGGCGATCGCGACCAGCGGGCGGATGGAAACCGCGGCGATCAATCTCGAGGCGCTCGGCGTCGATCCGGCGAAGAACGTGGTCGTCACGCGCGATCAGGTGAAGTATGCGAAGCCGGACCCGGACCTGTTCCTGACCGCTGCCGCGAAGCTGAACGTGCCGATCGAGCATACGGTGGTGGTCGGCGACAGCATCTGGGACATGCTCGCCGCCGCCCGCTGCCGCGCGCTCGGCGTCGGCCTGCTGTCGGGCGGGTATGGCAGCGACGAACTGGAACGCGCCGGTGCGCTGCGCGTGTACGACGATCCGGCGGACCTGCTGTGGCACCTCGACGAGGTGGCGGCGCGGCCCTGAGCGGCGGGCGGCGTGTCGACGTCGGCAACCGGCCCACCCGAGGGTGGGTGCAGCGATCGCATGCAAGTTTCCGGCAGCTTGCGTGGGCGACAAGCTCGACGTGAAGGCGCGGCCCGCCCGAACCGGCAGGCCGCGCGCATCGTCGTTACTGCTTCACCGGAGCGGCGATGCCGTCGATGTCGGGCGCCCAGCCGGTGGGGTTCGAGAATCGCAAGGTGTTGGCACTGCCCTGCTGGAACGTGCCGGTCACCGTCAGCGTCGATACATTCCCCCAGCCGCCCGTCGACGGGAACGATACCGTGACCGGCGTCGCGCCGTCGAAGCTGATCTGCGCGCTACGCGGCGCCCCATCGCCGTTCGCGTAGCTGACCGACACACTGTACGTCCCGCTCGCCGCCACGTTGATGCCGTTGATCGTCAGCGTGCCGTTGCTGGTTCCGTCGCCGTTGCCGATGTAGCCGACGTCCTGGCCGCCCGAGCAGCCGTTGCAGGACGCAACGCGCGCCGCACCGCCGAGCGTGTTGGCGGGCGCCTCGGCTTCGTACGCCAGCGGAGGCGGGGGCGGCAGTTTCACCGGCCCGGCCACCACGGCGACCGACGCGATCTCGGGCGCCGGCGTGGCACCGTCGAGGCTCGACAGCGTCAACGTGTTCAGCCCCGACTTCAACCCGACGTATACCGTCACGGTGCCAACGGACGCGCCGGCAGGCGGAAACGCCACCGTCGTCGGATTGCCGCCGTTCACGCCGAGCTGCGCTTTGGCGGTTTCCGGCCCGGCATTCAGGTAAGCGATCCGGACGAAGCCGCCGACCGTCGACGACGCGACGTTGCTGAACGTCACCGTGCCCAGCCCTGTGACCTTCCTGCCGCTCGCGCAATCGATGCAATGCGCATACGCGGCGCCCCCCGACAGCGTGCTCGGCAGGAACGTGGACGACGGCGCGTCCTTGCCGCGTAGCACCAGCATCACGGTGCCTCCGGCCGGAATGCTCGCGACCGTATAGGCGTCGGCGGCCGTGCCGAGATTCTTGTGCGCCCAGACATCGCGCACCGTGGCCCGGGTGCCCGCAGCCAGCCCCAGTTGCTTCCACGTCACCGTCATCGGGCTCGCCGTGGCGCCGTTGTTGAGCAGCAGGACCGCACGCCTTCCGCTGCCGGCCAGCAGCTTCGCCCAGATCTGCTGCCCGTTGGCGTCCGCGACCTTCAATCCCTGCAGTCCCAGCGCATCCTGGTCGATCGCGATCAGTTCGGGGTTGGTGAGCAGGGTCACGCTGTCGCTCGAAAGCGGCTTCGACAGATCGTTGCCGAGGATCATCGGCGCGCCGGCGATCGCCCATAGATTCACGTGGGCGAGATCGTTCGCCGCCGTCATGCCCATGCCGGCAACCATCATGTCGGGATCGTTGTAGTAGCCGGTGTGCTGCCCTTCCGGATGATAGTTTCCGTTGAAGTTGCCCAGCACCGAGCTGAATTTCGGAACGCCGCTTCCGGGGCCGTAGATGTCCCCCGTCGTACGCCACGACGTGGCGATCCCCGCGCCCCAGGCCCACGGCCCCAACCCTGCATCGGGATAACCGCTCTTGCCCAACGTGCCCCAGTCGCACATGTTCAGCACCAGCAGCTTTCCGGTAGCGGCGTAGGCTTTCTGAATGGCCTGCGAGATGGCCGTATACGCTTGCTGCGGATCGTATCCGGCCGCGCTGCCGCCGCACCAGTCGACCTTGACGAAGTCGTAGCCCCATTGAGCGAACTGCAGGAAATCGTGATCGTAGTGCGCGTAATCGCTGCCGACGAAGTGCACGCCGTTCGTGCTGCCGCAGCCCTGCGGCCCGGAGTCGATATAGATGCCCGCCTTCAGCCCCTTGCCGTGAATGTAGTCGGCCATCGCCTTCATGCCGCCCGGCCACTGGTTGGTGGGATTGCCGTTCATGTCGACGTTGATGATGAAGTTGCCGTTCGCGTCGCGCTTTCGGGAAGTCCACCAGCCTTCGTCGATATTCACATACTGGTATTTGTTGCCCGACGCAATGCTTTCGTTCAGCTTGGCCAACCCGTCCGCTTGCGCCTTGATCGTATCGAAACTGACATCTTCCGCGAGGCTGTTCCATGACGACCAGCCCATCGGCGGAGGATTCACGGCGATCTGCTTTCGCGCGGCCGGTGTCGCGTCCGTCGTCGTGCCACCGTCGGACGTCGCGGCCGTCCCAGTACCGCCGGCTCCGGTAGCCGCCATCGCGACGCTGCTACTGACGGAGGCGGGGCTCGTATCGTCACCGCCGCACCCGGATATCACGCCGGCCGCCAGCAGCATGCCGACCGTCAATATTCCTAACTTATTTTTCAAATTCATCTGCGTCTCCAGATTATTTGAGTGGCGCGTACCCGTGTGCGCGGCACGCGTTCGCAGATTAGTGAGTTCCTTGGCGTTTATTCAATCTTTGCGACGCGCGGCCAGATACTGGGATCATTTCCACGATCAAGCCGAAAGATGCAATTATTTAACCGATTCAATCAATTTCGGTTGATAGTCTCATGCTGCCGGACCGCTCCCACCGGCGTGGATAGCGTCGTCTTGCTGTCCGATCCTGTCGATGCATGAGCCGAGCAGCCGGGTCGCGGCGTGCGACGATCTCGCCAGCAACCCGCTTATCGCGTCGACATGCCCCGCAGGCCCTGCGTCTCGATTTCTGCGCGGATCGCGACTATCGCATGCTCCTGCACCATCGCAAATGCGCCCTTGATCGCGTACACATTCCGCAGAATTGCTTCGGTATCCTTATTCGCTATCGCGGCGCGCGTCTGGACAATCGCGTTCATCCAGACGTTGACGGTCAAGGCGATTTATATGAGACCAAAAAGATGACCTCGGTGAGGCGTGGAGGCGGCTAAGCGGACAAATGCACGGGATTGAAGGTTGGCACGTGAACCGGGATTCGAGGTTTGTGCGCTGAATGTCGAGAACGATCGGAGGCACATGGTCGAGCATCGAACGTACGTCGGGGCCTCCAGCACGGTGATCCTGAGATACATTGCGAATGACGCAGCGACCACGACCCACGTCATGCGCTATTCATAGTTTCAGCCGGCAACCATGCCGAAGCGATAGACCTTTCCACGACGACCCATCGAAGTCGTGCGCGTCGCGCTTCATCGCCATGTCGCCTTCCAGGATGGACGGCCGGACTGCGCAACGACCTCTGCTGCAACGACTGATCGCAGTGTTGTCACAAGTTCCACGGCACGCATTCAGGCGTCACGCGTCACACCGTCCGCCTGACCAGCATCGTCCGGATCTCCGAAATCGCCTTCGTCGGATTCAGCCCCTTCGGACACACGTCCGTGCAGTTCATGATCGTCCGGCAGCGGAACAACCGGTACGGATCCTCGAGATCGTCGAGCCGCTCGGCCGTCGCCAGATCGCGCGAATCGGCGATGAAGCGGTACGCCTGCAGCAGCCCGGCCGGCCCGACGAACTTGTCCGGGTTCCACCAGTAGCTCGGGCACGACGTCGAACAGCACGCGCACAGGATGCATTCGTACAACCCGTCGAGCTGGTCGCGCTCTTCCGGCGATTGCAGCCGCTCGCGCGCGGGCGGCGTCGTGTCGTTGATCAGGTATGGCCGGATCGAGTGGTACTGGTTGAAGAAGTCGGTCATGTCGACGATCAGGTCGCGCACCACCGGCAGCCCCGGCAGCGGCCGCAGCACGATCTCGCGCGGCAGCGTCTGCATGTTGGTCAGGCACGCGAGGCCGTTCTTGCCGTTGATGTTCATCGCGTCCGAGCCGCAGATCCCCTCGCGGCACGAGCGCCGGTACGCGAGCGTCTCGTCGTCGCGCTTCACGCGGCCGAGCACGTCGAGCAGCATGCGGTCGGCCGGGTCCACGTCGATCTCGTAGCGCTGCAGGTACGGCTGCGCGTCGCGATCGGGATCGTAGCGGTAGATATGCAGGGTGCGCGGATTGCTCATCGGTTCCTCCCGGCGCGGGGCCGGCATGGGTTCACGTCACGGGGTGCTGCGGGGTGGCGTTGCGGCGCACGGCGCCGCAAGGGCCATGCCGGTCAATCGTCGTCCACGCGCTTGTCGACCAGATAGCGGCCGCGCTCGACGCCCGCGCGCAGCGCCTCGACCTCGGTCAGCCATTCGGGGCCGGCGGCCTCCGGTACAGCCAGTTCGATGCGCGCGCCGGCGGCGTACACCTGTACCTCGTCGCGCCACGCGCCTCGCTCGTTGGGCCGCGCCCATACGAGGATTTCGTGACCGCGATACGGGTCCCGAACCTGTGCGTCCTGTTGATGTGCCACGGTGGCCTCCTGTCTTATCTGCGATGGCGATGCAAAAAATGCGCGCCGGCGGCGCGCCACGCACGCCGTCGGCCTCGTGCGCACGCGCCGTGCCCGGCCGGCACGCCGCTTGCGTCCCATTTCCGCATCGAAGCGCAACGGGCCCGCATCGCGCAGGGCCGGAAAGGATGCACATCATGATCGGCCACCTCGAATTACTCGGACGCCTGCTGCTGGCCGCGCTGCTCGGCAGCGTGATCGGGCTCGAACGCGAGCGCCTGAACTGGGCCGCCGGGCTGCGCACGCACATGCTCGTGTGCGTGGGCGCCGCGCTCGTGATGCTGGTGTCGACGTTCGGCTTCGAGGACGTGCGCGGGCAAAACGGCGTCGTGCTCGATCCGTCGCGGGTCGCCGCGCAGGTGGTGTCCGGCATCGGCTTTCTGGGCGCGGGCTCGATCCTGCTGCGCGGCGAAATGGTGCGCGGGCTGACGACGGCCGCAAGCCTGTGGGCGGTGGCCGGCGTCGGGCTCGCCGCGGGCGGCGGCATGGTGGTTGCGTCGATCGGCGCAACCGCGATCGTGCTCGCGATCCTCGCGGGCGTGAAGCCGCTCGAGCGCCGCTTCATCGCGCAGCGCCAGCAGCGCACGCTGCTGCTCGTGGCCGAGCGCGGCGGCCTGACGCTCGGCACGCTGCACGAAGCGCTCGGCCCCGGCCGCGTGCGCGTGAAACGGTTCATCGTCCAGCAGTCGGACGACGATCCGGACACCGACGACATCTCCGTCTCGTTCTCGCGCACGAGCGGGCCGGAATTCGCGGCGATCTGCGAGACGCTGCGAAACATCGCGTGCGTACGGACCTGTCGACCCGACACCTCGTCAAGGAGTTTCGCGTGACCCAGACCGACCTGCTCTCCTATCTCGTGACGAGCCAACTGGCCGCGCGCATGCGCAGCGGGGCCTGGCTCACGACCGGCCAGCTGGTCGGCGCATTGCGCGCGTGGCTCGCGTGCCGCCACGCCGAATGCGACTGGCTGGACCGGATCAGGATCGCGCACGCGTCGGCGACGATCGCGCAGGAGATCTACGAGATCGCGCTCGCGCACGGCGATCCGCACAGCGGCGAACGCGTGCGGATCGACGCGGATTCGCCGGAACTGCAGGCGCTGCGCGCACGCTGCGATGCGCTGTTGCAGTGGCTCGACGGCGACCGGGACGTCGGCGCCCGATGATCGTGCCGGATCGCATCGCCCGCGCCGACGACCGCCGGCTCGACGCCGCGCCGGCGGACGGCGCGCTGCAGCACGGCCTGCTCGAGCGCGGGCGCAACTGCGAAGCGATCCGCGGCGCGGACCGCTTCGCGATGCTGGTCGACGGCGACGCGTACTTCTCGACGCTGCGCGCGGCGCTGCTGCGCGCACGCCATACGGTGTTCATCGTCGGCTGGGACGTGGACAGCCGGATGCGGCTCGCGCCGGGCGGCGCCGACGACACGTTGCCCGACACGCTCGCGGCCTTTCTGCACGCGCTCGCATCCACCCGCCACAACCTGCGCATCTACGTGCTCGCGTGGGACTTTGCGATGATCTACGCGCTGGAGCGCGACTGGCCGCCCGTGTATCGGGCCGGCTGGCGCGCGCATCGCGGCATCCGGTTCCGGCTCGACGATGCGCATCCGCGCGGCGCGTCGCATCACCAGAAGCTGGTCGTGATCGACGACCGGCTCGCGTTCGTCGGCGGCCTCGACCTGACGCGCGCCCGCTGGGACACGCCCGCGCATGCGGCCGACGACCCGCGCCGCCGCGACGAGCACGGCATGCCGTACGGGCCGTTCCACGACGTGCACGCGATGTTCGACGGCGACGCCGCCGCCGCGATCGGCGAACAGGCGCGCTCCCGCTGGCTGCAGGCATGCGGGCGCCCGATCGCGATCCGCGCGCGGCGCCATCTCGACCGGGCGGACGACGACGACCCGTGGCCGCCCGATGCGCGCGTCGACGTGCGCGACGTGCGGCTCGGCATCGCCTATACGGCGCCGCGCCACGGCGGCCGCGAGCCGGTACGGCAGGTGCGCGCGCTCATCGAGGATGGGATCCGCGCCGCACGGCGGCACCTGTATGTCGAAAACCAGTACTTCACCGCGGCGGTCGTGCGCGAGGCGTTGTCCGCGCGCCTTGCCGACGCGCACGGGCCGGACGTGACGGTCGTCGCGCCGCGCGTGCAGAGCGGCTGGCTGCAGGAAGCGACGATGGGCGTGCTGCGCGCGCGGCTGCACGCGACGCTCGCGGCGGCCGACCGCTTCGACCGCTACCGGCTGCTGTATCCGCACGTCGACGGGCTCGGCGACGCGTGCGTGAACGTGCACAGCAAGGTTGCGATCGTCGACGACGAATGCATCGTGATCGGCAGCGCGAACCTGAACAACCGCTCGATGCTGCTCGATACCGAATGCTGCATCGCGCTCGTCGCGGCCGGCGACGCACGCATTCGCGGCGCGATCGCCCGCCTGCGCGAGCGGCTGCTGGCCGAGCATCTCGGCACGACGCCCGATGCGGTGGCCGACGCGTTCGCGTGCGGAGAGCGGCCGAACGTCGTACTCGACCGGCTGCGCGCGAAGCCGGGCCGCACGCTGCGCACGCTCGACCCGGCCGTGTCGCCGCAATTCGAGGCGCTCGTGCCGGTCAGCGCCCGGCTCGACCCCGAGCAGCCGATCGAGCCGGACCGGTTCGTCCGCGAATTCGTTCCGCACGAGCAGCATCGCTCGCTCACCGCGCGCTTTTTCGTACTGGGGGCGATCGTGCTGGCCATCGCCGCACTGGCGCTCGCGTGGCGCTTCACGCCGCTGGGCGCGCACCTGAACGTCGCGTCGCTGTCGCGCGCGGTGGCCGGCATCGCGCGGCTTCCGGCCGCGCCGGCGCTGCTGCTCGCGGCCTACGTGGTCGCGGCGACCTTCGCGGTGCCGATCACGCTGCTGATCGCCGCGACGGGGCTCGTGTTCGGCGCGTGGCCGGGCTTCGCGTACGCGGGGCTCGGCTCGATGGCGGCCGCCGCGGCGACCTACGCGCTCGGCCGCTGGCTCGGGCGCGACGCGGTGCGCCGGCTCGCCGGCCCGCGCGCGAACCGGCTGAGCGAGCACATCGGCCGGCGCGGCGTGGTCGCGATGGCCGTGCTGCGGCTGCTGCCGATCGCGCCGTTCACCGTCGTGAACCTCGTCGCCGGCGCGTCGCACATCGGGCTGCGCGACTTCCTCGTCGGCACCGCGCTCGGGATGCTGCCCGGCATCGTGCTGACCGTCACGTTCGCGCACCAGTTGACCGCCGCGCTCAGCCATCCCGGACCGGGCGCGTTCGCGTGGCTCGCGGCGATCGGCCTCGCGCTCGTCGGCGTGTCGATCCTGCTCGTGAGGGTGCTGCGACGATGGCGCTGAGCACGCACGCGGCCCCGCCGCCGCAGGTCGTCACCGCCGACGCGGCGCCCGTCGCCGCGCCGGGCGGGCGCGACCTGCGGATCGCGACCTACAACATCCGCGGCGGCTACGGCGTGTGGCACGCGCGCGCGGCCGACCGGATCGCGGCGGTGATCGACGAACTCGACGCGGACGTGATCGCGCTGCAGGAAGTACCGCTCGGCGGCACGCGCGCGCCGGACGTGCTCGCGCACCTGCGCGACGCGACCGGCATGCACGCGGTGGCCGGCCCGACGATCGACACGCCCGAGCGCCGCTACGGCAACGCGGTGCTGTCGCGCTGCCCGATCCGCGCGGCGCGCACGCTCGACCTGTCGTTCCACCCGCGCGAACCGCGCGGCGCGCTCGACGCCGACATCGACTGCAGTGCCGGCACGATCCGCGTGGTCGCGACCCATCTCGGGCTGTCGGCCAGCGAGCGCAGCGCGCAGGTGCAGCGGCTGCTCGCGGCGTTCGACACGGGCACGATGCCGGTGATCCTGCTCGGCGACATCAACGAATGGTTCGTGCGCGGCCGCGCGCTGCAGGCGCTCGTCACGCGGTTCCGGCGCGCGCCTGCGCCGCGCACGTTCCCGACCGTGTGCCCGGTGTTCTCGCTGGACCGGATCTGGATCCACCCGGGCGAGTTGCTGGTGGACGTGGTCGTGCATCGCAGCGCGCGGGCACGGCACGCGTCCGATCACTACCCGCTGGTGGCCCGGATGCGCGCGACGCCCGCGACGGGCACGGCGCTTGCGCGGTGAGCTTTTTTCGATACGACGGAGCCCGCTCATGCGAACCGACGCACTCGACGGAAAGGATCTCGATTACTGGTGCGCACGCGCGTTGTGCGCGGATGACGAAGATACGCTGCGCTTCACCGCCGTCTCGCCCATCGTCGTCGTGACGGCCGCATGCGACGCGCTCCGGCACCTCGATGCGCCGTTCGCGCCTTCGGCATCGTGGGCCGATGCGGGCGCGGTGCTCGATCGTGTGACCGACGTGCGGATCGCCGGTCACGGCAACGCCGTCGAATGCGACGCGACCTTCGTCGACGGCCCGTCGACCTGCGGTGCTCGCGGCCGCACGGCGCGCGAAGCGCTGCTGCGCGCGTTCGTGCGCGCGCGCTTCGGCGACGAGGTGGACGAGCCGCCGCCGTTCCCGCACCGGATCGAACATGGCGCGGTGGTGCGGTATGACCCGGGGGCGCCGATTCCGGACACGGATGATGCCCCGGCGACAGGAGAGAGTTCGGATATCCGGTCGATACCGCGCATGTAAGTGCAGCCGCCGGTCCGGCAGGCATGTAAAAACGACAGCCCCTTCAATTCGCATTCCCGCGGACGCCCCGCCCCGCCGACGGTCGCGCAGCAGGCACGCGCGTTGCGACGCACCGGCTTTACCGCTCGCCGCCACTCGCCCGCGCCACGCCATGGACTCCACACCGCCGTTCGCTCCGCACCTCTACTTCTGCGACGCCCGTCTCGTGGGGCCGCTCGACGCGTGGCCGTCCACCTTCGCGCACATCGCCGGCATGGGCTTCGATCACGTGCTGGTCGGCGCGTTCTGGGCCGCGAGCGTCGCCGGCTTTCCGCGCCACGTGGCCGATTTCCGGCGGCCGGCCCAGTCGTTCGCGACGCGCGCCAGCGCACTCGAAACCTTCTCGCGGCTCGCACAACTGGCGAAGGGCCACGGGCTGCGGCTGCTGCTCGAAGTCGTGCCGGACCGCGTCGCGCGCGAGAACCCGCTGCGCGCCGACCATCCCGACTGGTACGTCGAGCACACGCACGACGATGCGCTGATCGACCCGCGCGGCACCGCGCACGCGCTGGATATCGCGCAGGCGAACGCCGGCGACGCAGCGGCGCGCGACGCGCTGTCGGCATGGTGGTGCGCGCATCTCGCGACGTTCGCCGACGCGGGCGCGGCCGGCTTCCTGATCGACGCCCCCCATCATCTGCCGGCCGACTGGTGGCCCGGCTGGCGCGCGACGCTGCGTCGTACGCGCCCGGACGTCGCCGTGCTCGCCGGCGTGCCCGGCCATGCGCGCGACGCGCTCGCACAGCTCGAAACCGCCGGTTTCGACGCGGTGTTCTCGTCGGTGCGCTGGTGGGACCTGCGCGCGCCGTGGTTCGCGGACGAACACCGGCTGCTGCGGCGCATCGGCGCGCCGATCGCGTTTCCCGATGCGCCGGACGGCCCGCGTCTCGCCGACGACTGGCCCGACGCACCCGACGACACCGTCGCCCGCGCGTATCGCCGCGCGCTGTGGACGGCCGCCGCCGTCGGCACCGGCTGGCTCGTGCCGATGGGCTTCGAGCGCGGCGTGACGGTGCCGCTGATGGCCCGCGACGCGGATGCCGAACGCTACCGTGCCGCGTTCGAGCACGCCCGTTTCGACCTGTCGGGCGCGATCGCCGATGCAAACGCATGGCGCCGCGCCACGCCCGTCGTGGCGGCCCGCGGCGAAATCGTGCAACTGAGCGCGCCGGGCGCGCATGCGACCGCGCTGCTGCGCGGCACCGGTCCATTGCTCGAACACGACGACACCGCGTTGCTGATCGCGTTGAATCCCGATCTCGACGCGCCGGCCACGGTCGACCCGGCGACGATCCTGCCCGGCGTGCCGGGCGGCTTCACGCGCGTCGCCACGCACGACGGCGCGCAAACGCATCCACCGGCCGCGCTCGAGCCGTTCACGCTCGCGCCCGGCGCGTATGCGCTGCTGCACGCGTGGCAGGCGCCGCCCGTCACCACTCGCCCCGACGCCGCGCGCGAGCGCACCGTGCTGTCGGCGGCGCTCGCGGCCGACCGGATCGCGATCGAGCGCGTCGAGCCGTCGGTCGACGACGGCCGCTTCGCGATCAAGCGCGTGATCGGCGAGCCGCTCGTCGTTCATGCGTCGATCTTCACGGACGGGCACGCGCATCTGGCGGCCGTGCTCCAGTGGCGCGCCGCCGCCGACGACGCCTGGCGCGAAATCCCGTTCGAAGCCGAGCCGAACGACCGTTGGCATGCGCGCGTCATGCTCGACCGGCTCGGTCGCCATGAATTTCGCGTGATCGCGTGGCGCGACGACTGGGCGTCGCTGGTCACCGACATCGCGAAGAAGCGGGCGGCCGGCCAGGACGTGACGCTGGAGGTGCGCGAAGCGCAACTGCTGCTCGCGACCGCGCTGAAGCTCGCCGAGCCGGCCGATCCGCGGGCGGTCGCGCAAATGGAACGGCTCGCCGCCGAGCTCAAGGACGCGTCGCCCGACGACCGCCTCGCGCTGATCGGCGCGCCCGCCCTCGCCGACGCGTTCGCGGCGCTGCGCTACCGCCCGTTCGTCACGCACGACGCGACGACCTACCCGGTCGACGTGGAACGCCGCAAGGCACGCTTCTCGAGCTGGTACGAGATGTTTCCGCGCTCGGCGAGCGACGATCCGCACCGGCACGGTACGTTCGACAACGTGATCGCCCATTTGCCGCGCATCCGCGACATGGGTTTCGACGTGCTGTATTTCCCGCCGATCCACCCGATCGGCACGTCCGCCCGCAAGGGCCGCAACAACAGCCTCACCGCCGGCCCCGACGACGTCGGCAGCCCGTACGCGATCGGCTCCCCCGACGGCGGGCACACGGCCGTGCATCCGGAGCTGGGCACGCTCGAATCGTTCCGTGCACTGGTCGACGCCGCGCGCGGGCACGGGCTCGAGATCGCACTCGATTTCGCGATCCAGTGCTCGCCCGACCATCCATGGCTCGCCGCACATCCGGGCTGGTTTGCATGGCGGCCCGACGGCTCGCTGCGCTTCGCCGAAAATCCGCCGAAGCGCTACCAGGACATCGTGAACCCCGATTTCTACGCGCCGGACGCGCTGCCCGACCTGTGGCTCGCGCTGCGCGACGCGGTGCTGTTCTGGGTCGACGCGGGCGTGCGAATCTTCCGCGTCGACAACCCGCACACGAAGCCGCTGCCGTTCTGGGCGTGGATGATCGCCGACGTGCGCGGCCGGCATCCGGACGTCGTGTTCCTGTCCGAGGCGTTTACGCGGCCGGGGATGATGTACCGGCTCGCCAAGGTCGGCTTCTCGCAGTCGTACACGTACTTCACGTGGCGCGAGTCGAAGCGCGACTTCATCGACTATCTGACCGAGCTGACGGCCGGGCCCGCGCGCGAATTCTTCCGGCCGAACTTCTTCGTCAACACGCCCGACATCAACCCGCGCCACCTGCAGAACGCGCCGCGCTCGCAGTTCGTGATCCGCGCGGCGCTCGCGGCGACGCTGGCCGGCTCGTGGGGCCTGTACTCGGGCTTCGAGCTCGGCGAATCGGCACCGCTGCCGGACAGCGAGGAATACGCGGACGCCGAGAAATACGAGCTGCGCGCGCGCGACTGGAGCAAGGCCGCGCACATCGGCACGGAAATCGCGCGGCTGAATCGCGCACGGCGCGATCATCCGGCGCTGCAGACGCATCTCGGGCTCACCTTCGTCGAGGCCGACAACGATTCGGTGCTCGTATTCACGAAGGCGACGCCCGCGTTCGACAGCGTGGTGGCCGTCGCGATCAGCCTCGACCCGTGGCATCCGCAGGCCGCGAACTTCACGCTCGATGCGGCGCTGTGGCGCGGCCTCGGGCTGGCCGACGGCGAACCGCTCGATGCGCTCGAACAGGACGCCGCGCACGCGGAAAGCTGGCGAGGCCATCGCCAGTACGTCTCGCTCGACCCGCACGTGCGGCCGTACGCAATCTGGCGGCTCGCGCCGTCTCCGGGCGCCGCGCGGGCGGCGGCGCCCGCACCGGACGACGCCCGACCCTCCTCGGGAGCCCACGGATGATGAAACGCGAAGATTCCCTCGACGACGTACGGCGCGCGCAGTTCCCGTCGCTCGCGCCGGCCGGCACGCCGCGCCGGCGCCGCGCGCGACGCCGCGAACCCGCGCTCTGTGCGGACGATCCGCTGTGGTACAAGGACGCGATCATCTACCAGGTGCACGTGAAGTCGTTCTACGACTCGAACAACGACGGCATCGGCGATTTCCCCGGCCTGATCGCGAAGCTCGACTACATCGCCGAACTCGGCGTCGACACGATCTGGCTGCTGCCGTTCTATCCGTCGCCGCGCCGCGACGACGGCTACGACATCGCCGACTACCGCGACGTGCATCCCGACTACGGCACGCTGGCCGACGTGCGGCGCTTCATCCGCGAAGCGCATGCGCGCGGCATCCGCGTGATCGCGGAGCTCGTGATCAACCACACGTCGGACCAGCACCCGTGGTTCCAGCGCGCGCGCCGTGCGAAGCCGGGCTCCACGCATCGCGACTATTACGTGTGGTCCGATACCGACACGAAATACGCGGGCACGCGGATCATCTTTCTGGATACCGAAACGTCGAACTGGACCCACGACCCGGTGGCCGGCCAGTACTACTGGCACCGCTTCTATTCGCACCAGCCGGACCTGAATTTCGACAACCCGGCCGTCGTGCGCGAAGTGATACAGGTGATGCGCTTCTGGCTCGACCTCGGCATCGACGGGCTGCGGCTCGACGCGGTGCCGTACCTGGTCGAGCGCGAAGGCACGAACAACGAGAACCTGCCGGAGACGCATGCGATCCTGAAGCGGATCCGCGCGACGATCGACGCCGAGTATCCGAACCGGATGCTGCTCGCCGAGGCGAACCAGTGGCCGGAGGACGTGCAGGAATACTTCGGCAACGAGGACGAGTGCCACATGGCGTTCCACTTCCCGCTGATGCCGCGCATCTACATGTCGATCGCGAGCGAGGATCGCTTCCCGATCCTCGACATCATGCGGCAGACGCCGGCGCTCGCGCCGAGCAACCAGTGGGCCGTGTTCCTGCGCAACCACGACGAGCTGACGCTCGAGATGGTCACCGACTCGGAACGCGACCTGCTGTGGCAGGCCTATGCGAGCGACCGGCGCGCGCGGCTGAATCTCGGCATCCGGCGCCGGCTCGCACCGCTGATGGAGCGCGACCGGCGCCGCATCGAGCTGATCAATTCGCTGCTGCTGTCGATGCCCGGCACGCCGGTGATCTACTACGGCGACGAGCTCGGAATGGGCGACAACATCCACCTCGGCGACCGCGACGGCGTGCGCACGCCGATGCAGTGGTCGTCGGATCGCAACGGCGGCTTCTCGCGCGCCGACCCGGAACTGCTCGTGCTGCCGCCGGTGATGGGCTCGCTGTACGGCTATGACGCGATCAACGTCGAGGCGCAGACGCGCGATCCGCATTCGCTGCTGAACTGGACACGCCGCATCCTCGCGACGCGCCGCGCGTCGCAGGCGTTCGGGCGCGGCACGATCCGCTTCCTGCGTCCGGAGAACCGCAAGGTGCTCGCGTACCTGCGCGAGCTGGAGGGCCACGAGCCGGTGCTGTGCGTCGCGAACCTGTCGCGCGCGTCGCAGGCGGTCGAGCTCGACCTGTCCGAATTCGCGGGCCGCGTGCCGATCGAGATGACGTCCGATTCGCCGTTTCCGCCGATCGGCCAGCTCCCGTATCTCCTCACCTTCCCGCCGTACGGGTTCCTGTGGTTCGTGCTCGCCGAGCACGGCCGCGAGCCGTCGTGGCGGCAGCCGCACGCGGAGCCGCTGCCCGAATACGTGACGCTCGTGATGCGGCGCGGCGATACGCGGCCGGACGTCTCGCAACTGCATGCGCTCGCGCACGACGCGCTCGCGTCGTGGCTCGCGCGGCGGCGCTGGTTCGCGTCGAAGGATCGCGCGATCGGCGACGCGTGGCTGAACGTCGTCACGCCGGTGGCGGACGAGCCGTTCCAGTATGCGGAGGCGTGGGTGTCCGCAAGCGACGGCGGCGTCGAACGCTACGTGGTGCCGCTCGCGACCGCCTGGGGCGGCGAGACGTCTCATCCGTTGTTCACGCAACTTGCGCTGGCGCGCGTGCGGCGCGGCCACACGGTCGGCTACCTGACCGACGCGTTCGCGCTGCCGGCGTTCGCGCGCGGGATGCTGCGCAAGCTGCGCGACGGCGCGACGGTGCCGACGGCCGACGGCGGCCGGCTCGCCTTTCTTCCGGAAGACGCGCTTGTCGGGCTGGACCCGGGCGACGACGCGGAGGTGCGCTGGCTCGCGGCCGAGCAAAGCAACAGCTCGCTCGTGATCGGCGACGCGATCGTGCTGAAACTCGTGCGCAAGGTCGCGCACGGCGTTCATCCGGAAGCCGAAATGAGCCGGCACCTGACGCGCATCGGCTATGCGAACACCGCGACGCTGGCCGGCGAAGTCGTGCACGTCGATCCGGACGGCTCGCCGCACACGGTCGCGATCCTGCAGCGCTACGTCGACAACCAGGGCGACGCGTGGACGCGCTCGTTCGATTTCCTGCGGCGCGCGATCGACGAGCTCGCGCTGCCGGCCGCGGACGAAGGCGAGGCCGCCGAGACGGACGAAGCGCCCGATGCGCTGCTCGGCTACGCGGCGTTCGCGGGCATCATCGGCACGCGGCTCGGCCAGTTGCACGTCGCGCTCGCGCAGCCGTCCGACGATCCCGCGTTCGCGCCGGAGCGCGCGACGCCCGAGCACGTCGACGGCTGGTGCGTGGACGCGATCGCGTCGTTCGAGCGTGCGCTCGACGTGCTGCGCACGCGGCTCGACGCGCTCGATGCGGCCACCCGCGCATCGGCCGACGCGCTGCTCGCATCGCGCGACGCAGCCGTGCGGGCGCTCGGCGAACTCGTGCCGCGCACGCTCGATGCGCAATGCACGCGGATTCACGGCGATTTTCATCTGGGCCAGGTGCTCGACGTGCAGGGCGACGCGCTGCTGATCGACTTCGAAGGCGAACCGGCGCGCCCGCTCGAGCGGCGTCGCGCGAAGTCGCATCCGCTGCGCGACGTGGCCGGCCTGCTGCGCTCGCTGTCGTACGTGAGCGCGACCGCGCAGTTCGCGATCGAAAAAGCGCCGCCGCAGGCCGCCGGCCGCAAGCGCGCGCTGTTCGACCGTTTCGGGCAGGCCGCCGCCGACCGCTTCGTCGAATGCTATCGCGCGGCCGCGGACCTCGCGCCCGCGCGCTTCGTCGACCCGCGCTACGCGGACCGCCTGCTCGCGCTGTTCCTGATCGACAAGGCGTCGTACGAGCTGTGCTACGAAGCCTCGAACCGGCCCGACTGGCTGAGCGTGCCGGTCGGCGGGCTCGCGGCGCTGGTCGATCGCCTGCTCGGCGACGGCGTGCTGCCCGACGACGGAGGAAACCCATGACCGACACGCTGTTCGAACGCGCCGACATCGACGCACTGCTCGCCGGCCAGCATCCCGACCCGTTCGCGTGCCTCGGCCCGCACGAACAGGCCGACCGGATCGTCGTGCGGGCGCTGCTGCCCGGCGCCGAACGGGTGCGCGCGCTGTCGCCGGACGGCGCCGAACTCGGCGCGCTCGCGTGCATCGATCGCGCCGGCTGCTTCGCGGGGACGATCGCGCACGACGGCGGCTGGCCCCATTACCTGCTCGCGATCGACTGGCCGGGTGCGCACCAGGTGACCGACGACGCGTACGCATTCGGCACGCTGCTCGACGACGCGGCGCTCGCGCGCTTCTCGGCCGGCGACCCGGCCGCCGTGCTCGAGTGCCTCGGCGCGACGCCCGTGCGCATCGACGATACCGACGGCGTGCGCTTCGCGGTCTGGGCGCCGAACGCGCAGCGCGTCTCGGTGGTCGGCGATTTCAACGGATGGGACGGGCGCCGCCATCCGATGCGGCTGCGACGGCCGTCGGGCGTGTGGGAGCTGTTCGTGCCGGGCATCGGCGCGGGCGAGCGCTACAAGTACGAGCTGCGCGCGGCCGACGGGCGCGTGCTGCCGCACAAGGCCGATCCGTGCGCGCGCGCAACCGAAGCGCCGCCGCGCACGGCGTCGGTGGTCGCCGACGTCGCGGCGCTCGACGCGTTCGCGTGGCACGACGACGGCTGGATGCAGGCGCGGCCGCGCCACGACCGCTATCGCGTGCCGTGGTCGATCTACGAGGTCCATCCGGAGTCGTGGCTGCGCATACCCGAGGAAATGGAGCGCAGCGCGACGTGGGACGAGCTGGCGGAGCGGCTGATTCCGTACGTCAAGGGCATGGGCTTCACGCACGTCGAGTTCATGCCGATCGCCGAATACCCGTTCGGCGGCTCGTGGGGCTACCAGCCGCTCGCGCAGTTCGCGCCGTCCGCGCGCTTCGGGCCGGTCGACGGCTTCGCGCGCTTCGTCGATCGCGCGCATGCGGCCGGCATCGGCGTGATCGTCGACTGGGTGCCCGCGCATTTTCCGAACGACGCGCACGGGCTCGCGCAATTCGACGGCAGCGCGCTGTACGAGCACGCCGATCCGCGCGAGGGAATGCATCCCGACTGGAACACCTGCGTGTTCAACGTCGGGCGCACGGAGGTCGGCGCGTTCCTCGTCGCGTCGGCGCTCGCGTGGGCGCGCCGCTATCACGTCGACGGCATCCGCGTGGATGCGGTCGCGTCGATGCTGTACCGCGACTATTCGCGCAAGGAAGGCGAATGGGTGCCGAACGTATACGGCGGCCGCGAAAACCTCGAATCGGTCGCGTTCCTGCGCCGGTTGAACGACACGCTGCACGGTGCGGGCGCGCCGGCCGGCGTCGTCACCGTCGCGGAGGAATCGACCGCGTGGCCGGGCGTCACCGCGCCGACCGGCGACGGCGGGCTCGGCTTCGACTTCAAGTGGAACATGGGCTGGATGCACGACACGCTCGCGTATCTGCACGAAGACCCGATCCACCGCCGCTATCACCACGACCGGATGACGTTCGGGCTCGTGTACGCGTTCTCCGAGCGCTTCGTGCTGCCGCTGTCGCACGACGAGGTCGTGCACGGCAAGGGCTCGCTCGTCGCGAAGATGCCCGGCGACGCGTGGCAACGGCTCGCGACGCTGCGCGCGTATTTCGGTTTCATGTGGGCGCATCCCGGCAAGAAGCTGCTGTTCATGGGCAGCGAATTCGCGCAATGGGCCGAGTTCGCGCACGATGCGTCGCCGCACTGGGACTTGCTCGACGCGCCCGCGCATCGCGGCGTGCAGCGGCTCGTGCGGGACCTCAACCGCGCGTATGCGGCCGAACCGGCGCTGCATGCGCTCGACTGCCATGCGGCCGGGTTCTCCTGGCTGATCGGCGACGACCGCGACAACAGCGTGTTCGCGTTCGCGCGCCGCGACGATGCGGGACACCTGGTCGTCGCCGTCTGCAACTTCACGCCCGTGCCGCGCGCCGGTTACCGCCTCGGGCTGCCCGCGCCGGGCCATTGGCGCGAACTGATGAACACCGATGCCGCGTCGTACGGCGGCACCAACGCCGGCAACGACGGCGCCGTGTGGGCCGAAGCCGTGCCCGCCCACGGCGAGGCGTGGTCGGCGACCTTGCGCCTGCCGCCGCTCGCCACGCTGTGGCTGACACGTGCCTGATTTCCCGCGCCCTCGACACGGAGACCGCCCCATGCCGACCGCCCTGCCCGCCCGTCTCGACCCCGGCCGCTGCTACCCGCTCGGCGCCACCTGGGACGGCCTCGGGACCAACTTCGCGGTATTTTCCGCGCATGCGCAGCGCATCCAGCTGTGCGTGTTCGATCCGACCGGCCGCAAGGAACTCGCGCGCCTCGACCTGCCCGAATGCACTGACGAGGTGTGGCACGGCTACCTGCCCAACGCGCATCCGGGCACCGTGTACGGCTTTCGCGCGGACGGCCCGTACCAGCCGCAACACGGCCACCGCTTCAATCCGACCAAGCTCCTGCTCGACCCGTACGCGCGCAAGCTGGTCGGCCAGTTCCGCTGGTCGGACGCGTTGTTCGGCTATCGCGTGCATTCGAACCGCGCGGACCTGTCGATCGACCGCCGCGATTCGGCGCCCGCGATGCCGAAGGCCGTGGTCGTCGACGAGGCATTCGACTGGAGCACCGACCGCCGCCCGAACGTGCCGTGGCGCAGCACCGTGATCTACGAGACCCACGTGCGCGGCGCGTCGATGCGCCGCGCCGGGCTGCGCCCGCCGGAGCGCGGCACGTTCGCGTCGCTCGCGCATCCTGCGTTCATCGATCATCTGCTGTCGATCGGTGTGACGACGGTCGAGCTGCTGCCGGTTCACGCATTCCTGCAGCAGCGTGCGCTCGTGCATCGTGGCATGCGCAACTACTGGGGCTACGACACGGCCGCGTTCTTCGCGCCGGAACCCGCGTATCTCACGACCCGGCGGCTCGACGAAATGCGCATCGCGATCCGCCAGTTGCATGCGGCCGGCATCGAAGTGGTGCTCGACGTCGTCTACAACCACACGTGCGAAGGCAATCAGCTCGGGCCGACGCTGTCGTGGCGCGGCCTCGACAACGCGAGCTACTACCGGCTGCGGCCCGACGATCCGCGTTACCACGTCGACGAAACCGGCTGCGGCAACACGCTGAACATGTCGCATCCGCGCGTCGTGCAGATGGTGATGGACTCGCTGCGCTACTGGGCGACCGCATTCAACGTCGACGGCTTCCGTTTCGATCTCGGCGTGACGCTCGGCCGCGAGGATCACGGCTTCGATCCGGGCGCGGGGTTTTTCGACGCATTGCGGCAAGACCCGGTGCTCGCGCAGCGCAAGCTGATCACCGAGCCGTGGGATCTCGGCCCCGGCGGCTATCAGCTCGGCCGCCATCCGCCCGGTTTCGCCGAATGGAACGACCGGTTTCGCGACACCGTGCGGCGCTTCTGGCGCGGCGATGCCGGACAGCGCCCGGAACTGGCCGCGCGCTTGTCGGGCTCGGCCGACCTGTTCAACCACGGGCGGCGCCGCACGTGGGCGTCGGTCAATTTCATCACCGCGCACGACGGCTTCACGCTTGCCGACCTCGTGTCGTATGCGGGCAAGCACAACGACGCGAACGGCGAGGACAACCGCGACGGCCACGACGACAACTGCAGCGCGAACTGGGGCGCCGAAGGGCCGACCGACGACGCGGCGATCCGCGAGGTGCGCGCGCGCGTCGCCCGCTCGATGCTCGCGACGCTGTTTACCGCGCTCGGCACGCCGATGCTCGTCGCCGGCGACGAATTCTGCCGCACGCAGCAGGGCAACAACAACGCGTATTGCCAGGATAACGAACTGTCGTGGCTCGACTGGGACCTCGCGCACAGCGACGACGGCGTGCAGATGACGCGCTTCGTATCGCGGCTCGCCGCGCTGCGACGCATGTATCCGGTGATGTCGGCGCCGCGTTATCCGTCGGGCGACCGCGACGGCGCGCCTGGCATGCGCGAGATCGAGTGGTTCGACGAACGCGGCGACGCGCTCACCGTGCCCGCATGGGAAGACGGCGAAGGCCGTGCGCTGACGATGCGGCGCGTCGGCACCGGCCGCACCGGCCGCACCGAGGCGTTGCTCGTGATGCTGAACGCGTCGGCCGCGACCATCACGTTCATGCCGCCCGCGCCCGTGCTCGAATACCGCATCCTGCTCGATACCGCCACACCCGACGCCGGCCCGCGCTCGTGGCCGCAAGCCGGGCTCGACGTCGCCGCGCACGCGGCCGTGATCGCGGTCGCGGCCGTGCCGCCCGATTACCCTTCGTGAGGACCGCCATGACCACCCGTTCCGCGCGCCCCACCGGCACGCATGCATTCGAATCGTCGTTCGGCGCGACCTGCGTCGATGCCGAGCGCACGCGCTTCCGGCTGTGGGCGCCCGCGAGCCGCACGGCCGCCGTCGAGCTGCAGGACGAAGGCGGCCGCGCGATTCCGATGACGCCGGCCGGCGACGGCTGGTTCGAGACGGTCGCGCCGTGCGGCCCCGGCACGCTGTATCGCTATCTGCTCGACGACGCGCTCGCGGTAGCCGATCCCGCGTCGCGCTTTCAGCCCTACGACGTGCTGGGCCCGAGCCAGGTCGTCGATCCGGCCGCGTACCGCTGGCGCCACGACGGGTGGCGCGGCCGCCCGTGGCACGAGACGGTGCTGTACGAGCTGCACGTCGGCGCATGCGGCGGCTACGCGGCCGTCGAGCGGCGGCTGCCGTCGATCGCCGAACTCGGCGTGACCGCGATCGAGCTGATGCCCGTCAATGCATTCCCCGGCGCGCGCAACTGGGGCTACGACGGCGTGCTGCCGTTCGCGCCCGATGCGTCGTACGGGCGGCCCGAGGAGCTGAAATCGCTGGTCGACACCGCGCACGGGCTCGGGCTGCAGGTGTTCCTCGACGTCGTGTACAACCACTTCGGCCCCGAAGGCAACCTGCTGCCGCGCTACGCGCCCGAATTCTTCCGCGCGGACCGGCAGACTGCGTGGGGGCCGGCGATCGACTTCTCCCGCCCGCAGACGAGCGCGTTCTTCATCGACAACGCGCTGTACTGGCTCGACGAATACCGTTTCGACGGGTTGCGCATCGACGCCGCGCACGCGATCGACGACGACGCATGGTTGCGCGAACTCGCGCGCCGCGTGCGCGCGTACGCGGGCGATGCGCGCCACGTGCATCTCGTGCTGGAGAACGAGCGCAATACCGCGAGCCTGCTCGGCCCCGGCGGCTTCGACGCGCAATGGAACGACGACTTCCACAACAGCGCGCACGTGCTGCTGACCGGCGAGCGCGACGGCTACTACCGCGCCTACGCCGACGCGCCGCTGCGCCATTTCGCGCGCACGCTCGGCGAAGGCTTCGCGTACCAGGGCGAGCCGTCGCCGCTGCACGACGGCGCCGCACGCGGCGAGCCGAGCGCGCATTTTCCGCCGACCGCGTTCGTCGCGTTCCTGCAGAACCACGACCAGATCGGCAATCGTGCGTTCGGCGAACGGCTGCGTGCACTCGCGAACGACGACGCGGTACGCGCGGCGACCGCGCTGATGCTGCTCGCGCCCTCGATTCCGCTGCTGTTCATGGGCGAGGAAGATGGCAGCACGCAGCCGTTCCAGTTCTTCACCGACTATCGCGGCGCGCTCGCCGACGCGGTGCGCGACGGCCGGCGCCGCGAATTCGCCGCGTTTCCCGCGTTCGCCGACGCCGCGCATCGCGACGCGATTCCCGACCCGAACGACATCGCCACGTTCGTGCGTTCGTCGTCGCACCATCCGCCCGATGAATCGTGGCCCGACGCGGCCGCGTGGCGGCGGTTCTACCGCAGCGCGCTGGCCGTGCGCGCGGCACTCGTGACGCCGCACCTGGCCGGTGCGCAGTCGCTCGGCGTCGACCTGCTCGCGGGCGACGGCGACCCGCAGGCGCTCGTCGCGCGCTGGCGCCTCGGCGACGCCAGCACGCTGACGATCGCGCTGAACCTCGGCTCGCACGACGCGGCGCTGCCCGCGCTACCGGTCGGCAAGATCGTGTTCGAAACGCCGCCGCGCGCACGCGACCGGCTGCCGGGCCGGCAATTGCCGCCGCGCGCGTGCATCGTGTGGCGCGACGGCGCGGTCAACCAGGATGCGCGGCAGCATCGCGCGAACGGACGGAGCCCATCATGACGACCGACGTCCCGATCGCGGCGCTCGCCCGTGCGGCCGGCCTGGAGCCCGACTGGACCGACGCGGGCGGCGTCGCGCGGCGCGTGGACGACGACGCGCTCGTCGCGCTCGTCGACGCGCTCGGCTGGCCGTGCGGCACCGCGATCCAGCGGGTCGACAGCGCGGCGGCGCTCGCCGACGCGAACGCGGCGCCGCCGCGCGTCGTGACCGGCGACGCCGGCCTGCCGCTGACGCTGCCCGCGACCGTCGCGTCGCCGGGCGCGCGCTTCCGGATCTCGCTCGAAACCGGCGGGCACGTGGACGGGCGTGTGGGCGACGCAGGCGAACACGGCACGCTGCCGCCGCTCGCGATGCCCGGCTATCACGCGCTCGACGTCGGCGAGCAGCGCATCGGCCTGGCGATCGCTCCGCCGCGCGCGCAGCCGTTCGACGCATTCGCACGCAGGCACGACGCGAGACGCTGGGGCATCGCGGCGCAGCTCTACAGCCTGCGCCGCGCCGGCGACGACGGCGCGGGCGACTACACGGCGCTCGCGCGGCTGGCCGCGCAGGCGGCGCGCCACGGCGCGCAGGCGGTGGCGATCAGCCCGACGCACGCCGGCTACCCGGCGCTCCCCGCGCACGACAGCCCGTATTCGCCGTCGTCGCGACGCTGGCACAACGTCGCGTATCTCGACTGCAACGCGGTGCCGGGCGCCGATGCCGCGTCCCGCGCATCCGCGGCCACGGCCGACACCGCGCTGATCGACTGGCCCCGCGTGCTGCCGATGAAGCTGCGCCGCCTGCGCGCGTGCTTCGACGCGTGGCGCGCCAGCGACGACCCGTCGCGCGACACGTACCAGCGTTTTCGCGCGGCGGGCGGCGCGGCGCTCGACGCGCATGCGCGCTTCGATGCGCTGCAGGCGTTCTGCATCGAGCACGGAATCGGTGCGGACTGGCGGCAGTGGCCCGCGCCATGGCGCATGCCGGGATCGGCGGAAGTCGACGCGTTCGCGCACGCGCATGCCGACACGATCGCATTCCACACGTTCCTGCAATGGTGCGCGTCGCGCGCGCTCGGCGACGCGCAGCACGCGGCGCGCGGCGCGGGCATGGCGACCGGGATGATCGCCGATCTCGCGGTCGGCTCGGATCGCGCCGGGAGCGACGCGTGGGCGCACGGCACGACGCTGCTGCGCGGCGTGTCGCTCGGCGCGCCGCCCGACCTGTTCAACGCGGCCGGCCAGGCGTGGGGCGTGACGACGTGGTCGCCCGAGGCGCTGCGCGCGGACGGCTTCGTGCCGTTCATCGAGCTGCTGCGCGCCGCGTTCGCGCATGCGGGCGGCATCCGTATCGATCACGTGCTCGGCTTCGCGCGGATGTGGATCGTGCCGGACGGCGGCTCGCCGCGCAGCGGCGCGTACCTGCGCTACCCGCTCGACGATCTGGTGCGGCTCGTCGCGCTCGAGGCGGCCCGCCATCGCGCGATCGCGATCGGCGAGGATCTCGGCACCGTGCCGGCCGGATTGCGCGAACGGCTCGGCGCGCAAGGTGTCGCGGGCATGCGCGTGCTGTGGTTCGAGCGCGAGGCGAATGGCGCGTTCCGGCCACCGTCCGCGTGGGATCGCGATGCGATCGCGACGACCTCGACGCACGATTTGCCGACCGTGGCCGGCTGGTGGCGCGGCGTCGATCTCGGATGGCGGCGCATCGCAGCCGACGCCGACGCCGCGAAACGACACGACGCCACGCCGCCGCGCGACGTCGCCGCCCCGGCGCCGGACGACGCGAGCGCGCACGATTCGGGCGAGATCGTGCAAAGCATGGCGTTCGGACACGACACCGTGCAGCGCCCCGAACCCGGCAACCCGACGCCTCCGCCGGCGCCGCCTGCCGAGCTGCTCGCCGCGCACGCGGAACGCGCCGGCGAGCGCACGGCGCTGTGGCGCGCGCTGCAGGAGGCCGGGTGCGTGCCGGCCGGCGCCGCGATGCCGCCTGCCGACATGCCGCCGGTGACCGCGATCCTCCGATACGTCGCGAGCGGCCCGTCGCCGCTCGCGCTGCTGCCGCTAGAGGATCTGCTCGCGCTCGACGCGCAGCCGAATCTGCCGGGGCCGCCGTGCGGTCATCCGAACTGGCGGCAGCGGCTGCCGCGCACGATCGACACGCTGTTCGACGCCGACGTGCGCACCCGCATCGCCGCGGTCGTGCACGGGCGCCGCGCGCCGAGGCACGGCCCATGATCCCGCGCGCGACGCTGCGACTGCAGCTGCATGCGGGCTTCACGTTCGACGACGCGGCCGCGCACGCCGACTACTTCGCGCGGCTCGGCGTCAGCCACCTGTACCTGTCGCCGGTGTCGACGGCCGAACCCGGCTCGCTGCATGGCTACGACACAGTCGACTACGGCGCGCTCGGCTCGGAACTCGGCGGCGAAGCCGGCTTCATGCGGCTCGTCGACGCGCTGCGCGCGCGCGGCCTCGGCATCATCGTCGACATCGTGCCGAATCACATGGGCGTCGGCGGCTCGTCGAACGGCTGGTGGAACGACGTGCTCGAATGGGGACCGGCGAGCCCGTACGCGCGCACCTTCGACATCGACTGGCACCCGCCCGACCCGGCGCTCGACGGCAAGGTGCTGCTGCCGTGCCTCGGCGCGCCGTACGGCGACGCGCTCGCGGCCGGCGACATCACGCTGCGTGCCGATCCGGCCACGGGCCGCTTCACCATCGCGTGCCCGGGGCGGCAGCTGCCGGTCGCCGTCGCCACCTACGCGGAGATCCTGCGCATCGCGAACCGCGCGGACCTGAACGCGCTCGCCGAGCGCTTCGACGCCGCGCCGGCACGCGACAGCGCGCGGCTCGCCGCCGCCCATGCGGCGCTGCGCGACCATGCGCGCGCGCACGGCCCGCACGCGTTCGACGCGATCTTGCGCGGCGCCGACCCGCGCCGCGCAAGATCGCGCGCGTGCCTGCATCGGCTGCTCGAACGTCAGCACTACCGGCTCGCCTGGTGGCGCACGGCCGCCGACGAGCTGAACTGGCGGCGCTTCTTCGACATCGCGACGCTCGCGGCCGTGCGGGTCGACGACGACGCGGTGTTCGATGCCGTGCATGCGCTGCCGCTGCGCCTCCATGCGGCCGGGCTGGTCGACGGCGTGCGCGTCGATCACGTCGACGGCCTCGCCAACCCGGGCGCGTATTGCCGCCGGCTGCACGCACGGCTCGCCGCGCAGCGCGACGCGCGACCCTACGTCGTCGTCGAGAAGATCCTCGCGCCCGGCGAGGCGCTGCGCACCGACTGGGCCGTCGACGGCACCACCGGCTACGACTTCATGAACGACGTCGGCGCGCTGCTGCACGACCCGGCGGGCGCCGAACCGCTCGCCGCGCACTGGGCGGCCGTATCGGGTTCCGCACGCACGTTCGCGCAGGAAGCCCTCGACGGCAAGCGGCGCGTGCTGATGCGCCAGCTCGCCGTCGAGCATGCGCGGGTCGCGCGGTTGCTGCACGGGATCGCGCGCGCATCGCCGGCGACGCGCGACGTCAGTCGAATCGCGATCCAGCGCGTGCTCGGCGAGCTCGCGGTGCGGCTCCCCGTGTACCGGATGTATCCGGCGCCGGGCGACGAACTCGCCGAGGTCGACCGTCGCGTCCTCGCGCATGCGTACGACGGTGCGTACGCGGCGGTCGATCCGGCCGACCGGTTCGCGCTCGAACGCGTCGCCGCGTGGCTCGGCCTGCCGGTCGTGCGCGTGCCGCGTGCGAACCCGGACGCGCTGGCCGCGGCGCGTGTCGCGTTCGCGCAGCTCACCGCGCCGCTGGCCGCGAAGGGCGTGGAGGATACGGCCAACTATCGCTATGGCCGGCTGCTGTCGCGCAACGAGGTCGGCGCCGACGCCGGCGACTTCAGCCTGTCGCGCGGCGCCTTCCATGCGCGCAACCGGCGCCGCGCGCGCACCGTGCCGCACGGGCTCGTCGCGACGGCCACGCACGACCACAAGCGCGGCGAGGACGCGCGTGCGCGGCTCGCGGTGCTGAGCGAAGCGCCCGATGCGTGGCGCGCGGTGTCGCTCGACTGGTCGGCGCTGAACCTGCCGCATCGCGGCGGCGCGCACCGCGACCTCGCGTGGACGCCCGGGCCGGCCGCCGAGGCGATGCTGTACCAGACGCTGGTCGGCTGCTGGCCGCCGACGCTCGCGCCCGACGATGCGGCGGGGCTCGCCGCGCTCGCGACGCGCGTCGTGCAATGGCAGACGAAGGCGCTGCGCGAAGCGAAGCAATACACCGACTGGCTCGCGCCCGAGCCGGATTACGAGCGCGGCTGCGAAGCGTTCGTTCGCGCGATCCTGACGCCGCGCGGCGCCGGCGATTTTCCGCATCGGCTGCACGCGTTCGTCGCGCGGATCGCGCCGGCCGGCATCGTCAACAGCCTGACGCA
This sequence comes from Burkholderia sp. MSMB1459WGS, assembly GCF_001534535.1. Lineage (NCBI taxonomy): Bacteria > Pseudomonadati > Pseudomonadota > Betaproteobacteria > Burkholderiales > Burkholderiaceae > Burkholderia > Burkholderia sp. MSMB1459WGS. The sequence continues at coordinate 101,027 of NZ_LPMU01000080.1, forward strand.
AACAGCGCTGCGGATCGCGTCGCCCGGCGTGCCCGATCTGTATCAAGGTACCGAGTCATGGGATCACTCGCTCGTCGATCCGGACAACCGGCGCGACGTGCCGTTCGCGACGCTGGCGGCGCAGCCGGTCGACGGACCGGTCGCGTCGTATCTGCCGACGTGGCCCGATGCGCGCGTGAAGCGCGCGCTGATCGAGCGGATGCTGGCGCTGCGTGCGCGGTGGCCGGCGACGTTCGCGGACGGCGCGTACGTTCCGCTGCGTGTGCGCGGCACGCTCGGGCGGCACGCGGTGGCGTTCGCGCGGTGCGACGACGCGGCGACCGTGGTGGTGGTCGCGACGCGGCTCGCGTGCCGGTTGCTGGGCGAAGCGCCGGGGTTGCCGCGTGTGGCGCCTCGGGAATGGGGCGATACGGCGGTCGTGCTGCCGCGCGGGGTGGAAGGGCCGTGGGTCGACTGGCTGAATGCGCGGGATGCGATCGACGTGCCGGATGGCGTGCTGGCGCTCGATCGCTACCTGGCCGAGTTACCCGTTGCGGTGCTCGTTGCCGCGCGGCGTGGAAAGTGAGGCCGACGCCGAATAGGTGCCAGCCCTGCGTCACCGAAATCGATTTTATGCAAAACGTGCGATACATAATCGATTTTGTGCACGCGTAATCGAATTTCAATCGAAACGCCCGCTCGTAAGCGATTTTGTGCCGCACACGATGGACGTCGGCATCTCACGACCATTCTTCCGGCGGCATCGTCCCGCTGTCGTCCTCCCACATCGGCTTCGATGCCTCTTCTCCACGGCTCGGCGTCACCGGTCCGTTTCCTTTTGCACTACCGCTCCCGCGCTCGGGCCGCCGCGCGCCGTCGCGCGACACCGCCGCATGCGTGCGTGCTGGCTTGCGCGTCGGCGTCACGGTCCGCTGTCCGTTGCGGCGGCGCTCGTCCGTCGCTGCGTCGTTCGTCTGTCGTGCGTTCGAATCTGTAGCCATTTCTTCTCCCCTGAGTCATCGAAGGAACCGGTCACTCGAACGCCGCAATTTCGGTGCCGCCCATCGGGCAAGCGTCTTGCTATCCCGATTCGACCGCAACCGTTCCGGAGGTGACGATGCCGACGAATCGCAACACGCCGCCCGCCACACGCCGCCGCCTCGGCGGATGGATGGCCACCGAGGAATCGCACATGGCCGCGTTCCGCGAAAAAATCGCGAGCGAAGCGCACGCGCAGGCCGGCGACCGGCTGCGCACGCCGGCCGTGCAGGCACTCGCGCGGCTGTTCGACGACAACGCCGTGTTGCGCATGAGCCTGAGCCGCGCGATCGACGAAGCGCGGGAAGCGGGGTACCGGCTCGGCTATGCGTCGATCGGCGAGCTGATGACCGTGCTCGACCATCTGATGACCTACACGCCGCCGTTCAGCGAGGACAGCCTGATCGTGTGCCCGTTGAACGCGTTCTTCGACTGGCCGATGTGCATGCCGTCGGGCCATGCGGTGTTTCGCGACGCGGCCGTCAACGCGCAGTTGAAACGCGTGCTGAACGTCTGGTGCGACTTCCTCGGCGGCCCACATTCGCGCGCGCATCTCGACACGTCGGCGCCCGACGGCTGGTTCTGCGACGCCGCACGCAAGCGTCTGGGGCTCTCGCAGTTCCAGTATCGCGAAGACCAGCCGCACTGGGGCTTCGATTCGTGGAACGACTTCTTCACGCGCCGCTTTCGCGACGGTGCGCGGCCCGTTGCGGCGCCCGACGATCCTCACGTGATCGTCAGCGCGTGCGAAGCCGCGCCCTATCACACCGAAACCAACGTGAAGCTGCGCGACACGTTCTGGATCAAGGCGCAGCCGTATTCGCTGCGCGACCTGTTCACGCCCGCATGGCTGCCGCTCGCCGAGCGCTTCGTCGGCGGCGACGTCTACCAGGCCTATCTCAGTGCGTACAACTACCACCGCTGGCATGCGCCGGTGCGCGGCGTCGTCACGCACGCGTATCGGGTGGACGGCACGTATTACTCGGTCGCCGAAGCGGAAGGCCCGGACCCGGCCGGGCTCAACGACTCGCAGGGCTACATGACGGCCGTCGCCGCGCGCGCGGTGGTCGCGATCGCGAGCGACGATCCCGGCATCGGCACCGTGGCGGCCGTGTTCGTCGGGATGGGCGACGTGTCGTCGTGCGTGATCGAGGTCGTGCCGGGCCAGCGCGTCGACAAGGGCGACGAGATCGGCTATTTCCAGTTCGGCGGCTCGACCTACTGCCTGCTGTTCGAGCCCGGCGTGATCGACCGCTTTCTGCACGCGCCGCCGTTCGAAGGCCAGCCGCCGGTCGTGCAGGTCAATGCGTCCGTCGCGATCGCGCGGTGAGTGCCGCCGCGCGCGCCCGGTGCGTCACGCGTCGCCAACGTCGATCGCACGGGATTCGTCGGCGTCGTGACGCTGCACACACCGCAGGACCGACAGTCCGTCGGCCGTCAATGCGGGCCGGCGTGCGCCCGATGCGTCGTCGCGCTGCAGCACGATCAGTTGTTGCTCGACGAGTGCGACGACGTCGTCGCGGTCGATCTGGATCTGTTCCGGCGCGTGGTGCACCAGGAACAGCGCGGCAAATTCGTGGGCGGTCAGCATGCTCGTTTCCCCGTTGGCGGCGACGCGCGACGCGAAACCGGCGTCGCATCGGCAGCCGACGCGAAGCGCGCGCCGGCGACGTGACGAGCATGCAGGGATCGTGCCAATCGGCGGCGTGCGAGCGGTGTCCGTGCCGTGCGCACGCCGCGCGATATGGCACCGGACGGCGCGTTCGGGCCGCTGCAAAGTTTTCAACGGCATGTAAGGGCGGGCGAGTGAAGGTGGCGGAAGGAACGCTCCGGCAAACGCGATCCCGTCACGATTGCCGTTGGCGGAACGCCCCCGCCCGTCCGCGCTTGGCCGGCGCACGGAAATACCCGCTGTGCAGCACCACGTCGTGGTCGCCGCTCGCCAGCACGTCCGCACACGCGGCTTCGATACGCGTGCGGCCACGCTCGAACGCGTCGCGCAGGTCGGCTTCCAGCGCGGACTGCGCGCCGAAATGATCTTCCAGCGCCTCGACGGTGATCGCGCAGGTCTGCGGCACGCCGGCGACGTCGACGACGAAGCGCAACTGCAGCGCCGCGCCGTCGAATGTGGGCGGTTCGTCGGTGAGCGTCACGGGGCGGGCGGAATCGGCCGGCATCGGCTCATGCCCCCCGCGACGCGAGGCGCTCGACCAGCGCGCCGTTGAACGCGGGCAGGTCGGCCGGCTTGCGGCTCGTGATCAGGTTGCCGTCGCGCACGACTTCCTCGTCCACCCACTTGCCGCCCGCATGGCGGATGTCGTCCTGCAGGCTCGGCCAGCTCGTCATCGTCTTGCCCTCCACGAGCCCGGCCGACACGAGCAACCAGCCGCCGTGGCAGATCGCCGCGACCGGCTTGCCGGCGCCGACGGCCGCCGTCACGAATTCGCGCGCGGCCGGCAGCATCCGGATAGCATCGCCGTTCACGACGCCGCCCGGCAGCACGACCGCGTCGTAGTCGCCTTCGCGCGCATCGTCGAACGTGCGATCGACCTTCACGCGCTCGCCCTTGTCGACGTGCCTGAAACCCTGGATCTCGCCGCGCTTCTGCGAAATCACGTCCACTTGCGCGCCTTCGGCCGCGAGCGCGCGCTGCGGTTCGACGAGCTCGGCTTCCTCGAAGCCGTCGACCGCGAGAATCGCTACCTTGCATTGATCCAGCCTGCCGCTCATGAAATGCCTCCGTGGAGTGGGATAAGGCGGCACACGTCGTGCCGTGCCGTCATGCAGCAATCGCCGTTCCGGCAGCCTGTCGCGGCACACCCGTGCGCCCTCCGGCGTCCGTCGGGGAACGACCCGCAATCGGATCCGACAGGCCCCCGAGGCCGGTCGGCCTGTGACAAACAAACATCGGCCCTGCTGCAAAGTTTTCAACGTGATGTAATGCGACGCCGTGCGTCGATCCGGCGCGATTACTGCAGATGGCGTGCCGCATCGAGCATGGCGTCGGTCAACTCGATCGTCAGCGTCAGGTTCTCGTCGGTATCGGGCAATTGATCGAGCGTCTGCTGCACGGCATCGTGCAGCATCGCGTGCACGCGCATCCGCGCGCCGTCGTCGAGGTCCGCGTAGCGTTCCATCGTCGAGCATTCGAGCGCGAGCACGACCGAATGTCGGGCCGCCTCCGGCGGCGCCTCGACGGCATTCGCCCACGCCGCATGGAACATGACCCGGCCCGTCTCGACGTCCACGTGGACCGTCGTGTCGAGATCGTCCGTGTCGACTGCATCGTCGTCGAGCTCGTCGTGCGCCAGGGAAATTCGGGAATTCGATTGCATGATGTCCTCCTGCGTGGTGGCGGCGTGCCCATCCCGGGAACCGCGCCGCCATCGCGCCGTGCCGGCCGCGCCGGCACGACACCGTCAATAACCGCTGGACCCGCCGCCGGCAGCCCCGCCGCCGCCCGAGCCCGTCGAGCCCGCCGAACCGCCGCCGCCGGTACCCATACCGCCGGCACCCGTCCCGCCGGAGCCGCCCGCACCGCCGGCCCCACCCGAGCCGCCGCCGACACCGCCGCCCGTGGCGCCGCTGCCGCCCTCGCCCGCGCCGTTCGGGCCGCCGCCCGGCTTCGTGTGACGGGCCGATGTGCCGTGCGAGCGCATCCCGTGCTTCGCGCCATGCCGCTGCGTGCCCGCGGGCGGCGGCGGCGCGGCCGTATTGCCGTTGGCGCCCGGCGTCGACATGTCCATCGACGGATTCGGCGCGCCGGTGCCCTCGTCCGAGCGCTGCGAGTTCTGCGCCCACGCGGCCGGCGCGGCCGCGACGAGCGCGACAGCCGCGCAGGCCAGCACGCGCCGCGCGACAAACTTCGATTCGAATGCTGACTTCATGGCGTTTTCTCCCTATGGATGATCGCGTGATGGAAATTCCTGCTCCGATCCTTCAGCAAGGCCCATGCCGTCGCGGGCAGCGTTTGCGACGCGGCACGCGGTTTGCGTCGCCTCTCCCTGCATGCCCGTCCTGCGACCCCATACGGAGCCCTGCCTTATGCCTTCCGCTTCTGCTTCCCACTCGCACGGCAAGCGCCACACACGCCGCCCGGGCCGCGCGCGCAGCGCCGACCCGGCCCACCGCAAGCGCTGGTCCGGCGAAGTCACGCAAAAAAGCGATGCGCTCGACATCGAGCCCGACATTTTCAAATCCGACGATCCAGCCGCGATCGCCGCGTCGCTGAAGCGCTCGGCCGAACACAGCCGCCGCCGCAAGGCGTCGCCGTTCCAGTCGGCGATGTCGATGCTGAACTTCTACGTGAACCGCGCGGGCCGCAACCTCCCCAAGACGCGCCGCACGACGCTCGAACGCGCGAAGAAAAAATTGCGCGAGGCGTTCGGCCGCAAGCCCTGACGATCGGCGCGCCGCCCGTATCGACCTGCCGCGATCACACGCATGCACGAAACCCTCTGGTACCTGATCATCGGGGCGGTGCTGTTGGGCATGGGCGTGGTGACGTCCGCGCTGCGCCACCTTCCCTGCAGTTCGGCCATGATTTACCTGGTGCTCGGCATCGGGCTCGGCCCGGCCGGCGCCGGCCTGCTGCACCTCGACCTCGAACGCGACGGCCGCCTGCTGCGCGAGATCGTCGAAGTCGCGCTGCTCGTGTCGCTGTTCGCGATCGGGCTGCGGTTGCGCGTGCCGCTGTCGGACAAGCTGTGGCTCGTGCCGTGCCGGCTCGGGCTGCTCGCGATGATCGTCACGGTGCCGCTGCTCGCGGCGTGCGCGGTGCTCGCGCTGGGTCTTGGCTGGGGCCCGGCGCTGCTGCTCGCGGCGATCCTCGCGCCGACCGATCCGGTGCTCGCGCACGACGTGCAGGTGCACGATCCGGGCGATCGCGACCTGGTGCGCTTCGCGTTGTCCGGCGAAGGCGGGATGAACGACGGCATCGCGCTGCCGTTCGCGCTCGCGGGGCTCGCGCTGTGCGGCGTACCCGGCGCGACGCACGGCATCCCGCCGCTGTCGGGCACGTTCGCGCTCGTCGCGCTGTGGGGCATCGCGGGCGCGGCCGCGATCGGCGGCGGGCTCGGCTGGGTCACGACGAAGACGATCGGCTGGCTGCGCACGCGCCACGCGCAGGCGCTCGGCCTCGAAGGCTTCTTCGCGCTGGCGCTGATCGTGCTGTCGTTCGGCGCCGCGCAGCTCGCGCATACGTTCGGCTTCATCGCGACGTTCGCCGCCGGCGTCGCGATGCGGCGCGTCGAGCATCGCGCGAGCGGCGACCGCCCGCCGCGCGAAGTGATCGGCCAGATCGATTCGGAAGACGTCGTCGCCACCGAAAAGCATCCGGACAAAGCGCATGCGTTCATGGCCGAATCGGTGCTCGGCTTCACGATCGAGCTCGAACGGATCGCCGAAGCGATCGTGATGACGATGATCGGCAGCGTGCTCTCGACGCTACCCGGCCCGCTGATCACGTGGGGCGCCGCCACGCTGGCCGCCGTGCTGTTCGTCGCGGTGCGCCCGCTCGCGGTGCTGGTCACGCTTGCCGGCTCGCGTGCGACCCATGCGCAGCGGCGGCTGATGGCGTGGTTCGGCATCCGCGGGATCGGTTCGTTCTACTACCTGCTGTTCGCGCTCGAGCATGGGCCGTCCGAGGTCGTGCGCCCGCTCGCGGCACCGGTGCTGGCCGTCGTGTCCGCGTCGGTGGTCGCGCACGGGATTTCCGCTACTCCGCTGATGAACTGGTATTACCGGCTCCAGCATCGGCGCTGACGGTCATGCATCGGCGCCGAGCCGCGAGCGCATCGCCGCGGTGATGCGCTGGCGCGCCTTCGCGTAGCCGTCCCACGGATCGCGCTTCAACGTGTCCAGGCGTTCGTGCAGCGTGTCGATCGTCCATTGCGCGCCGCCCGTCGTGTCGGGCACCTCGTCCCAGTCGAGCGGCACCGACACGCCCATGCCGGGGCGCGCGCGCACCGAATACGCAGCGATCGTGCTCGCGCCGCGCCCGTTGCGCAGGTAGTCGATGAAGATCTTGCCACGCCGATGGCGCGGCCCCATCGTCGCGGTGAAACGGTCGGGCAGCGTACCGGCGACGTGCTGCGCGACCGCGCGCGAAAAGTCCTTCACGTCGTCCCAGCCCGCATGCCGCGCGAGCGGCACGACGACGTGCAGCCCCTTGCCGCCGCTGGTCTTGCAGAACGACACGAGCCCGAGCTCGTCGAGCAGCCCGCGCACGAGTTGCGCGGCGTCGATCATCGTGCGCCACGGCAGCGCCGGGTCGGGATCGAGGTCGAACACGATGCGGTCGGGCCGCTCGATGTTCGACGCGTGCGCGTTCCACGTGTGCAGCTCGACCGTGCCCATCTGCGCCGCGCCAAGCAGCGCATCGACGCTATCGATCGACAGCAGCGGCCCATGGCCCGGGTCGAGCCCTTCGTGCTGCGTGACGAACGGAATCTCGCGGCGCTCCGCGTGCTTCTGGAAGAACAGCTCGCCGGCGATGTCGCCCGGTGCGCGCACGAGCGAGACGGGCCGGCCTTTCAGGTCGGGCAGCAGCCACGGCGCGACCCATTGCCAGTACCGCGCGAGATCGATCTTGCGCGTGCTGCTTTGCGGGTCGAGCACGCGCTCGGGATGCGTGATGCGCACGCGGCCGAGCGTGTCGGCATCGGCCCGCGCGCCGCGCGCGTTACCCGCGCTCGCGTGACGATCGGTGCGCGACGGCCGCCGCGGCTTGTCCTGCGTGGTCGAACGCTGATCCATCGCCTCCTCCGTTTCCAGGTGTTTCGGCATCTCGCGGACGATCTGCGCCGCCGGCTTGTCCTCGCGCAGCGCGATGAACGCGGCCTGCCGCACGATGCCGTCGCCGGTCCATTCCGCGAATTCGCATTCGGCGACGAGGCTCGGCTCGACCCAGTGCACGCGCGTGCGCGTGCGTTCGCGCGGCGGCGCATCGAACGGCATCGTGTCGCGTTCGTGCCGGCGCAGGATCGCGGCGAGACGATCGAGCATCCGCGCGTCGAAGCCGGTGCCGACGCGGCCGACGTAGCGCAGCGGCCCGGCCCCGCGCCGCCGTTTGCCGGCCGGCGCCGGTTCGTGCACGCCGAGCAGCAGCGCGCCGAAGCCGTGCCGGCTGCCCGACGGCTCCGTGAAGCCTCCGATCACGAACTCCTGCCGGCGCCGGCATTTGAGCTTGATCCAGGCAGGCGAACGGCCGGCGCGATAGCGCGAGTCCGCACGCTTGCCGATCAGCCCTTCGAGGCCGGTGTCGCAGGCGCTCGCGATCAGCGACGCGATGTCCTCGCCGAGATCGGGCGAAAAACGCACGCGCGCCGGATCGCTGTTCGCGAGCAGCGGTTCGAGCAGCGCGCGACGGGCCGTGAGCGGCGCGTCGCGCAGGTCGTATCCGTCGAGATAAGGCAGATCGAACACGAAGAAAACGATCGCGTCCGCCTTTCCGGTGCCGAACGCGTTCTGCAACGCCTGGAAATCGGGCAGGCCGTTTTCGCCGAGCACGACGGCCTCGCCGTCGAGCCATGCGTCGTCGACGTCGAGCGCCGCGAGCGCGTCGCGCTGCGCGCGCAGCTTCGCGGTCCAGTCCCGGCCTTCGCGCGTCATCAACGTGACGCGCCGGCGTGCGCCCTTCCCTGCGATACGCGCCAGGATCCGATAGCCGTCGAACTTCAGTTCGTAACTCCAACCGCCCTGCGTCGGCGGCGCGTCGACCAGTGTCGCGAGTTGCGGCGCGACGCGCTCGGGCAGCGGTGCACGCACCGCGCCTTCGACTTGCGACGGTTCGGTGGGGCGCGGGCTTTCGTGTCGCGCGTCACGTGCGGCGCCGTCCGCGCCGGTCGATCCGCGGCGCCGCCCCGCGCCGTTGGACGCACCGTCATGCACGCTTCCCGGCCGCTCGCCGACGACGTCGAATTCATCCGCGCCGCGTGCTTCGTCGTCGCGCTCCTTGATCAGCAGCCACTGCTCCTGGCGCCCTTCCTGCCGCCCGCTGCGCACGAGCGCCCAGCCGCCGTGCAACTTCCGGCCGTCGAGCCGAAACGTCAGCTTGCCGGCCCGATAGCCTTCGCGTGCGTGCGCGATGCCGCCATCGGGCGTCCACGTGCCTTCGTCCCAGACGACGACCGACCCCGCACCGTAATGCCCGGCCGGAATCTCGCCTTCGAACGACGCGTATTCGAGCGGATGGTCCTCGACGTGCACGGCGAGCCGCTTCACCCGCGGATCAAAGCTCGGCCCCTTCGGCACGGCCCACGACTTCAGCGTGCCGTCGAGCTCGAGCCGGAAATCGTAGTGCAGCCGTCGCGCGTGGTGTTCCTGAATCACGAAGCGCAGCGGATGGCGTGCGCGCGCGGCTGGCTTCGTGTCCGCTTTCGTGTGCGCTTTCGCACGACGCTTTCCGTGCGCCCCTTCGGGCTCGGGCGTCGCGCCGAAATGGCGCTTGCGGCGATACGGATCGAGCTTGCCGGCCATCGCATCACCTCGTCGGAGTCGGAGTCGGAGTCGGCGTCATCGGCATCACGCCGCGTGCTTGCGGCGCGCGGCGGTCTTCTTCGCCGCAGGGTCGCTCGCCGCGCCGCGTTTCGCGGCGGTTCGCTTCGCCGCGGTTTTCGTTGCCGCGCCTTTCGATGCGGATTTCGCCGTGGTTTTCGCCGCCGGCTTGCGGCGCGCGCCGCCCCGCGACGACGACGCGTCGCGCTCCGCTTCGTCGCGCTCGTCACGCAGGTCCGCCGCGCGCGCGCCGGCGCCGCCCTTCAGGCTGCGCTTCAGCAGCTCGGTGAGATCGACCACGTTGCTCGCCGCGCGGCCGGTCTGCGCGGGCCGGTCCTCGATCTCCTCGATCTTGCCCGCGCGCACCTTGCGCTCGACCAGTTCGAGAATGTCGTCGCGGAACGTGTCGTGATATTCGTCGGGCGTCCATTTGCCGGACATGTCGTCGATCAGCTTCTTCGCCATGTCGAGTTCGCGCGCGGTGACGCCCGCGCCCTTCGCGTCGTCGGCCGGCACCGACAATTCGTCGAGCGGCCGCAGTTCCTCCTGCCAGCGCAGCGTATCGAGCGCGAGCATCGGCCCGACCGGAATCAGCGCGCCCAGATGCTGGCGGTCGCGCATCACCACGAGCGCGATGCCGATCTTGCCGCTGTCCTTCAGCGCATCGCGCAGCAGCGCGTAGACCTTCTCGCCCTTGCGGTCGGGCACCAGGTAGTACGGCGTGTCGAGATAGAGGAACGACACGGCGTCCTCGTCGACGAAGGTCAGGATGTCCACGGTCTGCGTCGATTCCGGGTTCGCCGCGCGGATTTCGTCGTCGCTGAGCACGACGTAGCGCTCCTTCTCGTACTCGTAGCCGCGCACGATGTCCTCGCGCGCGACCTCCTTGCCGGTGCGCTTGTTGATCTGCCGATAGCCGATCGGGTCCATCGAGCGCTTGTCGAGCATCCGGAACGACGGCTTCACGGTACGCGTCGCCGGAAACAACTGCACGGGCACGTGCACGAGCCCGAAGCTGATCGCACCTTTCCATATCATCCGCGGTGCCATGCGTGGTTCCTCCTTGCCGGATGCGCGCCCGCCCGGGAGCGGGCGCGCCGTACGGCGCAAGCCGCCGCCGGCCCTATGCCGGCAGTTCGGCCGCCTGCTGTTCGCGCGCCCACACGCGATGCTGGCCCAGGTGATCCGACAACGTGTTCAGCACCTTGTCGAGATCGACCGCCTGCCCGACGCACACGCCTTCGGCCGGATCCGGCAGGTGGGCGGCGCTGAGCAATTGCCGCCCCGAACCGACGGCCGCGATCGGCTTCAGGTGCTTGAACGCCTCGCGCACGAAATGGCGGGCTTCGGCGCTGTGCGCGAGGTCGCGCCCATCGCCGTCGCCGCCGCAGACGAACACCGCATCGAACATCACCGACGGCATGCCGGCCAGCGTCGCCTCCGGCACGATTCCGCCGATCGGCGCGAGCGTCGGCGCAACGATCGTCGGCACCGCGTGCGCGGCCTGCAGCGCGTCGCGCACCTGCTCGACGAGCACCTGATTCACGCCGGGCGTCGCGATCAGCGCGATCTTGCGCGAGCGGGTGCCGGGCTTCGCGCGACCGATCAGGCTCAGCGCGGGCGAACGCTGCGCGACGGCCGGCGTCGCGGCCGCCTGCGGCGCGGGCAGCCCGAGCCGTTCGGCGACCTGCGCGGCGAGCCCGGCGTCGAAGCGCGCGATGATCTCGTTGACCACGCGCTCGCGAATCTTCGGCTGCGTCACCTTGCCGAGTTCGAAGCAGTACGCGTCGCGGATATGCCGCTGCTCGATCTCGGTCATGCTCTGGTAGAACAGCGCGGCTTGCGAAAAATGGTCGGCGAACGATTCGCTGCGCACGCGCACCTTGTGGCTTTCGAGCGGCTCGGGCACGGTCTCGAAACCGCCGCCGGACGGCGCGGGCGGCGTCTCGCGCGGCCAGCCGCCGCTCGTCGAGTTCGGCTCGTACGACGCCTGCCCGACGTTGATCGTCTGCCGGTGCATCGCGTCGCGCTGATTGTTCGCGAACGGACACACCGGCCGGTTGATCGGGATCTCGTGGAAATTCGGGCCGCCGAGCCGGCTCAGTTGCGTATCGGTGTACGAGAACAGCCGCCCCTGCAACAGGGGGTCGTTCGTGAAGTCGATGCCCGGCACGACGTGGCCCGGGTGAAACGCGACCTGCTCGGTCTCCGCGAAGAAGTTGTCGGGGTTGCGGTTCAGCGTCATCCGGCCGATCGGCCGCACCGGCACGACTTCTTCCGGTACGAGCTTGGTCGCATCCAGCAGGTCGAAGTCGAATGTGTCCGCGTCGGCCGGATCGATCATCTGCACGCCGAGCTCGAACTCCGGATAGTCGCCGCGCTCGATCGCCGCCCACAGGTCGCGCCGATTGAAATCCGGGTCGTGGCCGGCGATTCGCTGCGCCTCGTCCCACAGCAGCGAATACGCGCCGCTCACGGGCCGCCAGTGGAATTTCACGAAACGCTCGACGCCGGCCGCGTTCACGAAACGGAACGTGTGCACGCCGAAGCCGTCCATCGCGCGATAGCTCGCCGGCAACGCGCGGTCCGACATCAGCCACAGCACCATGTGCGTGGTTTCCGGTACCAGCGACACGAAATCCCAGAACGTGTCGTGCGCCGACGCGCCGGTCGGCATCTCGTTCGGCGCCTCCGGCTTCACCGCGTGCACGAAGTCGGGGAACTTGATCGCGTCCTGTATGAAGAACACCGGCATGTTGTTGCCGACGAGGTCGTAGTTGCCTTCCTCGGTATAGAACTTCACCGCGAAGCCGCGCACGTCGCGCACGGTGTCGGACGACCCGCGCGGCCCCTGCACGGTCGAGAAGCGCACGAATACCGGCGTTTCGGCGGCCGGGTCCTGCAGAAACGCGGCCTTCGTGTAGTCGGCCATCGGCTCGTATACGCGGAACACGCCGTGAGCGGCCGCACCGCGCGCATGCACCACCCGCTCCGGAATGCGCTCGTGATCGAAATGCGTGATCTTCTCGCGCATGATGAAGTCTTCGAGCAGCGACGGGCCGCGCGCGCCGCCGCGCAGCGTGTTCTGGTTGTCGGCGATCCGCACGCCCTGGTTGGTGCGCAACGCCTCGCCGTCGGGCCGCGCACGGTTCTCTTCGAGCTGGCGCGACTTCGCGCTGTCGGGCGGTTGCGTCGGCGGGGTCTGGCCGGCGGATGGGGGATTCGTCATCGTCAGGGGTCCTCGTGGGATTCGCTAGGGAACCGCCGCACGACGACGCGCCGCGGCGCGCGTGCGGACGGCAGGGAACGCCGGCCCCGATGCCGCGAAACGGTCTCGAAACGACCGCGAACGGCCGCGGGCCGGCCGCGGCGTCAGGGCGCGCGCAGCGCCGCGTCGAATTCGGCGCGCGTCACGTCGAGCGCGACGTTGCATTCGATCGCAGCATCCTCGATGCGCGGCTTGTGCTCGTCCACCGCGCGCCGCGCGCGGTCGCACAGCTGCGTGCGCACGCGCAGCCGGTCGGCCGTGTCGAGCGACGCGTAGCGCTCGACCACGTCCGCATCGAACCGCATGTCGACCGCGCAGCGCCATTCGCGCGCGTCCTCGTCGGACGGCACGCGCACCCACGACACGTGGATCGTCAGCCGTCCCGATGCGTCGTCCGCATGCACGACGACGGTCGACTGCGACGGAAAGCCGATCGCGAACGCGTGCTCGAGTTCCTGCACGCGCTGCGACCGGTCGGGCGTCACGCTCATCGTCGCACGACGCCCAGAAGCAGCGTGACCAGGAAGATCACGACGAAGATGTAGAACAGGATCTTCGCGATCTCGGCCGCGCCGGCGGCGATGCCGCCGAAGCCGAACACGGCCGCGATGATCGCGATGACGAAGAAAATGATGGCGTATCGAAGCATGGAACCCTCCTGGATGACAGCAGTCGTCACTAAACGTCGGCGGCGCTCACGCATCGTGCTTGTGTTTCGGTTTGCCGTGCGTGGACGTGGACGCCATTTTCTCGAGCTCTTTCTCGCTCATCGACCTGGCCATCGATTTCGCCGGCGGCTTGAGATCCTTCATTTTCGCGTCGCCGCGCTTGGCCGACAGCGCGGCTCCCGCGGCACGCTGCTGGGCCTGGGATTTGGCTGGCATGGTTGCGCTCCTCTCGTTGGCGCGCGAGCCGACGCAACGCGCGGCACGCGCGGGGTGGAACAATCGGGCCGTCACGCGGCGTCGCGACGCCGCAGGTCGGCCGGCGGAATCTTCATCGCCTGGCGATACTTCGTCACCGTGCGGCGCGCAAGAAGAATGCCGCGGCCCGCGAGGTTCTCGGCGAGCGCGACGTCGGACAGCGGATCGGTATCCCGCTCGGCCGCGATCATGTCGCGGATCAGCACCTTCGCGGCCGACGCCGAACACACGCCCTTGCCCGCGGCCTCGAGCTTGCGCGGGAAGAAGTGCTTGAACTCGAACGTACCGTGCGGCGTGGCCATGTACTTGTTGCCGGTGGCGCGCGATACGGTCGACTCGTGCAGGTCGAGTTCTTCGGCGATGTCGCGCAACACGAGCGGCTTCATCGCGATCTCGCCGTAGCGGAAGAAATCGCGCTGCCGCGCGACGATGCATTCGCCCACGCGCTGAATCGTGTCGAAGCGCTTCTGCACGTTGCGGATCAGCCAGCGCGCCTCCTGCAACTGCTGGCCAAGCGGCGAATCGCGCTCGCCGCTGGACTGCGCGAACAGCGTCGCGTAGCGCTCGTGCAGGCGCGCACGCGGCAGCACGGCCGGATTGATCGTGACGATCCATTCGTCGCGCACCTGGCGCACGATCACGTCGGGCACCACGTAATCGCCGCGCGTGCTGCCGTAGTGATTGCCGGGGCGCGGGTCGAGCCCGCGCACCAGCGCGCAGGCAGCATGCAGCGTCTGCGTGTTGCAGCCGAGGCGCCGCTGGATCTCGGCCGTCTCGCGGCGCGCGAGCCGCTCCAGATGCTCGCGCGCGATCGCTTTCGCTTCCGCGAGCGCCGGCGTGCCGGCCGGAATCGCGTCGAGCTGCAACACCAGGCATTCGGACAACGAACGGGCGGCGATCCCCGGCCGGTCGAGCATCTGCACGAGCCGCAGCGCGACCGCGAGATCCTGCTCCGATAGCAGCCACGCCGGATCGGCGGCGACCAGGAGCTCGGGAAGCGCCTGACGCAGGTAGCCGTCATCGTCCAGCGCATCGATCACGAGGCGCGCGGCTTCGCGATCGCGCTTGTTGAGCGGATAGAGCCGGAGCGCATCGTGCAGTTGCTGATGCAGCGACGGCTCGGCGGCCATCCATTCGCCGGGCGACAGGCCGTCGCCGTCCTCGCCCTGGCGGCTCGTGCCGCGCGGCGCGGGCGCGGCGGTAAACGGCACCTCGCCGTCCGGCGGGCGGATTTCGTCGTGCTCGGGCGCCGCTTCGGGCGCGGCCGCTTCGGTCGGCTGCTCGGGCGTTCCGGCAGCCGTTTCCTCGTCGCCCAGGCCGTCTTCGAGAAACGGGTTCATGTCGAGCGCCTGACGCAATTCCTGTTGAAATTCAAGCGAGGACAACTGCAGCAGCCGCAGCGACTGCTGAAGCCTCGGCGTAAGTGCCAGATGCTGTCGCATCTGCAGCGCAAGCGAGACGGGCATCGAAAGCCTCCTGACGGTTCGGTTCGCGGTATGTCTTCTACCGGACGTCATGCAGCTTCCGTGCCAATCGCGCAAAGCGCGATGCGTCGCGGCTCTCGCGGGTTCGAACCCCGTCTCGACACAAGCCGAGAAAGCTTTTTTACAAGCCGGGGGCAAGTTTGGGGCACGCATTTCGCTCGCGGGAAAACGCGTCTCTTCACCGCTTCGCATCGATGCGGTCGACCGCCGAACGATCGAGAAACGCGGTCGTCAACTCGGGCAGATGACGCAGCAACCATGCGGCCATGTCGCGCTCCTGCTGCAGGATTCGCTCGCAACACGCGCGGATCTCTTCTTCGCCGGCCGCGTGCGCCGCCGCGACGAGCGCCGTGTACGCGGCGATTTCGAGTTGCTCGAACGCATAGCCGGCCAACGCCGTCTTCACGACTTCGTCGTCCGCCAGCATGCCGCTCGCGATCTGCCCGTAGGCGGCGACGCGCGCGGACAGATCCTTGGTCGCCGACGGCGACGTACCGAGCCGCATCAGGCACGCTTCGACGAGCGCCTGCTGGCCGAGCGTCTCGTCAAGATGCAGCCGGAGCCGATCCTGCAATTGCGGATAGTGGCCGACCCGCTTCATCTGCGCGTCGATCATCGTCTCGGCCTGGCGCTCCATCGCGTATGCATCGCGCAGCCAGTCCTCCAGGTGCTCGTGCTGATTCGCCATCGCATTCCTCCGGCCGCATCGCGATGCGGCATGCCGTGACGCGGCGTCGCGACGCGTCGGGTCAGTACTGCATCGGCGGCGGCGTGCCCGGCAGCGGCGGGTCGCCCTGCGTGCCGTTCGGGCCGGGCGGCGGCACGTCGGCCGGTTCGCCGACGGTCGCGCCCTGCGGCATCGCGTTGCCCGGCGACGGACGCGTGTCGTAGCGCGTATTCGCATCCGGCATCGTCGTGGTCGACTGCGCGCCGCGGCCGTCGGGCGGCGCCGCATGCGCGCCGTAGGGGCCGTTGGTCGGTTGCGTGCATGCGCCCAGCGCGCACGCAGCGGCGAACGCACAGGCGCCCACCCGTATCGTCTGGATCGTGTTCATCGAATCCTCCCGCAAGTCGGCGGCTCGGAGCCACGCCGCGGCGGCACCGCTCAGAGCCGGTTGAAATGGAAATCGCCCGCGTACGCGGTCGGCCCGCGGCGCGCCATCATCGCGTCGAATTCGGCCGCGACGCGCATGAGCGCGCCGCGTTGCCGTTCGACGTCGGCCCGTTCGAGCGCGGCGAAGGCGTCGGGGTCGAACGTGACGGTCAGCGACGCCGGATGGTCGTCGACGTGAAAACCGACGTGCAATGCACCGGCCGGCTGCTCCTCGACGTGAAACGGCATCTCGCGCGCCTCGAAATGGCGGCCGAGCGTCTCCGCGATGTCGCGCAGCAGGCCGGGTTTCACGCGGATACTCATTGCAGGCCCTCCCTGCGCACGAGCGACATCGCGCGCACCGGCGGCTCCGGGGACGGTGGATCGCGTTCCGGCGGCGCATGCCCGGGCGGGTCGCCCTCCGGTTCCCGGTACGGTTCGGGCATGTCCGGCGGCACGTCGTCGGGATCGGGCGGCTCGGGGTCCGGCTCGATGTCGGGGATCGGTGGCTCGGGCCGTTGCAGCCACCGCTCGGGTTCGTGTGTCATCGGCATTCCCTATCGTTGCTGGATTCGGGTCGATATCGGCGCGACGGCCGCGTATCGACGATTGGCGAATCGAAGATCCGCAAACCGCGTGCCGTCCGCTCGCGTCGTCCCTGCACGGGCGTCGACGCGACGTCGCGCGGCCCAACGCGAAGCGCCATGCCTTCGCTACACCGTTCGCTGCAAAACTTGCAAGCACGCCGCTACGCGTCGTATGCGGCCATGACCAGCCACAGCTCGCGGCCGTCGTCCCGCACGCGCGCCGCGAGTGCGTAGGGATCCGACGGCTCGCACGCGCGCTGCAGCGCGAAGCGCGCCGGCTCGGTCGCCCCGAACGTCTCGTCGCCGAGCGGCCGCACGTCGGCCTTGCCCTCGAACATCCGGCGCTCGGGCCGGTAGATCAGCGGTTCATGCTTCCACGTATCGAAATGGCTCTTCACGGAATCGAATCCGCCGCCGCATACGTTGATCTCGTAGCGCACCCCTGGTCGTCGTTTCGGAATCATCGTCGTACCTCCCGCTCGATATGCGCGCAGCAGGCCTGCTGTTGCGCCGTGTCGTCATGGTCGTCGTCGTGGTCACCGTGGGAGCGGCAAATCACGTGCCGTGCGTGCGGATCGGGAACGCCGGTTGCGCCGAGGCGGCTCATCGTCCCCGATACGGAGCACCGCCATGAAGGATTCGACCCGGCACGGCCACGACGCACCGGCGCACGAGCGGCAGCCCGACCCGCACCCGCCGCTGAAAGACCAGGACCGCACGCACACACGCCACTCGGAGCGTCATATCGACAAGCAGCTCGAGGACACGTTTCCAGCGAGCGACCCGCCCGCGACCGGCGGCGTCACGCGCATCGAGCCCGACACGCCGCCCGGCACGCACGACGACGGGCCGTGGCAGGACAAGCGGGAACGCGACGACGAATGACGCGACGACCCGCGCGCACGGCATGCGGCTTGCTGGATCGCAGCAGCCGCATCGGCACATTGCTTCACCTACCGCCAAGGAGAATTTCATGCATCGCGTCAACGAAATCATGTCGCAGGACGTCGTGCGGATCGCACCGACCGACTCGATCCGTCATGCCGCCCAACTGATGGAGCGCTACGACATCGGCGCGCTGCCCGTGTGCGACAACAACCGGCTGGTCGGGATGGTGACGGACCGCGATCTCGCGGTGCGCGCGATCTCGGCCGGCAAGCCGCCGGAGACGCGAATCCACGAGGTCGCGTCCGGCCCGATCGAATGGTGCTTCGACGACGATTCGCTGGACGAGATCCAGCACTACATGGCCGATGCGCAACTGCGCCGGCTGCCCGTCGTCGATCACGACAAGCGCCTGGTCGGCATGCTGTCGCTTGCCGACATCGCGACGCGCACGGCCAGCCCGGAGCGCGACGACGTGGCGAACACGCTGGAAGGCGTGTCGCAACCGAAGCAGACGTGACGGAGCGATTTTCGCCCCGCCCCGACAACCCGCGCGACCCGCAGGGCCCGCCCCCCGGGCACGGTCGCGCCCCACGCAGCCTGGAGGAAACCATGCAGACTCCCGATCAAGGTCAGACCCGCATCATCGGCAAGGGCGCCGCGACGGCGGCCGGCCCCGGCCCCGACGTGATGGCGGCCGATACGCTGGAAGGCGACAAGGTCTATACGACCGACGGCGACGATGTCGGCAAGATCAAGGACATCATGCTCGACGTGCGCTCCGGCCGCATCGCGTATGCGGTGCTGTCGAGCGGCGGCATCCTCGGCATCGGCGACAAGCTCCATGCGATCCCGTGGAGCGCGCTGACGCTCGATACCGAGCGCAAGTGCTTCCTGCTGTCGGTATCGTCCGAGCGGATCCGCAACGCGCCGGGGTTCGACAAGGACCACTGGCCGGCAATGGCCGATCCGCAATGGGCCGAGCCGCTGCACGAGTTCTACGGCAGCACCCCGTACTGGAGTGCCGGCGACGAGCTCGGGCTGACCGACCCGACCGAAGACCTCGACGATCCGCGCACGCGCGGCCGCCACTGACCGCACCGCGACGCAGCGCCGGTTCGCCGGCGCATCCGTCCGACACGCCCCGCCCGCGCGGGGCGTTTTTTTGCCCGCGCCGCGCGCGCCGCCAGCCTTTTTACAAGGGTCGTGTAACGTCCCCGTCCGGCGCCACCGCACCGCCGCACGCCGATTCGAGGTAGCCCAGCAGCCGGTGCGGCGTCAGCGGCTTCGCGCAATGCGCATCGAAGCCGGCTTCCTTCGCCAGTTCGCGATCCCGCCGCGACGCCAGCCCGCTGCACGCGATCAGCAGCATGTCGGCCGTTTGCGGATCGCCGCGCAGCCGCGTCGCCAGTTCCAGTCCGTCGAGGCCCGGCATCGCGATATCGAGCACGACCGCGAACGGCTGCCAGTCGCGTGCGACGTCGCACACGGCGAACGGATCGTCGGCGACCCGGCACTCGAAGCCGCGCGCCTCGAGCAGCAGGCGCAGCGCATCCGCCGCATCGCGATAGTCGTCGACGACCAGCACGCGGCGCGGGCGGCGCGGCACGCTGTCGGGCGCGCGCCACAGCAGCACGTCGTCGGCGGCCGGGTCGTCGCCGGGGTCGGGTAGCATCTGCTTCTCCTGTCGTTGGACGGACTTGTCACGCAAGGCGCGCGCCCATAGCGACTGCATGCGGCATGCCGGTTGCTGCGTGGTTCGCATCGTCGATCCGGGAGTCCTTCATGCGTGCGATGCGGCATCAATCGTCCCGTTTGCGTCCCTCTGCGCGTGCGACCATGCGATTGCCGAAGTGTTCCGCCCGATCGCCGCGCGCCGCTGCGTCGGCCCGCACCGGAGGCCCCGCATGACCCGCAAGGCGCCCGATGCTCCGACACCGCCGCCCGACGACGAGGCCCCGCGCACGCTCGACGCGTGCCGCCGCTGCGCGCTGTGGGAACACGCGACGCAGCCGGTGCCGGGCGCCGGGCCCCTCGATGCGACGATCATGCTGGTCGGCGAGCAGCCGGGCGACCAGGAGGACCGCGCGGGCATGCCGTTCGTCGGTGCAGCCGGCCGCATGCTGGACCGCGCGCTCGACGAAGCCGGAATCGAACGCTCGCACGTCTATCTGACGAACGCGGTCAAGCACTTCAAATGGGAACCGCGCGGCAAGCGGCGGCTGCACAAGACGCCCGCGCAGCGCGAAGTGGCCGCGTGCCGCTACTGGCTCGAACGCGAGCTGGCAGCCGTACAGCCGCGCGTGGTGGTCGCGCTCGGCGCGACGGCGTTGCGCGCGGTCCTGCAGGACAACGACGCGACGCTCGAGCGCACGCGCGCGCCGGTGCGCACCGACGACGGCCGGCTCGTCGTCGCCACCTATCACCCGTCGTACGTGCTGCGCACGCGCGGCGCCGATTCCCGCGAACATGCGTACCGCACGCTGGTCGACGCGTTGCGCACCGCGTCGCGCCTCGCGCGCGAGCGACGCGGCGGCGGCGCTCGCCCGTCGCACGGGGACGCCGGATGAGCGGACTGGGCGATGGCGCGCGGGCGGCGGCCGAGACGCCGCCGCCCGCCGCGAAACCGTGGTATCGGCGGCTCGGCCCCGGCCTGCTCGCGGGCGCGTCGGACGCCGATCCGAGCAACGTCGCCGTCTACGCGCAGGCCGGCAGCCAGTTCGGTTTCAACATGCTGTGGATGATCGTCGTCACGCTGCCGATGATGGTCGCCGTGCAGCTGGCGGCGGCGTTCATCGGGCGACGCAATCGCGAAGGCCTCGTGGCCGGCATCCGCGAACGGTTTTCCGATCGCGTCGCGAAGACGCTGATCGTGATGGTCGTGATCGTCAACGTCGTGAACGTCGGCGCCGATCTGGCGGCGATGGGCGATGCGACGGCGCTCGTCGTCGGCGGCCGCAGCTACTGGTATGCACCGCTCTATGGAATCGCATCGCTGGCGTTGCAGGTGATGCTGTCGTACGAACGCTACGCGCGTTGGCTGAAATGGATGACGCTCGGCCTGATCGCGTACGTGCTCGAACTCGGCTTCGTGCACGTCGACTGGGGCAGCGTGCTGCATGCGATCGTGCTGCCGCAGATCGCGTTCACGCATGCGTATGCGACCACCGCGGTCGCCGTGCTCGGCACGACGCTGAGCCCGTATCTGTTCGTGTGGCAGGCCGCGCTCGAAGTCGAGCAAACCACGGCCGAGCAACGGGACGGCGAACGCGACACGCGCCGCGAGACCGAGCAGCGCGTCACGGTCGATACGTGGACCGGCATGATCGTCACCAACGCGGTGTCGTTCTGCATCATGGTGATCGGCGCGGCCGTCTTCTTCGCGCGCGGCCGGCACGACATCGGCAGCACCGCGCAGGCCGCCGAGGCGCTGCGGCCGATCGCCGGCGAAGCCGCGTTCCTGGTGTTCGCGTTCGGCATCGTCGGCTGCGGGCTGCTCGCGATTCCCGCGTTCGCGGGCAGCGCCGCCTACGGTTGCGCGGAAGCCTGGCGGTTCCACGAAGGGTTGAACGAGCCCGTGCGGCGCGCGCCCGCGTTCTACACGGTGCTGGCGCTGTGCGTGATCGTCGGCATCGCGATCTGCTTCAGCCCGATCGACCCGATCCGGGCGTTGTACTGGAGCGCCGTGCTCAACGGCGTCGCGGCGGTGCCGATGCTCGTGCTCGTGATGCTGCTGTCGGGCAAGCGCGATGCGGCCGGCCAGCCCGGAAGCGGCCCGGTATCGAAACTGTTCGGCTGGGTGGCGGTCGCGTTGATGGCGGCGTCGGTGGTGACGATGCTCGTCGACATGCTGACGTGAAGGATCGACACGATCCACCGATGTCGGTTGCGTACGCAACCTTCATGGCGGGCGGGCGCCGCGCCGAGCGCGACGCCGCCCGCCCGGTCGTTACATCATCTTGCCGCGCGAGCGCTCGGCACGTGCCGCATCGGCGGCGGATTCCACCTTCCTCACTTCCTCCGGCGGCGGCAGCACCGCCTTGAAGCCCATCGACTCGATCCACATCTCGCGCGCCCAGCCACGCGTGTGATACAGATGATGATCCTCGTCGGCCTCCACCTCGTCGTGCGCGGCCTTCAGCGCCTTCGCGGCGTCACTGTCGGGCAACTGGTCGGCCGCGTAGCCGATCAGCTCCCAGTTCAGGTGATCCTTGGTTTCGGCCAGCACCACGCACTCGGCTGCCACCACCTGCGCGACGGCCGGGTCGGCCTGCTTCTTCGCCTGCTGGATCACCTGCACCAGCGACTTGCCGGTGGCGGCCACCGCGGCGCGCCCCGGCGATTGCGCATCGGGATCGAGGCCGAGCGTTTCGAATACCTTGCGCAGCACCTCCTGGTGATGCAGCGTCTCGCGGTGGTACTTCTCCCATTCCTTGTGCAGATCCTCGTCGGTCGCGCACTGCAGCGCGGCCTCGTAGATCTGCGCACCGCCAAGCTCGGTCTCGTATGCCTGGCAGAGCAGTTCGAGGATGCCTTCGTGCTTCGATTGCCGTTGGGCCATGACTGCTTCTCCGAAAAAGCGGGCCGCACGTGCGGCCCGAGGGTGGAACCGGGCGCGCGTTATTGCGAGCCCACCTTGCGTGCAACCGTCTCTGCCATGCTCAGGTGATGCCTGAGCGTCGGCAGCGTGGACTTGGCGAACGCGCGCAGTTGCGCGTCCTTGCCGTCGCGAGCTTCGTCTTCGAACAACGCGACTGCCTTCTTGTGTGCATCGGGGCCGGCCGCCGCCAGATACGCGGTGTCGAAGTCGTGCCCGCTCTTGCCGCGCAGCGCCTCCACGTCGGGATCCGAGATCGGGTCGACCTGCGGCTTCATGCCCTTGCGCGAGGCGATTTCCTCGAGCTTCGCATTCGCCTTGCCGTGATCCGCGACCATCCGTTTCGCGAACGCGCGCACGTCCGCCGACTGCGCCTGCTTCAGCGCGAGCTGGCTTGCCTGCACTTCCGCCTTGCCGGCCATCGCGGCCTTGTCGACGAACTCCGCGTCGGTGCCCTTCGGCGCTTTCGCGATGCCGGGATCGCCCGCGGCGCCCGCGCCCGACGACGGATTGATCACGCCGCCCGGCACATGCGAATTCGACGCGGGCGGCTCGCTCGGCATCTGCGCGCGGGCAAGGCCCGACACGGCGAGCACGCCGGCGGCGAGCGCGGCGATCGTCCAGTTGGGTTGTCTCATCTGCTTTCTCCTTGTAGTTGCGTGAGGGCGGCCGTCAGCCGCCGACGATCGAGCCGCCATTCGGATGCAGCGTCTGCCCGGTCATGTAGCTCGCGCCGTCCGACGCGAGCAGCACGTAGCAGTCGATCAGTTCGTCCGGCTGCCCCGGTCGCTTGAGCGGCACGTTCGAGCCGAATTTCGCGACCTGTTCGGGCGTGAACGTCGACGGAATCAGCGGCGTCCAGATCGGCCCCGGCGCGACCGCGTTCACGCGGATGTCGCGTTCGGCCAGCTCGATCGACAACGACCGCGTGAACGCGACGATCGCGCCCTTGGTCGCCGAGTAGTCGGGGAGTTTCGGGCTGCCGTGATAGGCGGTGACCGACGCCGTGTTGACGATGCGTCCGCCCGGCTTCAAGTGCGGCAGCGCGGCCTGCGTGCAGAAGAACATCCCGTACACGTTCGTGCGGAACGTGCGTTCGAGCTGCTCCTCGGACACGTCCTCGATGCCCGGCTGCGGATGCTGCTCGCCCGCGTTGTTCACGAGCACGTCGAGACGGCCGAGCCGTTCGACCGTGCGCGCCACCGCGTCGCGCGCCTGCCGGCGATCGCCGACGTCGCATGCGATCGCCTCGCAGCGCCGGCCGGCCTGCTCGATCAGCTGCTTCGTATGGGCGGCGTCGTCGGATTCCTTCAGGTAGACGATCGCGACGTCCGCGCCTTCCTTCGCGAAGCCGATCGCCACCGCGCGGCCGATCCCGCTGTCGCCGCCCGTCACCAGCGCGACCTTGCCGGCGAGCTTGCCGCTGCCGACGTAGTCGGCCGCTTCGTCGCGCGGCTTCGGATGCATCTCGCGCTCGGTGCCCGGCCGATGCGCCTGTTTCTGCGGCGGCGGGGTCTGTGCGTGGGTCATGGGTTCCTCCTTGAACGAATGCCGACGATGCCGCGCAAGCGGCGTGCCGCGCGCGCCGCACGCCGGCCTGCACGCGTCGACCGTGTTTCGACGGTGGGCGTTGCAAGCGTCTGGAAAAAGGGCATCTTCAGCGCGGGCCGCCGGACGCGGCTTCATCGGGCCGGCGCACCGGATCGAAATCGCGCCATTCGCCGTCCTGCCAGTCGCCTTCGACACGCTCGATCGACTTCGCGCCGGTCGCGCGCAGCACGTCTTCCGCAGCCGTCGCGGTATCGGGCGTCACGCGCGCGGCGAGGATCACGCCGGTCTGGCTCTGCGCGAGCGTGCCCTTGCCTTCGGCCTGCTCGCCGCGCATCCGCCCGAGCGCGCCGCCGAATGCGCCGAGATACGCGCCGGCCAGCGCGCCCGCAGCCGGCACGAACCAGTAGCGCAAGCCGAGCGCATACACGATCAATCCGACGACGACGCCGATCAGCAAGCCGCGAATCGCACCGACCATCGCGCCGCGGCCTCCCGGTTTCGCCGCCGTATCGGCATACACGTCGCCGCCGATCGGGAAGCGCGCGTGCTGGCCGCCGGGGTTCAGGAAGAAGATCGACACGTCGTCGGGCCCGAACGCGCGCTCGTAAAGGTGACGCGCCCCACCTTCCGCTTCATCGAACGTCGTGAAACGGCCTGCGACGATCATCGCCATGGTCGTGCTCCTCGTGATAGGTGCGCCGCGCGCTCGCGCACGCGCACGCGGCGCGACGGGGCGACGCCTACATCAGCCGCCCGAGTTCCTTCGATACCGACGCCGGCGTGTCGTACTCGCGCTCGGGAATCTTGCGCAGCATGTCGAGCACCTCGCGGTCGGCATGCGAGCGCTCCGCGCACTGCACGACGTCCGACTTGCTGGCCGGGTAGTCCATCCCCTTCAGCGCCTTCTGCACGTCGACCGGGCTCGGCGGTTTGCCGTGCCCCGTCTGGTGCCCGCCCTTGTCGTGGTCCTGCTGCGTGCGCTCGCCTTCGTGCGCACGCGAGTGGCTGTATTCGTGGCCCGTATGTTGTCGGGATGTCATGAAAGCCTCCTTGGAAAATCTCAACGAAATCACGCGGACGACCGGCGTGCCCGCGCGAACGCGGCAAACGCCAGCGCCGCCGCGCCCAGCGCGACCGCGCCGGCAACCTTCGGCCGCTGCACCACCGTGTTGTACGCACAGCTGCGCAGCACCGGCCCTTCCATGCCCTCGCGCTCGTGCAGCGCGTGGCGCGAGTCGTACAGCGCGTTGTCGTCGCGCGGCCGCGCGGGGCGCACCGTGCGCTGGCCGCGCGAGAACAGCGTGGTCGCGACGCGATCGAACAGGCGCGGCGCGTGGTAGGCGCTCGCCGACGTGAACTTCGCGGCGCCGCCGACGAACAGCGTGCGGCGCGGGTGCGCGGCCGCGAACAGGATCGCGTTGGCCACCAGGTCGGGGTCGTAGATCGGCGGCGGCAGCTTCGCCTCGACGTTCATGTAGTTCTTCGCGTGCATCACGAACATCGTGTCGATCGCGGCCGGCTTGATCAGCGTGACGGACACCGGCAGGTGATCCGCTTCCATCTCGAGCCGCAGCGAATCGGTGAAGCCTTTCACCGCGTGCTTCGACGCGACGTATGCGCTTTGCAGCGGCACGGGCGCGTCGGACGCCTCGCTGCCCATGTTGATGATCGCGCCGCCGTGGAAATCGCTCTTGCGCCGGAAATGGTCGGCCGCGACGAGCGAGCCGTGTACGACACCCCAGTAGTTGGTGTCGAACAGCCGGCGCTGATCCTCGAGCGGCACCGCAGCCGCCGTGCCGAAGATCGACACGCCCGCATTGTTGACCCAGGTGTCGAAGCCGCCGTACGTGTCGGCCGCCGCCGCGGCCGCGCGCTGCAGATCCTCGATATTGCCGACGTCGCCGGCCACCGGCACCGCAAGGCCGCCGTGCTGGCGGATTTCCTCGCACAGCGTGTTCAGCGCTTCCTCGTTGCGCGCGAACAGCACGAGCTTCGCGCCGCGCCGTGCCGCCTTGCGCGCGGTGACGAGACCGATGCCGCTGGTCGCGCCGGTGATCACGATCGTCTGTTCGCCGACCGGTTTGAGCATGCAGTTCATCGCTGGACTCCTGTGACGGCCGCGCGGTTATTTGGGCCGGATGGTCAACTGGTCGCGCACGGTCTGCACGCCGTCCACCTGCTTCACGACGCTGACGGCCTGCGTGCGCTGCTGCTCGTCGGGCACGCTGCCGGTGAGCGTCACGGTGCCGTGCCGCGTCTTCACGTGGATGTCGCCGGCCGACAGGCCGTTCGTGCCGACGAGCTCGGCCTTCGCCTTGGTCGTGATCGTCGCGTCGCGGATCTTCGTGCCGGTGCTCGAATGCGACGACGACGTCGACGACGATGCGGCGCCGTCGTCGCCGGCGGCAACCGCGTTCGGCGCGACGACCATGCACGCGGTGGCCGCGGCGATCGCGACCGCCATGCCGGTGCGCACCGCACGCTGGCGGCGGATGTGCGGGGAGCGGGCTTGCAGCTGGAATACCTTCATCGTGACCTCCTTTTCATCGGGCCGGGCGGGCCGGCGGGTGAGCAGAGGTCGCGCAAATCGCGTGCCGCGACGCGTGCGCCGCATGCCCGCGGGAAACCGCGATCAGACGCCCTTTCATCCAACGCGTTGTAATTTTTTCGGCACACCGGGAAGCGGTTTTCCCCGCAATCCGGCGGGCATGCCGATTGCCGAGCGACCGATGACGGCGGCCCATGAGCGCGGCCCCGATATCGGGAGCAATACCATGCAAAGAATCGCGTTGATCAGTGAACATGCATCGCCGCTGGGCGTGATCGGCGGCGTCGATGCCGGCGGTCAGAACATCTATGTCGCGAACGTCGCGAAGCAGCTCGCGGAGCGCGGCCTCGACGTCGACGTCTACACGCGCTGCGACAACCCGCATTTGCCGGAAGTCGTGCCGATCGGCCCGCACATGCGCGTGATTCACGTGCCGGCCGGGCCGCCGGCCGACGTGCCCAAGGAGCGGCTGTTGCCGTACATGGGCGCATTCGCGAAATACATGATCGCGCGCATGCGGCGCGAGCCCGACCCGGTCGACGTGATGCACGCGAACTTCTTCATGTCGGGCGACGCGGCGCTGCGCGTGAAAAAAGCGCTCGGCATCCCGCTCGTCACGACGTTCCATGCGCTCGGCCGCGTGCGGCGGCTGCACCAGGGCACGGCCGACGGCTTCCCCGATGCGCGCTTCGCGATCGAGGACACGCTCGCCCGCCGCTCGGACCGCCTGATCGCCGAATGTCCTCAGGATGCGCTCGATCTGACGACGCACTATCGCGCCGACACCGCGCGCATCGAGATCGTGCCGTGCGGCTTCGACGAGCGCGAATTCCAGCCGGTGCCGCGCGTCGATGCGCGCGCGCGGCTGGGCTGGCCGCAGGACGCGTTCGTCGTGCTGCAACTGGGCCGTCTGGTGCCGCGCAAGGGCATCGATACCGTGATC
Organism: Burkholderia sp. MSMB1459WGS; assembly: GCF_001534535.1. Taxonomy (NCBI): domain Bacteria; kingdom Pseudomonadati; phylum Pseudomonadota; class Betaproteobacteria; order Burkholderiales; family Burkholderiaceae; genus Burkholderia; species Burkholderia sp. MSMB1459WGS. The sequence continues at coordinate 128,419 of NZ_LPMU01000080.1, forward strand.
GACGCGCTCGCGCGCATGCCGCGCGATCCGCAGCGGCCGACGCACCTGTACGTGGTCGGCGGCAGCCAGGCGACGCCCGACCCCGCACGCGACCCGGAACTCGCGCGGCTCGCCGCGTTCGCGCACGAACTCGGGATCGCGAACCGCGTGACCTTCGTCGGCCGGCGCGATCGCGACGCGCTGCACCTGTACTACAGCGCGGCCGACGTGTTCGTGACGACGCCGTGGTACGAGCCGTTCGGCATCACGCCGGTCGAGGCGATGGCGTGCGCGGCGGCGGTGATCGGCAGCGACGTCGGCGGCATCCGCACGACGGTCGACGACGGCACCACCGGCTATCTCGTGCCGCCGCGCGACCCGGCCGCGCTGGCCGCGCGCCTCGTGCAACTGCGCGCGAAGCCCGAGCTGTGCGCGGCGCTCGGCCGCGCCGGCTACCTGCGCGCGCATCGCTTCTACACCTGGCAAGGCGTAGCCGACCGGCTCGTCGACATCTATCGCGACGTCGCCCACGCGCAGCGCGCCGGCACGTCGGCCGGCACCGGCCGGCGCACGCCCGTCGGCACCACGACGGCCATGCTCGCACACCGCAAGGAGAATACGTAATGAAGGGCTACGATCGAAAACGCGTCCTCGTCACCGGCGGCGCCGGCTTCCTGGGTTCGCATCTGTGCGAGCGGCTCGTGACGGCCGGCCACGACGTGCTGTGCGTCGACAATTTCTACACGGGCACGAAGGACAACATCGCGCACCTGCTCGATGCGCCGAACTTCGAGCTGATGCGCCACGACGTGACGTTTCCGCTCTACGTCGAAGTCGACGAGATCTACAACCTCGCGTGCCCGGCGTCGCCCGTTCACTACCAGCGCGACCCCGTGCAGACGACGAAGACCAGCGTGCACGGCGCGATCAACCTCCTCGGCCTCGCGAAACGCGTGAAGGCGCGCATCCTGCAGGCATCGACGAGCGAGGTGTACGGCGACCCCGACGTCCATCCGCAGGACGAGCACTATTGCGGCCGCGTCAATCCGACCGGCATCCGCGCGTGCTACGACGAAGGCAAGCGCTGCGCGGAAACGCTGTTCGCGGACTATCACCGCCAGTACGGCGTCGACGTGCGCATCGCGCGGATCTTCAATACGTACGGCCCGCGCATGCACCCGGCCGACGGGCGCGTGGTGTCGAACTTCGTCACGCAGGCGCTCGCGGAACAGCCGCTGACCGTCTACGGCGACGGCAAGCAGACGCGCTCGTTCTGCTACGTGGACGACATGGTCGATGCGTTGATCCGGCTGATGGACGAACCGGGCGATGCGAGCGAGCCGGTCAATCTCGGCAGCGACGTCGAGATCGCGATGATCGACGTCGCGCGGGAAGTCGTGCGGATCGTCGGCGCGACGGTGCCGATCGAATTCCGGCCGCTGCCGTCCGACGATCCGCGCCAGCGGCGGCCGAATCTGGCCGCCGCGCAGAAGCGGCTCGGCTGGCGCGCGACGACGACGCTCGCGAACGGGCTCGCGCACACCGCGCGATACTTCATTCAACGCCAGGTCACGCACCACACGCCCGGCGACCTCGTGCGCAGCACGCGCATCGCGTCGCATCTGCTCGCCCAGGTCCACACGCAGAACCGGCCGGCGCCGACCACCTGACGCGGCCGGTGCGCGACGCGCGTCAGCCGTCGCGCTTCGTCACGTGCGCGATCTTGTGCGCCAGTTCGCGCACGTCGACCGGCTTGCACAGGTAGCCGTCGAAGCCGGCCTCCAGCGCGCGGCGTTCGTCGGCGAGGCCCGCGTGCGCGGTGACGGCCAGCACGCGCACGTCGGGCGGGCCGCCGTCGCCGTTCGTCGTGCCGCGCCGCAACGCGTCCAGCAGCCAGAAGCCGTCGCCGTTGGGCATCGCGAGATCGGACAGCACGACCGTCGGCCGCATGTCGGCCGCCATCGCGAGCGCCTCGCGCCCCGACGACGCGATCGCGACGGCCGCGCCGAATGTGGTCAGCGCGGCCGTGAGGCTCGCACGCGTGGTCGGATCGTCGTCGACGATCAGGATGCGTTGCGTATCGAGCACGAGCGCGTCGCGACGGCTGCCCGCCTGCACGATCCCCCACGCCATCGCGCCGGCCGGCTGCCACCCGGCCGGCAGCGTCACAGTGAACGTCGTGCCGCGATCGCGGCCCGCGCTCGCGACGGTCACCCGGCCGCCATGCAACTGTGCGATGTGCCGCACGATCGACAGGCCGAGACCGAGCCCCCGCCGCGGCGATGCGGGCGAATCGTCCGCACGGCGGAACATGTCGAACACGTACGGGACGAACTCCGGCGCGACACCCTGCCCCGTATCGGCGACGGTCAGCACCGCATGCGCGTCGTCGCGCGCGAGCCCGACCGTCACGCTGCCGCCGGCCGGCGTGAATTTCAGCGCATTCGAAATGAGGTTCGACAGCATCTGCCGCAACCGCTCGGCGTCGCCCGACACGATGCACGCGGACGCGTCGCAGTCGAATTCGAGCATGATGCCGGCCGACGATGCGGCGGTCTGGAACGTGCCGACCTGGTCGGAGAACAACCGGACGATGTCGACCGGCGTCGTGTCGAGCCGCAGCTTGCCGGTCGCGAGCGACGACGCATCGAGGATGTCGCCGACCATCCGCGTGAGCGAACGCGCGCTGCGGTCGATCGCGTCGATCGCCTGATGCTGCAGCGCGTGGTCGCCGGTATTGCGCAGCACCTCGATCCACCCGTAGATCACGTTCAGCGGCGTACGCAATTCGTGCGATACCGTGGCCAGCAACTCGTCCTTCAGCCGGTTCGACGTGTCGGCCTGCTCGCGCGCATGGCGCGCGCCCTGCAACGAGCGCTGCGCCCGCAGCTCGTGGCGGCGCTGCGCGCCGGTTTCTCGCAGCGTCAGCGACAGCGCGACGCAGGCCCGCGCGTCGCCCTGCACCGGACATGCCGATACCGTCGCCCGAAAACGCCGGCCGTCGCGCCGCACGCACAGCAGTTCGAGCGGCCCGACCGGCTCGCGCATCGTGTCGAACGATTTGGCGAGCGGATGGAGCCGCAACCAGCGCGGCGCGATCAGCGTGTCGAACCGGCGGCCGCGCGCATCGGCCTCGTCGTATCCGAAGATCCGCTGCGCGGTCGGGTTCCAGCTCGCGATGTGGCCGCTGGCGTCGATCCCGACGATCGCGTCCGGCGATGCATCGACGACCGCACGCTGCAGCCGCGATGCGTCGACGCGCGCGCGGTCCGCGCCGGCATCGCGCAGCATCAGCACCGCGCCGCCGAGATTGCCGTCCGCATCGCCAAGCGGCGACGCGACCGCGACGATCGGCACCGGATCGCCGTTGCCGGTCTGCAGCCAGTGCCGGTCGGACGTCGCCTCGGCGCCGCCGAGCGCACGATCGAGCGGCGTGGTCGGCACGCGGCGGCCTTCGTGGTCGACGATCCGCAGCACGTCGCGCACCGGCCGCCCCATTGCGTCGTCCGGCCGGCAGCCGACGAGTTCGGCCGCGGCCGCGTTGAGATAGGTGACCCGGCCCATCGTATCGGCCGCGATCACGCCGTGCGGCAGCGCGCCCAGCACGGCCTCGAGCTGCCGGCGTGCAGCCGCCTCGCGTCGGCTTGCGCGAGCGTTCGTCACGCGCGTGTGATGCAGCATCGACGCGATCGCGCACACCAGCGCGCCGATCAGCATGAACGTACCGAGCTGCACGAGCCGCTCGGGCAGCGGCGCCGTATAGGCGGCCGGATCGGACAGGAACAGCGTCCACACGAGCAGCCCGCTGACCACGGTCGACACGATGCCGAACAGGAACGATGTCGCCCACGCGGCGCCGGCGAGCAGCGGGTAATACAGCACGAACGGCAAATTCACGCCGCCGAACCGGATCGCGAGCGTCTGCAGCACGGTCGCGATCGCGACCAGCATCACGGCCGTTGCGTAATTTCCGGCCTGCGGCCGTGCAATTTCGGTCATTGAACACGCTCCTGCGGGAACAGTCGGCAGCGGGCGCCGTGCGCGCCGCCGGCGGGCACGGCGCATGCTGGCCGATCGGCACCGGCGGCCCGGCCGCTCACGATGGAGATCCTCACGCCATGCCCGACCCGACACGCTGGCTCGTCGTCTCGCCGCATCTCGACGATGCCGTCTTCAGTTGCGGACAACTGCTCGCGCAGGCGCCCGGCTCGATCGTCGTCACCGTATTCGCGGGAATCCCGCCGCGCGGCATGCCCGCGCCGCCGTGGGATCGACGCGCAGGGTTTCACGACGCCGACGAAGCAGTGCGCGCGCGCCGCGACGAAGACCGCCGCGCGCTCGCGCGGCTCGACGCACGCCCCGTGTGGCTCGACTTCCTCGACGACCAGTACGGCATCCCGGCCACGTCGACCGCGATCGCGGCACACGTGGCCGCGACGATCGACGCGCACCCGGGCTTCGGCGTGCTCGCGCCGGCCGGCCTGTTCCACCGCGATCACCTGCAGGTGCAGGAGGCCATGCTGTCGCTGCTGCGCGAAGACAATCCGTCGCGCATCTGGCGCTTCTACGAGGACGTGCCGTATCGCCGCATCGATGGACTGATGGCAAGGCGCGTGATCGGCTGGCGCGAGCGCGGCTGGATCGCGCATCCGGTCGCGCCGCCCGCCGGCGGCGATACGGCGGGCGCCACCGCGAAAGCCGCCGCCATCGACGCATATGCAAGCCAGGTAACGCTGTTCGAACCTCATATGCGCGCCGCTCTCCACGAACCCGAAATGACCTGGCGGCTCGAATGCGACGTCACGTCCGCGTAACGCCCGCGCGCGTCGCGCTGCCGCCGGGCGAGCCGCGCATGACCGCCATCGTGCTGACCTGCCGGCGCGCCGCCGAACTCGCGCGCACGCTCGAACATCTTTCCGCGCTGCCCGACCGGCCGGCGATCGTCGTCGTCGACAACGCGGCGGACGCCGAGACGGCCGCGCTGATCCGCGAGCGCTTCGCGCACGTCGCGCTCGTGCATGCGCCGGGCAACCTCGGCGCGGCCGGCCGCAATCTCGGGGTCGCCGTGGCGCGCACGCGCCATGTCGCGTTCTGCGACGACGACACGTGGTGGGCGCCCGGTTCGATCGCCGAAGCCGCGAACCTGCTCGACGCGTATCCGCACGTCGCGGCCGTCACCGCGCGCGTGCTCGTCGGCCCCGACCGGCGCGAGGACCCGACCTGCCGGCTGATGGCCGACAGCCCGCTGGACGCGCCCGTCGCGCTGCCGGGCCGCCCGATCCTCGGGCTGCTGGCCGGCGCGACCGCGTTCCGGCGCGACGCGTTCGTGCGCGCGGGCGGCTACCATCCGCGCTACTTTCTCGGCGGCGAGGAAGCGCTGCTCGCGCTCGATCTGTCTCGCGCCGGCCACTGGCTCGTGTATGCGCCCCACCTGACGGTCCATCACTACCCGTCGGCGCAGCGCGACCGGCCCACACGCGCGCGCACCGCCGCCCGCAACGCGGTATGGACGGCGTGGCTCAGATGGCCGGCCGCGGCCGCGTGGCTGCACACGGTGCGCATGCTGCCGCTGCTGCGCCGCGAACGGGCGATCGTGCGCACGTTCGCTGGCCTGCCGTGGACCCTGCGCGAACGCCGCGCCATTCCGCCGCACGTCGAACGCATGCGCCGCCGGCTCGAGCGCGACGCGCCCCGCGGAGCCGAAACGGGACGATGAGCGGGAACATGAGCGCGATCGGGGCCACATCAGGAATCCGGTTTTTCCGTTTCGTCTTCCAGTTGCGCGAGCCGGTTGTAGATCGTCTTCAGGCTGACGTCGAGCACCTCGGCCGCCTGCGCCTTCACGCCGCCGCATTGCGCGATCGTGCCGAGGATCAGCTTGCGGTCGACCTCCTCGAGCGGCGTGCCGAACGGCACCGTCACGCGATCTTCATGCGAATCGACCATGCTGGACAGCTCGTCCATGATCGGCGGAGGCAGCGTCTCGATCACGTCGGCATCGGTGAAGATACTCGCGCGCTGCACGAAGTTGCGCAACTCGCGCACGTTGCCGGGCCATTCGTAGCTCTTCAGCGCTTCGCGGGCAGCGGGCGCGAAGCGCAGGTTGCGGCCGCTCTCCTCGTTGTAGCGCTGCAGGAACGCGTCGGCGAGCATCGGGATGTCGTCGCCGCGTTCGCGCAGCGACGGCAGCGGAATCGGAAACACGTTGATCCGGTGGAACAGGTCCGGCCGCAGCTTGCCTTCCGCCATCGCCGCCTCCGGGTCGCGGTTCGTCGCGGCTACGATGCGCACGTCGACGTCGATCTCGCGCGTCGAGCCGAGCCGCGTGACGCGCCCGGTCTCCAGCACGCGCAGCAGCTTGACCTGCGATTCGACCGGCATCTCGGTGATTTCGTCGAGAAACAGCGTGCCGCCGTCCGCACGTTCGAAAAAGCCCTTGTGCTGGCGTTCCGCGCCGGTGAAGCTGCCGCGATCGTGGCCGAACATCTCGCTCTCGACGAGATTCGCGGCGATCGCGCCGCAGTTCACCGCGAGGAACGGGCCACGGCGGCGCAGGCTGAGGTCGTGCACGGTCTGTGCGGCGAGCTCCTTGCCGGTGCCCGATTCGCCGGTGAGCAGCACGGACGCTTCGGTGCGCGCGACCCGGCCGATCGCATCGTAGACGGCCTGCATCGCCGGCGAGCTGCCGAGCATGCGGCCGAATCGGCCGAGCCGCTGCAACTCCGAGCGCAGCTCCGCGATTTCCTCGTGCAGCGCGGTCGTGCGCGGCACGCGCGCGAAGATGCTGTTCAGCCGCTGCATGTTGAGCGGCTTCACCAGATAGTCGGTCGCGCCGCGCCGCAACGCGTCGATCGCGGTTTCGAGGCTCGCGTGGCCGGTGGTCAACACCATTTCGCAATGCCCGCGCTTGGGCAATGCGTCGAACAGATCCATCCCGTTGCCGTCGGGCAGCACGAGGTCGCACAGCACGAGATCGGGGGTATGCGTCGAGACGAGCGTGCGCGCTTCTTCAAGCGTCGCGGCCGTATCGCACGAAAGCTGCTGCGTGCGTGCGAGCGTGGCCAGCATCGTTCGCGTATCGGCGTCGTCTTCGACGATCAGGACGTAAGGCATCGAGGCTCCTTTTGATACGGCCCGGCGCATAGGTGGGCCGGCACCGCGACACGTGCAGCGTCATGCACGTCAGCGGGCACACGACGCATCTTCAACGCTGCACACGATCGGGCAGACAGGCGGTCCTGCACTGAAAACGAGTGCTTAGCAGTATAGAAGAACGGTGTCGTGCATTCGCCGTTCATCGAATAAATCTATCTGCCGGCGCCAGCCGCATTGCCAGATTCAATGTCGACGAATCGGTATAAAAGGTATCCTGCATACGTGAAAGACGACGTGTGCCACGTCGTTTTTTACCTGATCACGACACCTTCGGTCAAAACTTCCCAACTCGGTCATACTCCATGTCGAAATCCGACGATGACGGCACGCGACTGTTCGGGCGTTCGCGAACAATTCAGGATTTGCTGCTGAAAGTGTCGCGCGTCGCCGCCACCCGCGTGAGTGTGCTGGTGGTCGGCGAAAGCGGGGCGGGCAAGGATATCGTCGCCCGGCTCATTCACGACATGAGCCCGCGCCGGCGCGGGCCGTTCGTGCCCGTCAACTGCGGCGCGATTCCGAAGGACATCGCGGAGTCGCACTTGTTCGGTCACGAAAAAGGCAGCTTCACGGGCGCCGTCGCGCAACATGTGGGCATGTTCGAGGCCGCGCGCGGCGGCACGCTGTTTCTCGACGAGATCGCCGAGATGCCCGCCGAGTTGCAGGTCAAGCTGCTGCGCACGCTCGAAACCAACACGATCGTGCGCGTGGGCGGCCACGAGCCGATTCCGCTCGACGTGCGGATCGTCGCGGCCACCCACCACGATCCGGTCGAGGCACTGCGCAGCGGCCGGCTGCGCGAAGACCTGTTCTACCGGATCGCGCCGGTCGCGCTGCACGTGCCCGCGCTCAGGCAGCGCGAGGACGACGTCGGCGACATCGCGCTGCAGATCGTCGAACGGCTGAACGCGCGGCACCGCACGAGGAAGCGCCTGTCGACGCAGGCGATGAAGGCGCTGCGCGCGTACACGTGGCCCGGCAACGTGCGCGAACTGCGCAACGCGCTGGAGCGCGCGTTCATCCTCGCCGACGAGCAGATCGAACTGCAGTTGCCGCGCCGCCAGCCGCCGCGCGAAGAAGTACGCCACAACGCGATGACGCTGCATATCGGCACGACGCTCGCGCATACGCAGCAGCGCTTCATCGTCGCGTCGCTGCGCCATTTCAACGGCGACAAGCCGCGCACCGCGAAAGCACTCGGCATCAGCCTGAAAACGCTGTACAACCGCCTCGCGCTGCTGCCCGAAAACGAACGCAATGCGGCCAGCGGCAGCGCGCCGGCGGCGCCGAACGCCGCGAACGGCGGTAGTCCGCCCGCTTCGCCGCCCGCGACGACGCAATGAAGACGGCGGGTGACGCCGCCTTCGTCATGCCGTCACGTCGCGCAGTGCGGCGTCCCAGTCGCGCGCGAAGCGCTCGATGCCGAATCGCTCGCAGGCGTCGCGCCTGGCCGCCGCGCCCCACTCGCGCGCCAGTTCCTGATCGCGAATCAGCATCCGCATCGCGTCGATCAGCACGGCCGGCCGCGTATCGGCCACGCCGTTGCTGCCGGTCTTCACGAGTTGCGCCATCTCGGTCGTCGCGAGCGCGACGATCGGCAGCCCGATCATCATCGCCTCGATCACCGCGAGCCCGAGGCTCGTGTAGCGGATCGGATTGAAGAAGAACCGGTAGTGCGACAGGAATTGCGGCAGCGCCGGGTTCGGCACTTCGCCGATCCCGCCGAGTTCGGTCGAGCCCATCCCGACCAGATCGATCGGCACGCTGTGCCGCACTACCTCGAACAGGTCCGCGCCGAGGCGCCGGCCGCGGCGCGCGAGGTTGTTCACCACGGCCACGCCCTTCGGCAGCGTGCCGTGATACTCGACACCTTCCGGCAGCAGCACGCCGTGCTCGATCACGCGCGTCGGCGTCACGCCGTTGTCCCACATCAGCGCGTTGAACGGCGTCACGTGCACCAGCAACACGTTCGGGTCCTGCACCGGATGCAGCGTGTCGGTCGGATGCTCGCGCGGCGGATCGTGCTCGACGAACAGCGTCGGCAGCGCGCGCTGCGCTTCGCTCAGCAGCCGCAGGCGGTCGTTCCGGTAATGATTCACGTGCTGGTACAGCACGCAGTCGAATGCGGTGTCGCGCACGCACTCGGCCGGCACTTCGTGCACGTTGTCGCCCCACGGCAGGTGCCCGACGCGGCCCGCATAGCCGGGCGGATGCTGCGGCTTCGTCACGATGTAGAAATCGTGCGGCGCCTGCGACAGGTAATACAGGTAGTTGCCATGCACGTGCCAGGTCAGCACGCGCAACCGCTTACGTGACATGACGTCTCTCCTCGGCGAGCAGCTCGCCCGCCCGATCGATCACTTCGCCGACGCCGATCGCCGTCGCGCATTCGTGCCCGTACGGACACGTATCGAACATGCACGGCCGGCACGCCGGGTAGTTCGCGAGCACGCGATGGCGTTCGGCGTCGAGCGGCGCCCAGCGGGCCGTATCGCTGCCGCATGCGACGACGATGCTCGGCGTGCCGAGCGCCGCCGCGACGTGCGACACGCCCGTGTCGTTGCACAGCAGCAGCCGCGCGCGGGCGATCAGCGCGGCCAGCGCGCCGAGCGGCGTGCGGCCGCACAGGTTCACGCACGGCCGCCCGAGATGCTCGGCGAACGCGCTCGCCAGCGCCAGTTCCGCGCGCGTGCCGGTCAGCACGATCTGCCAGCCGTCGTCGGCGAGCTGCCGCGCAGCGAGCGCGAAGCGCTCGACCGGCCAGCGCCGCGATGGCATCCGCGCGCCGGGATGGACGATCACGTAGCGGCCGGGATCGAGCGCGTGTTCGTCGCAGAGCACGTGCCACAGCGCGTAGTCGAGCCCGCCGAGCGGGAATTCGAGGTAGTCGCCCCAGTCCGCGTAACCGAGCTTGCGCGTGAGCGCCAGATAGCGCGCCACTTCCGGTTCGTCGTCGCGCCACACGAGCGTGCAGTCGAGCGCGGCCGTGCCGCCGTCGGCCGGCACGAAGCCGGCCGTGCGCGTCGCGCCGAGCGACGCGACGATCGCATTCGTGTGCGCGCCGCTGCCGTGCAGCTGGATCGCGAGGTCGAAGTCGCGCGAGCGGCATTCGGCGATGAACGCCTCGCGCGTGGCCGCGTCGGGTTCGGGCTGTTCGGCGAGCCCCGCCGCGCCGGGGAAGGCGATGAAACCGTCGATGTAGTCCGAAAAGCGCGACGCGAACTCGCGCGCCCACGGCAGGCCGATCAACGTGATGCGCGCATCCGGTTCGCCGCGCCGCAGCGCACGCAGCGCGGGCACCGCGCACAGCATGTCGCCGAGCTGCAGCGCGCGGAACACCGCGATCCGCTTGGGGCCGCGCGGGCCGTCGGAATCGACGCTGGGATCGAGCTTCATAGGAAGAGCACCCGGAAGTGAAGCGCGCCGCGCATGCGCCAGTACAGCGACACGGGCGGAATCGCGATGGACGTGACGATCATTTCGGCCACATGCGACGGCGTGAGCTGCGTGCCGCGCAACCGTTTCGCGCAGAACCCAGCGGTAATCGCGGCCCACACCACTGCGCACGCGATGGCCGGCGCCGGCCAGCCGGCCGCGAGGCAGCCGAGCGCGCCGAGCGCGGCGAGCACGGCCGCGTAGTAATGCCACGGCGGCATCGGCCGGATATGACGCCGGTAAGTCGTGCGATGCTTCTTGTACAGCAGCGCATCGAAATACACCTTCGACTGCGCGCCGATGCTCGATCCCCAGCGCGCGGGACGCACCGGATGCACGATGCGCGCGGCGTCGGCCTCGACGATCGGCCCCGCATGCTCGCGCAGCGCGAACATCAGGTCGGCGTCCTCGCGCCACGCGCGCGTGAAGCGCTCGTCGAAGCCGCCGACGCGTTCGAGTGCCGCGCGCCGCACGAAGCAGTTCGCGGTCGCGAATTCCGCATGCGCGAGCCCCGCCGCATCGCGCTCGTAGTCGGTCGGGCACGGCCGCAGCGGCACGTCGATCCGGCCGGCCGCGGCCGCCGCAGACGGTTCGGCCAGCAGCGCGGCCGCGCCGTGGCGCAGCCAGGTCGGATCGGGAATCGTGTCGTCGTCGGTGAACGCGATCAGCGCGCCGCACGCGCTGCGCCAGCCGACGTTGCGCGCGCCGGCCGGGCCCTGCGTGTCGGGTGCGGTCATATAGCGGATCGCCGGCACGTCGGTTACGCGTGTGCGGCACGCATCGACGACGGCGCGCGCACTGCCGGCCGGATCGTCGTCCACGACGACGATCTCGTAGGTGGTCGGATCGAACACCTGCACGCACAGCGCGTCGAGGCAGCGTGCGAGCAGGTCGGGCCGCCGGTAGGTGGGCACGACGACCGACACGACCGGCGGCAGATGCGTGTCGCGCGCGTTCATCTGGGTTTCTCCAGCAGGAACGGCCCGATCACGAGCGCATCGAGCGGCGACGTCCAGAAGCATTCGATCGCGTCGCGCGGCGAGCACACGATCGGTTCGCCGCGCGTGTTGAACGACGTGTTGACGAGCACCGGCACGCCGGTGAGCGCGTCGAACTCGGTCAGCAACGCATGCAGCAGCGGGTGCTGCGTTTCGTCGACGGTCTGCACGCGCGCGGTGCCGTCGATGTGGCGCACCGCCGGAATTCTCTCGGCGCGCTCGGGCACGACGTCGTACACGAACAGCATGAACGGCGCGCGCAGCGGCGTACGCCGGCCGCCGCTGAACCAGTGATGCGCACGGTCTTCGAGCACGACCGGCGCGACCGGCCGGAAATCCTCGCGATCCTTGATCCGGTTCAGCTTGCGCTGCATGTCCGGGTCGATCGGCGACGCGAGGATCGACCGTGCGCCGAGCGCGCGCGGGCCGAATTCCATGCGCCCCTGGAACCAGCCGATCACGCGGTTCGCCGCGAGCAGCGCAGCCGTCTGCGCGGCGACGTCGGCGAGCCGCCGGTACGGCAGTTGCGCCTCCTTCAGGAACGCCTCGATCGCGTCGTCGTCGTAGGCCGGCCCGAGATACGCATGATCCATCCGCCAGTCGCCGCGCTCGCCGCGCATCCGAAAGTCGGCCCACAGCGCGGCGCCGAGCGCCGTGCCCGCGTCGCCGGCAGCCGGCTGCACCCACACGTCGTCGAACGGGCCGCGATCGCGAATCTTCGCGTTCATCACGCAGTTCAGCGCGACGCCGCCCGCCATCGCGAGCTGCCGCTCGCCGGTTTCGGCGGCCAGCCAGTCGACCGCCTGCAGCGTCGTCTCCTCGAGCACCAGTTGCAACGCGTGCGCGATGTCGCAGTGATGCGGCTCGATCGGGCCGCCGCGTTCGCGCGGCGCGCCGAATTGCGCGGCCAGATCCCCGTCGATCACGTCATAGCGCCCTTCGCCGCGATACCGCACCAGCTTGCGCATCTCGTCGGCGAACACCGGCTTGCCGTACGACGCGAGCGCCATCACCTTGTATTCGTCGGACGAGTGCAGGAAGCCGAGATAGCGGGTCACGCGCTCGTACAGCAGCCCGAGCGAATGCGGCAGGTTGACCTGCCCGACCCGCCGGTACGAGCGGCCGTCGAACACGCCGTAGCTCGTCGTCGCGCGCTCGCCGCGCCCGTCCATCGTCATCACCGCGCAGCGTTCGAACGGCGCCGCGAGAAACGCGCTCGCCTCATGCGCGAGATGGTGCTCGATGAAATGCCAGCGGAACGGCCCGTCGTGCGTGACGCCGCGAAAGCGCCGCTGCAGATGATGCGGCGCGCCGCCCGCGAGCTGGCGCGGCGCGTTGACGATCGACGACAGGAACAGCGGATGCCACGGCGACGCGCCGTCGTCGCGCGGCGCATGCGCGGACGGCGACAGCGGCAGGGTCAGCGCCGGCTCCGTGCCGTCGCGGTCGAGTTCGAGCCACGGGTCGTACGAATACGCGACGTGGTCCACGTCCGCGAGCGTGATGCCGGCTTCCGCGAGGCAATAGTCGATCGCGTGGAAGGGCAGCTCCCAGGTCGAGAACGGCACCGGGCGCTTCGCGTGCTTCACGTGCGTGAAGCGTTCGTCCTCGGCCGCCGCGATCACGACGCCGTCGCGCACGATGCACGCGGCGCTGTCGTGAAAAGCGGCGTTGATGCCGAGCGTATGGATCGGGTCAGGCATGCGTCAGTTCCTCGTGATGACGTGCGCGAACGGAAGCACGTTCGATGCGTGCGCCGCGGCCGGCTCGCTGCCGGGCGCGGCGGCCCGCGCGGCCGCGCGTTGCGCATGGCGCGCGCGGCCGTGCAGCAGCGCGTGCACGGCGGCGACCACGTCGTCGACGCTCACGCCGCGCAGGCACGGATGGCCGGGCTGGTTGCACACGCTGCGGTAGCAGTTACGGCACGGCACGTCGACGTTCAGCACACGGTGCGGCACACGCCACGGCGTGTGCTGCGGATTGGTCAGCGCGTACAGGTCGACCACCGGCGTGCCGAGCGCGGCCGCGAGATGCACGGGGCCGCTGTTGTTCGACAGCAGCAGGTCGGCCGTCTCGATCAGCGCGCCGAGTTCGCCGAGCGGCAGCACGCCGGCGAGCGGCACCGCGCGCGGCCCGGCGCGTTCGCACACCGCGTCGATCAGCTCGCGTTCGCCCGCGCTGCCCGTCACCGCGATGCCGTCGAACAGCGGCGCGACCGCGGCGGCGGCTTCGCCGAAACGCTCGGCCGGCCAGCGCCGCGACGCCGCGCTCGCGCCCGGATGGACGACCAGCCAGCGCGCGCGCCGCGCATCCGGCCCGCGTGCGCCGCCGATGCGTTGCAACGCGGCCTGCAAGCGCGCGTGCACCGCGCGCCGCGCCGCGTCGCCCGGGTCGAACGCCATCCGCCAGTCCGACGTCGTCGCGCCGACGGTGCGCACCAGCGCGAGCTGACGCGCGACCTCGTGGCGCACGTGCGATTCCGGCTCGGTCTCCGGCACGCGGTCGGTCAGCAGTTCATACGGGTTCTCGCGGCAATGCGCGAGCCGCAGCGGAATGCCGGCGAGCCAGCACATCATCGCGGCGGGCAACGGATTCTGGCTGTAGACGGTGAAGATCACGGCCGCGTCGAAGCGGCCCGCCAGCAGCCGGTCGATCATGTCGAGATCGGCCACCGGATCGCCGCGCACGTCGGGATGCTTGACCCACGGCGCATCGTAGCTCCACACGTCGTCGACCATCGGCAGATGCCTGGCGAGCGCGGCGCCCGTGCGCGACGTCAGCAGCGTCAGCCGGCGGTCGGCGCCGCTTTCCTTCAGCGCGCGCAGGGCGGGCGTCGTCATCAGCACGTCGCCCATGCTGTCGAGCCGCACGCACAGGATGCGGCGGGCGCGGCTCCAGGCCATGTTCATCGCCGCACTCCCGAGCCGTGCCGGCGCACGGCTTCGCGCACGACGATGTCGGCGGCCAGGTCGACGCGGTCGACGACGTGGAGCGGCGTGCGCGCGGCGTTGACGCGCCACTCCGTCTCGTGACCGCAGTCGACCAGGATCGTGCCGCAGCGTGCGGCGCGGCCGGCCTCGACGTCGTCGAGGATGTCGCCGATCATCCAGCTCCATTCGGGCACGGCGCCGAGCGCCGCCAGCGCGCGCCGCAGCATGCCGGGGCGGGGCTTGCGGCAGATGCAGTCACAGGTGTAGCGCGGCACGCTGCCCCGCGGGTGATGGGGGCAGTAAAAAAAATCCGCCAGCGTCGCACCGTTCGCTTCGAACAGTTCGGCGAGACGCTGGCGGACCGCGCCAAGCTCGTTTTCGGTAAAGCGGCCGAGCGCGACGCCCGACTGGTTCGACACGACCGCCAGCGGCATGCCGGTCGCGCCGAGCGTGCGCAGCGCGCGCGCCGCGCCCGGCGCGAGGCGCATCCGGGCGGGATCGACGTTGTACGGCACGTCGTCGAGCAGCGTGCCGTCCTTGTCGAGCAGCACCGCGCCGGGCAGCCGCCGTTCGCGCTTCAGGGCCATGACGTCTCCTTCATCGGCAGCACCATCAGTTCCGGCACGACCGTGCCCGGCGGCTGGGTCAGCACGAAACGCACGGCGGCCGCGACGTGCTCCGGCGGCTGCAGCGTGTCCTCGTCGATGTCCGGAAAACGGTCGAGCAGGAACGGCGTGCGCATCCCGCCCGCGACGATCGCCGACACGCGCACCCCGCTCGGCCGCAGTTCGGCATGCAGCGCGTGCGACAGGCCGAGCAGCCCCCACTTCGTCGCGTGATACGCGGACGCGTTCGGCCACGCCCGCTTCGACGCGGTCGACGCGATGTTGACGATATGCCCGTCGCCGCGCGCCTTCATCATCGGCACGGCCGCGTGACACATCAGGTACGGGCCGAACAGGTTCGTCATCAGCACCTGCTGCCACGCGTCGACGCTCACGTCGTCGATCGGCGCGGTCACGTCGATCGCCGCGTTGTTGACGATCACGTCGAGCTCGCCGAGCGACTCGCGCGCATCGTGCACGACCTGCAGCACCGACGCTTCGTCGCGCACGTCGAGCGGCCGGCCCACCGCCTGCCCGCCGTGCCGTTCGAGCCGCTGCGCGACGGCCGCCGCGCGATCGCCGTCGAGATCGGCGACCACCACGTGCGCGCCATGGCGCGCAAGCTCTTCGCAAATGGCTTCACCGAGACCGCGGCCGCCCCCGGTCACGAGGGCGGTCCGGCCGGCGAGCGGCGGTCTGGCTGGATCGTGAGTCGCGTTCACCTGCACCTCCTGTCGATGTCGGAAAAGCAATCCGGCTGACGGCGACGCTTGTCGCGACAACCGTCCGTGGAGGAGATACAGCGAAAACCGTGCCGGCCCGCGCGCGCCCGCACCGCATCGGGCCGTGCCGCGCGCTCGCTGGCTTTTTTATAACCGGCTGTAAAAACGGGTCCCGGGCGGCCGCGCCTGGGCGGCCCCCTCAGATCGCGAGCCCGTCGGGCGTCGCCTGCGCACGGTGCTTCGCGAGCGCGCGCAGGCAGTGCGCGATGCAACCCGCGAACGCCTCGTCGAACCACGGCTGCGCGCCCGACACGCCGACCACGATGCCGCCGAGCGCGACGCCGCCCCACAGGTTCGTGTCGCCCGCGCGCAGCCGGTACGGCTCGAGCGCCTGCACGACATGGCCGTCGCGGCCCGTTTCCCACGACAGCCGCGCCTTGGCCCGCGCATACGCGCGATAGTCGGCGTCCCAGTCCTTCGGGTCGGGCAGCGAAAATTCATACAGAATCGCGTCCTCGAACGCCGCGTCGTGCGGCCCAAGCGCCGGGTCCATGATCACGATGTGCAGGCAGCCGCTGTCGCCGACGAAGTCGCTCTGCAGCGCGGCGGCCAGGCTCGGCAACAGCAGCTCGACGGCCGCCACCGCCGCCTGGCGGTCGGCGAACGCACTACCGCCGCGACGCGCGTTCAGGGCTTCGGGTGTCGTCGGATTCAGAAGGTTCGGCATGGATTTCTCCGGAGGAAAACGCGAGCGCGCGCAACGCCGCGATCAGGTCGGCCGCTACCGCGGGCTTGGTCAGGTACGCATGGAAACCGGCTTCGACCGCGCGCGTGCGATCGCGATCGCGTGCATGGCCGGACAATGCCAGCGCCTCGAGCGGCGCGCGGCCGTCGCGATCGCGCGCGGCGTCGAGCTGACGCACGCGCGACATCACCGTGTAGCCGTCCTCCTCGTCGTCGCCGAGATCGATGTCGCAAACGAGCAGCGCCGGCCAGTCGGCCCGGCGCGCGCGCCACAGGTCGTCCAGCAATGCCTGGCCCGACGCATACGCGCGCACGTCGGCGCCGGCCACCTCCAGCAGCGCGGTGAGCGCGTCGCGCGCCTCGTCGTGGTCGTCCACGCACGCGATGCGCAGGCCGTCGAGCGGCTTGGCCGTCGCGCCGGCGCCCGCGTTCGGCACGGCACCGTTCGGCTGCATCGACGCCGGCGCCACCGCGCACATCGGCAGCGACAGGTGCAGCGTCACGCCAATGTCGTCGCGTTCGCGCACGACGTAGCCGCCGGCCTCCTCGATCGCGTCCTGCAATCGTTCGAGATCGATCAGCGACAGCTCGGTGGCGTCGACGCCCGCGCACGCGATCGTGATCCGCGCTTCCGGATCGTGGCGCGCCGTGCGCACTTCGAGCTGCCCGCCGCTGCTCGCGTCGATCGCGCCGCGGCACAGTTCCCACACGAAGCGCCGCAGCGCGGCCGGATCGGCCTTGACGACGAGATCCTCGTCGGACACGTGGCGGAACACCGGCACGCCGCGCTGCGCGGCCGCCTCCGCCAGCGAATCGAGCACCTGCGACACCATCGGGTTGATCCGCACCGGCTGCCGCGCGAACTTCGCCTCCGTGCGTTCCAGTTCGCGCTGCTTCGCCTGCAGCGACCACATCTGCGCATACACGCCGCCGCTTTCGAGCAGCTCGTCGTGGGTGCCGTGCTCGACGAGCCGGCCGTGCTCCATCACGAGGATGCGATCGGCATCGACGATCGTCGACAGCCGGTGCGCGATGATGAGGCTCGTGCGATGCTGCGCGACGCGCATCAACTCCTGCTGGATCGCTCGCTCCGAGCGCGTGTCGAGCGCCGACGTCGCCTCGTCGAACACGACGATCGGCGGCGCCTTCAGCAACGCGCGCGCGATCGCGACACGTTGCCGCTCGCCGCCCGACAGCCGCACGCCGCGCTCGCCGACGCGCGTGTCGTATGCGTCGGGCAGCCGCTCAATGAACGCGTCGAGCTGCGCGCCGCGCGCGGCCGCGATCACTTCGCCGCGGGTCGCATCGCGCTTGCCGTATGCGATGTTGTACGCGAGCGTGTCGTTGAACAGGATGGTGTCCTGCGGGACGATGCCGAGCGCGTCGCGCAGGCTGCGCTCGGTGACGAGCCGCAAGTCCTGGCCGTCGATCCGGATCGTGCCCGCGTCGGGCTGATACAGCCGGAACAGCAGTCGCGCGAGCGTCGACTTGCCCGAGCCGCTGCCGCCGACCACGGCGATCGTCTGCCCGGCCTCGATGCGGAACGACACGTCGAACAGAATCTGCCGGCTCGGCTCGTAGCCGAAGTCGACATGCTCGAACTCGATCGCGCCGCCGCGCACGACGAGCGGCTGCGCACCGGGCGCATCGCCGTCCTCGCCGGGCTTGCCGCGCGCATCGAGCAGCCCGAACAGCCGCTCGATGTTCGTCATCGCATCGTTCGCCTCGCGAAACACGAAGCCGAGCGCGTTCAGCGGCAGGCTGATCTGGATGATGTATGCGTTGATCAGCACGAGATCGCCGATCGTCATCGCGCCGCGCGCGACCTGCTGCCCGGCGAGCAGCATCACGGCCGCGATCCCCGCGCCGATGCACGCGCTCTGCCCGATATGCAGCGTCGACAGCGCGTACTGGTTGTCGACGCCGGCTTCGCGCCACGCGTCGAGCACGCGATCGAGCCGGTCGCGCTCGACGTCCTCGCGGGCGAAGTACTTGACCGTATCGACGTTCAGCAGGCTGTCGACCACCCGCGAATTCGACTCGGCCTCGAGCGCGTTCACTCGCCGCTGGAAACGCATGCGGCGGCGCGTGAACACCACCGTATACGCCGCGTAGACGGCGAACGTGACGAGAATGATCGCGGTAAAGCCGCCGCCGTACTTGCCGATCACGATCACGAGCACCGAGCCGATCTCGATGGCCGTCGGCACGATCGTGAACACGGCGACGCCGAGCAGATAACCGATGCCGGCGGTGCCTTTCTCGAGGTCGCGCACGACGGCGCCGGTCTCGCGCTGCGCATGAAAACGCGCGCCCAGCCGGTGCAGGTGACCGAACGTGCGCACGGTAAACGACGCGACCGTATGCTGCGTGACCTGCACGAAGGTCATGTCGCGCACTTCGTTCAGCGCGTTCGACGCGAAGCGCACGACCGCGTACGCGAACAGCAGCAGCACCGGCCACGCCAGCGGCTGGCCGGCCACGCGGCCGAAACCGTCGACGATGTCCTTGAGCAGCAGCGGCACCGAGACGGCCGCCGCTTTCGCGAGCACCAGCAGCGCGATCGCCGCGAGCACGCGCGCGCGGTAATGCCAGATCGCGCGCCAGAGTTCGGCCGCGATCCGCAGCCGCAAGCCGCGCGCGTCGCGGCGCTCGCGGGCTGCAGGGGCATCACGGCGCCTGATTGGCGTGTCGTCGATTCCGGTCGTCATGCACGCGTTGCCCGCGGTCGGGGTCTGGCCGTTTCACGCACGGGCGTCAATGGCGCGATTCGCGCTCGCGGCCGGGCACGACGGTGCCGGGCTCGGGGTCGCGCGCGACAGGCTGGGTCGGCGTGACGGTCCGCTGATCGGGATGCAGCACCATGCCCGTATCGTGTTCGCCGTCGCGGCGCACGCGCACGCGATTCTCGACGTCGCGCACGCCCATGCAGCCATCGGCCAGATCCTCGATGTCGTGCCTCATCCAGCGTGCCGGCACCGTGCCGTCCAGCTCGACTCGCCCTTCCTTCACCTGCACGGTGACGTCGCTCACGTCGATCTCGAGCGCATGCGCGAGCCGCTCGCACACGTCCTCGCGAATGCGCTCGTCCGAGCGCGTATAGCCTTTCGGCCCGCGGCGATGGCGCAGCGCGTCGCGTTCGGCTTCGCTGCCGAACCGCGACAGGTCGGGGGCGCGACCGCCGTAGCGCGGGTCGCCACGGGGATCGCCGCGGGGATTACCGACGTCGCGCTCGCCGCCGTACCAGCCCATCCGGTGCTGGCCGCGGAATTCCGGGCGCTCGCCGCCGTACCGGCCTTCGCGGCCCTCCGCGCGGCGGGCCGGCCCGCCGTAGCCGCGCTCGGGGTCCCGCGCCGGCTGGCGCGCGCCGCCCGGCCAGTCCGGGTCGGTGCCGCCGCGCCGCTGGTCGGCCGGGCGCGCGGCGCGCTCAGTCCATTCGCTGCCCCAGTCTTCCGGGCCCACGTCCTCGCTCGCGAAGCGGCGGTAAGCCGATTCATCGTCTTCTTCCGGCCACAGTGCCGGGTCGTCCGGGATGCCGCGCTCGCCGGCGCCCCGGTACGCGCGTTCGTTGCGCTCCTGCCAGTCGGGCGGGCCGCCACGCTCGCCGTGCCGTCCGGGATATCGTCGTTGCATCGTGTCTCTCCTTGATCGCGCCTGCGCCGCGCGGCCCCATGCCGGATCGCGACGCGCGTCGGTCGGGTCAATGCAAATCGCGTGCCGGCGCCGTTGCCGGGCCGCGACGGTTGTGCGCCGCAGCGCCGGGAAGCCGCCAGGCGCCCCAATCTGCAACGCGATTGCAGTTTTTGCGTGCCGGGCATCACGGCGCGCCGCCGGCCTCGCCCCCGTCGCCCGGTTCGTCCGTGCGACCGGGCTCGCTCAGCCGCTCGGTGCGGTCCGGCTCGATGTCGGCGCCTTCCTCGAGCGTCGAGTCGCCGTCCGCCGACGCGCGCTCGCCGGTACCCGCGCGGTCGGTATCGCTGTCGAGCGACGCGTCGCCGCGTTCGAGCGCGTGATCGTCGAGCGGCGAATCGACGTCGAACGGATGGCGCCGCGCGCCCGCCGTGTCGCTGCCGCTGTCGGAGGAATCGCTCGGGCCGAGCGCGCGCCCGTCGCGGCCGCGGCTGGCGTTGTCGTCGTCCGGGCCGGCCGGTTCGTTGTCGGGATTCAGCGTGCTGTTCATGTCGATCTCCTTGCCTGGCTTGCCTGCCGTGCCGCCGCACGGCAGGGGGACCGAACGGTCGTGCAATCGGCATGCCGCGCCGGCCGCCGTCGGGCGCGCCGGCGCGAATCCGGCTCGCGGTGCGGTGGACGGCACGGCCGATGCGCACCCATTGATCACCCGAATCGAGTTCCTTTATTCTTTCGGACGTGCCAATCCGGTTCGCGTAGCCGCCCCCGGCGTATCCGGCGGCGGGCGGACGGTATTCGGCCGCCCGCATTTTGGACCTGCCGCCCCTGATGACGAACGACGACGCCGATCTTCACCCGCCTCTGCCGCCTGGCTCGCACGACGCGCGGGACCTGCTGCATCGCTTCGCCGAATTCCGGTTCCAGACCGTGGTGGAGTCGATCACCGACTACGCGGTGTTCATGCTCGACCCGCACGGCAACGTCGCGACCTGGAACGCCGGCGCGCAGCGCATCAAGGGCTACCGCGCCGCCGAGATCGTCGGCCGCCACTTCTCGCTGTTCTATCCGTCCGACGCGATCGCGGCCGGCCGGCCGGCGCACGGGCTCGCGCTGGCCGCCGCGCACGGCCACTTCGCGGACGAAGGGTGGCGCGTGCGCAAGGACGGCACGCAGTTCTGGGCAAGCGTGACGATCACGCCGGTGCACGACGCGACGCACCAGCTGTGCGGCTTCATCAAGATCACGCGCGACATGACCGAGCGCAAGCGGCTCGAGGCACTCGAAGCGTCGACACACCGGCTCAGCGTATTCATCGCGATGCTCGCGCACGAGCTGCGCAATCATCTCGCGCCGCTGCGCAATTCGGTCGGCGTGCTGCAGAGCCTGCCCGATCCGGCGCCCGCGCTCACGCAGTGCCGCGACGCCGTGCACCGTCAGGTCGGGCAACTGACACGGCTCGTCGACGATCTGCTCGACGTCGGGCGCATCACGGCCGGCAAGGTCGAGCTCGACGATCGCCCCGTCACCGTGCGCGACATCGTGTGCCGCGGCGTCGAGAGCATCCAGCCGAAACTGGCCGCGCGCGGGCAGTGGATCCGTGTCGACCTGCCCGACGATTCCGTGGTGCTGCACGGCGACGACGCACGGCTCGTCCAGGTGCTGCACAACCTGCTCGACAACGCATCGAAATTCTCGCCGCACGGCGGCCGGATCGACGTCGGCGCGCGTATCGACGGATCGTCGGTGGCGATCGACGTCGTCGATCACGGCGTGGGCATCGCGCCCGGCGCGCTCGAAACGATCTTCGACCTGTTCCAGCAGGAAGGTGCGTCGGGCCACTCCCCGTCCGGCGGGTTCGGGCTCGGTCTCGCGATCTGCCGGTCCTTCGTCGAACTGCACGGCGGGCGGATCGTCGCGAAAAGCGACGGGCCCGGCCACGGCGCGACGTTCACGATCTGGCTGCCGATCGTGCAAACGACGCGCAACGAGCGCGCCGAGCCGCACGCGCCTGCCGCGCCCCCACAGCCTGCCGCCGTGCCGCTGCGCATCGTCATCGTCGACGACAACCGCGACTCGGCCGACACGCTCGCGGTGCTGCTGCAACTGAAAGGCCATGCACCGCGCGTCGCGTACAACGCGGCCGACGCGCTGGCGCTCGCGCGCGACTATGCGCCGCAGTTGATGCTGCTCGACCTGACGATGCCGGACGTCGACGGCTTCGCGCTGCTGGAGGAACTACGCACGATCGACGCGCTGCGCGACACGACCTGTGTCGCGCTGTCCGGCCATGCACGCGCGTCGGATCTCGCGCGCACGGAACTGGCGGGTTTCGACGATCATCTCGTGAAGCCCGTCGAGATGGCCGTGCTCGATGCGTTGCTCCAGCGCGTCGCGCGCGAAGTTCAGGACACGCCGTAAGCGCCCGTGCTCAGGCCATCGCGCGGCACATCGCCGCGCAGGCCTCGCACGCCAGCGCACAGCGGCGGCAATGTTCGTGCGCATGCCGCGAACACTCGGCCGCACACAGGTCGCACGCGTGCGCGCACAGCCCGCAAATGCGCGGGGCGAACGCGCTGCGGCGCGCCATCGCACCCGACGCGAAGCGGCACAGCTGTGCGCATTCGATGTCGAGCGCGATGCAGCCGGCCAGCGCATGCACGTCGCGCTCCGCGAGGCAGGCGGCCGCACAGGTGTCGCACGCGTGCGCGCAGGCGTCGCACGCGGCCATGCAGTTGTCGTATCGATCCGTCATTGCAGTGCTCCCGGTTGAGGTTCGTGTCGTCACGGCGTCAGCTTCACCTTCATCCAGCCCGGCTCGCGCACGTCGAACGCGCGGTACGCGTCGATCGCGTTCGTCAGCGGCTCGCAGCGCGTGAGCACCGACAGCGGATCGAACGCACCGCTGCGCACGAGCTCGACGAGCGGCGGCGTCACCGTCCGGTGATTGCAGTTGCCCATCTTGATCGTCAGGTTGCGGTTCATCGCCTCGCCGACCGGAAACACGCGGGCCGCCGGCGGATACACGCCGATCACCGCGACCGTGCCGGCCTTCGCGACCGCGCGCACCGCCCATTGCAGCACCTGCGACGGCCCGTCGCCCGGCACCCAGTTGCGACCGTCCGGCTTGCGGTGCGGCGCGATCGCGTCGACTTCCTCATCGAACGCGCGCGCAGCCTCGCGATCGGCCGCCGCCGGCCCGTGCGTCGCGCGCATCGCGTCGACGCCCACCGCGTCGATCACGCGATCGACGCCGATCCCGCCCGTCAGCCGCAGCACCGTATCGACCGGATCGTCCTCGGAAAAATCGACGATCTCGGCGCCCTGCGCGCACGCCATCTCGAGCCGCGACGCGATGCGGTCGATCGCGATCACGCGCCCGGCGCCCATCAGCTTCGCGCTCGCGATCGCGAACTGGCCGACCGGCCCCGCGCCGAACACGGCCACCGTATCGCCGGGTTTCACTTCCGCGAGCTGCGCGCCGAAATAGCCGGTCGGGAAAATGTCCGACATCAGGATCGCGCGATCGTCGTCGATCGCATCGGGCAGCCGGATCAAGCTTGCGTGCGCAAGCGGCGTGCGCGCGTATTCGGCCTGCAGCCCGTCGAACGGGCCCGTATCGGCCGGGCCGCCGAAGAACGCCGTGCCTGCCCGCGGCCCGCCCGGGTTCGCGGCGTCGCATTGCGCGGTGTAGCCCGCGCGGCAGTATGCGCAACTGCCGCACGCGATCGTCGACGGAATCAGCACGCGATCGCCGCGCCGCAGGTTGCGCACGTCGCGCCCGACCGCCTCGACGATGCCGACGCCTTCGTGGCCGAGAATCGTGCCCGGCTTCATGCCGCCGAGCGTGCCGCGCACCATGTGCAGATCGGTGCCGCAGATCGCGCTGGCGGTCAGGCGCACGACCGCGTCGGTCGCCTCGGAGACTTCCGGATCGGGCACCGTGTCGATGCGAATGTCGCCGATGCCGTGAAATACGACTGCTTTCATGTCTGGCCCTCCTTGTCGAAAGCGGAAACGGTGAATGTGACCGTCGAGCCGATCGAGCAAGGCATGCTCCTGTGCTGCGCACGTGCGGCGCGATGCACGGACAGGAAGCGCTTCGTTTTCGAGGAGGGGTCGTGCCGACGCGTTGGTCCGTCGCCGGGCCGCTGCCGTCATGCGCGTTCGAGATCGCTTCGACGAGCGTCGGTGCGGCGCCGATCGGCGGTGTCGTGTCGGTCGCGTCGCCGCCCAGCGGCGCGCGGCGCGTCGATATCGGAACAGGACAACACGTCGCGCGTTGCTGATACGATCGACGCACCGCATTCGCGCACGACGGAGGGCCCCGACCGATGCAAGCCACCGACATTTTCATGGATCACGAAATTCGCGTCGACGCGACGCGCAACGCGAACGGCGCGTGGGTCGCGCAGGTGCGGATCTTCCGCGACGGCGCGCCGGTCGATCTGCCCGCACCCGAACTCGTCACACCCGAATGGCTCACGTGCGACGAAGCGCTGCGCGGCGGCATCGACCAGGGGCGCGTGATGATCAGGACGCGCGACCGGTAACGACGCCCGGAACATCCGCGCGTCGCGATGCGCGGCGCGAACGCGGTTCTGAAACGTGCACGGACGTCGGGGCCTCTCTCGCCTCCATCGGCGGTTCGGCCGTCACGCGGCGGACATCTGCCGCTCGAGGGCGGCTTCGGCCTTCAGGCTGTCGAGATCGCGACCGATCGTCACGACCGCGAGCCGCGTGTTGCCACGCCAGTACCCGATCGTGCAATCGTGCGCGCCGAGGTTGCCGTCGATTTCGACGCGATCCCATTGCTCCGCATGGCCGACATAGCGAATCGTCAGGTCGTACTGCTGACTCCAGAAAAACGGCGCGGCGTCGAACGGCCGCTGCTGGCCGAGCATGTTGCGCGCCGCGACGCTGCCCTGCCGCTCGGCGACGACCCAGTGCTCGACGCGAATCCGCTCGCCCGTGAGCGGATCGGGCCAGCGCGCGATGTCGCCGGCCGCGTAGATGTCGGGCGCGCTCGTCCGAAGGAAGCGGTCGACCGTCACGCCGCGTTCGACGGCGAGCCCCGCGTCCTGCGCGAGCCCGACGTTCGGCTGCACGCCGATGCCGACCACCACGACGTCGGCCGGCAGCACGTCGCCGCTCGACAGCATCACGCTGTCCGGCCCGATCCGCGCGGGTGTCGCGCCGAGATGGAACACCACGCCGTGCGCTTCGTGCAGCGCCTTGATCGTGTCGCCGAGCGCATCGCCGAGCACGCGGCCCATCGGATGCGCATCGGGCGCGACGACGTGCACGTCGAGCCCGCGCGTGCGCAACGCGGCGGCCGCTTCGAGCCCGATGAAGCTCGCGCCGACCACCACGCAACGGCGCGCCGTTTTCAGCTTGCCGATCAGCGCATCGCAATCGGCGCGCGAGCGCAGCAGGCAGACGTGCGGCAGATCGGCGCCGGGCACGTTCAGCCGGTTCGGCTCGGCGCCGGTGGCGAGCAGCAGCGCACCGTATTCGACACGGCTGCCGTCGGCCAGCTCGACCGCCCGCTGCGCGGGATCGATGCGCACGACCCGCGTGTTGCAGCGCACGTCGATCCGCTGCTCGGCATAGAACGACGGCGCACGCAGCGGCAGCCAGTCGGCCTGAGCCGTGCCCGCGAGGTAATCCTTCGACAGGTTCGGCCGGTCGTACGGCGGATCGGCATCGGCGCTCAGCAGCGTGATCGAATGCGGATAGCCTTCCTGCCGCAGCGTCACGGCGGCCGCGATCGCAGCGGCGCCGCCGCCGACGATCACGACCGACGCTGGCAGCCCGGCTGTCTTCGGCGCAGACGGCACGGCGGCGGGCCTCGCATCGAGTACGACGGCGCGGCCATCGCGCCGCTCGACGCGCCAGCACGTCAGCCCGTCGAGCGCCGGCGCGCGCTCCATCTCGCCGGTACGCAGGCAGAACGCCGCGTGATGCCACGGACAGCGAATCGTATCGCCGATCAGTAGGCCCTGGGCCAGCGGGCCGCCGTAGTGCGGGCATTGCGCGCCCATCGCGAACAGTTCGTCAGCGCGGCGCACGAGCAGCACCGCCGCGTCGCCGACATGGCCCTCGATCATCGCGCCGTCGGCGAGATCGTCGAGGGCGATCCCTTGCGTGAGATCGGGTGAGGACGCAGCATCGCTTCCAGTCATGACGTGGCTCCCGGAAAGTCAGGTAACGATCCCATTATCGACGTCCGTCCTGAAAAGAACAGGTACAGACGCCCCGCAGCGCACGCAAACGCCGACTGCAGCGTGTACGCGATCCATGACCGGCGTAGCCCATGATCGACGTTGCGGCGCAACACGGCGGCCGCTCCGCGAAGGGCCGCCGCGCGACGCGCGCAAGCCGCGTGCCGCCTTCCCCCGTCAAAGGGGCGCGTTGTCCGCGCAGGCGCGATGCGGGCGGCACGCTGGAGATCCTGCAATGCCGGTTCGACGGCAAGCCGTTCCGCAACGAATGCCTGATCGTCGACGGCGGCACGCTTGCATGCACTGGCGCGCAGTCGTACCGGCTGACATGACGACGCGCCGCGCGATGGTGCGCTCAGCCGACGCAGGCTGCGGCGAGCTTGCCGACGACGATGACCGCACGCTCGATATCCGGCGACCATGGGCTGCTGTAATTCAGGCGGATGAAGTTCCGGTAGTTGTCGGTGATCGAGAACATGTAGCCCGGCCCGATCGTGATCCCCTGCTCCAGCGCGAGCTGATACAACCGCATCGCGTCGACCTGCGCGGGCAACTCGACCCACAGCACGTAACAGCC
>NZ_LPMU01000081.1:0-1046 GCF_001534535.1 Burkholderia sp. MSMB1459WGS
TGACCGATCGCGATCGCCCCGCCGTTCACGTTCACCTTCGACGTGTCCCAGCCCATCTGCTTGTGCACCGCCAGCGCCTGCGCCGCGAACGCCTCGTTGATCTCCATCAGGTCCAGGTCGCCCGGCGTCCAGCCCGCGCGCTCCAGGCACCGGCGCGACGCCGGCACCGGACCCATGCCCATCACGCTCGGATCCACGCCCGCGTTCGCGTACGCCTTGATCCGCGCAAGCGGCGTCAGCCCCAGCGCCGCCGCCTTCTGCGCCGACATCACCAGCACCGCCGCCGCGCCGTCGTTCAGCCCCGACGCGTTCGCCGCCGTCACCGAGCCGTCCTTCGAGAACGCCGGCTTCAGCCCCGCCAGCGACTCCGCCGTCACGCCGTGACGCACGAACTCGTCGGTCGCGAACTGCAGCGGCTCGCCCTTGCGTTGCGGAATCGACACCGGCACGATCTCGTCGTCGAAGCGCCCGGCCTTCTGCGCGGCTTCCGCCTTGTTCTGCGACTGCGCCGCGAACGCGTCCTGCGCTTCGCGCGTGATCCCGTATTCCTTCGCGACGTTCTCTGCCGTGATACCCATGTGGTACTGGTTGTACACGTCCCACAGCCCGTCGACGATCATCGTGTCCACCAGCTTCGCGTCGCCCATCCGGAACCCGTCGCGCGAGCCCGGCAGCACGTGCGGCGCCGCGCTCATGTTCTCCTGGCCGCCCGCGACCACGATCTCCGCGTCGCCCGCGACGATCGCGTTGGCCGCCAGCATCACGGCCTTCAGGCCCGAGCCGCACACCTTGTTGATCGTCATCCCCGGCACGGCGTTCGGCAGTCCCGCCTTGATCAGCGACTGCCGCGCCGGGTTCTGCCCGGAGCCGGCCGTCAGCACCTGGCCCATGATCACTTCGCTGACCTGCTCGGGCTTCACGCCCGCACGCTCCAGCACTGCGCGGATCACCGTCGCGCCCAGTTCCGGCGCCGCAATCTTTGCCAGCGAGCCGCCGAATTTGCCGACCGCGGTCCGCGCGGCCGATACGATCACTACATCCGTCAT
>NZ_LPMU01000082.1:0-47152 GCF_001534535.1 Burkholderia sp. MSMB1459WGS
CTCTCCAGCAGCAGATACGCATGCAGCACGGTCGTGATGCTGATCCGGTGCTGCTGGCTCGCCTGCCGCACCGACGGAATCCGATCGCCGTGCCGGTACACGCCCTGGCGAATCAGGCGCTCGATGTCGTCCGCGAGTTTTTCATAGAGTTTCATCGTGCGTCTCCCGCGGGCGGGCGCAGCCGCGCCGCCACGCCATGTGCATCCGACACGCACGCGTTTTGCCCGCCGACCGGGCCGTCGTGATTCCTGATCTTTCCCTCCGGTTTTGCCTTTTCCATCGCACTGGCTCTCTCTTGAAGATGCGCCGGCAGGGTTCCGAACCAGCTGGATCCTCGGCACTGTGCACTTGATGATCGAATCTTAAGAGAAGAACAGTTGGCGGCGAGTACACACATCG
This sequence comes from Burkholderia sp. MSMB1459WGS, assembly GCF_001534535.1. NCBI lineage: Bacteria > Pseudomonadati > Pseudomonadota > Betaproteobacteria > Burkholderiales > Burkholderiaceae > Burkholderia > Burkholderia sp. MSMB1459WGS. The sequence goes on from NZ_LPMU01000082.1 coordinate 400, forward strand.
AACGCGCGGACAAGAGTACAGTTCGGCGCGAGTCGCGTATCGCGGGAAAACTGTACGTCTTATGAAATGGCCGGACGGTCGGTCGGCCGGCTCGGAGCGGCCAAACCGGCTTGGGCGGGCCGGCGCATGGGCCTCCGCGCAATCGGATCAATCAGGGTGCAATACTGTGCGCCCCCAGGGTTTTTCACGGCGAGAGCGAGACCATGCAGTACACGATCGAAACACGTAGCCCGCTTCGGCGGCGCGATACGCGTCGCGCGACCGGTATGGAAGAAATCGTGCCGGAACGCCGCAGCCGGCCGGGAGCGCGTGCATGACTGACCACGCCCTCGTTGCACTGCTGGTCGCGCGCCTGACCGACCCGGCCGCCCCCTCGGGCTCCGTCGACGAGCCGATCGACCTGTCGACGCTCGACGCGCCTGCGCTCGGCGCCGTGTGGCCGGCTTTCCGGCGCGTCGAGCACGAGCTCCTCGTGCGCGACCAAGCGTTCGACGATCCGCGCGCGGTATTCGCGTGCTGGCTGCGCCGGCAGATCGATGCGCTCGGCCTCGTGCCGCTCATCGACGCCGACGCGGCGCTCGAACTGTTCCGCGCCATTCCGGCCGGCGGATGGAAACGCGCGCTGGAGGATCTGCCGAGTCTCGACGCGCTGCCGTCGGCCGCGCTGCAGGCCGAACTCGCGCGGATCGCCGGCGAACCGGAAGAAGGTGGATTGCACGCGGCATCCGCCTATGCCGCGTATGCGCTCGACCGGTTCACCGGCCGCCGCGACTTCTCGGCACGGCACGAAGCCTATGCGCAGGCGCTGGCCGATTCGCCGTTTCGCGTGCGCGAACTCGACGTGTTGCCCGAACTCGGCCCGGCCGCGCTGCTCGCACTGGCTGCGACGAACGACGGCTATTTCGCGCCGAAGCGGCTGTGGCTCGACCTCAGCGATCCGGCCGTGACGCTCGCGGAAGAGGCCGCGTACGTCGCGTTCGCGCGCGACGCGCTGACCGAAGCCGCGCGACAGGTCGCCGCGCTGCATGCCGGCACCGTGCCTTACGAAGCCGATCGCGCGTTCACGACCGAGGACGCGCAAGTTCTGTCACGCGCCGCGCGCGTGGCCGCCTATCGCGACGAAGCATGGCTGCGCCCGCTGATCGGGCCGCTGCTGACGGGCGTATGCGTCGCGCCGACGGCCGCGAAAACCGCGCCGTCGCAATCGCTCGCCATCGCGCTCGGCCATGCGATCGAGACGATCCCGACACCCGAGAGCGTACGCGCGCTGCGCGACGCTCTGGCCGTCGTCCGTCACGCGGGCGTGCAGAAGAAACTCGCGCGCAACCTGAAGCCGGCCGAACGCGCACTCGGCGAGCGGCCGCGCACCGCGCTGCGGATGACGCTCGACGCGAAGCCCGACAAGAAGCAGCTCGCGATGCTCGCCACGTGCATGGAGGCCGGCTTCTGGCAGCCGATGACGCTCGGCCACGCAGAATGGCGCGAGCGGCTCGTCGACGCGCCGGCCGGCGCCGCGTTCTCGGCGCGGATGATCTGGCTGGCACAAAACAACGGCGACGGTTCGACGCAATCGTTCATCCCCGATATCGCCAAAGGCAAGGTCGTGCTGCGCGATGCGGCCGGCCAGGCGTGCGAGATCGCCGACGACTGCGAGATCCGGCTATGGCACCCGTTGCTGGCCGACGCGGACGAGCGACTCGCGTGGCAGCGTACGTTCGTCGGCCGTTCGCTGCGACAACCGGTCAGGCAGGCGTTCCGTGAGTACTACGTGGCGAGCGATGGCGACGCATCGGCCAGCGATTCCGCAATGTTCGAAGGCCACGTGCTGTCGAGCCGGCCGCTGCTCGGCGTCGCGCGCCGCGAAGGCTGGTCGATCCGCGCGTACGACGACGCGCTCGTCCGCGAATTCGGCGACGTGCGCGCGACCTTCGTCGTCGATGCGCGGCTTTATCCCGGCTCGGAAAGCCACGGTACGTCGCGCCGGCTGCACTTCGAACGCCGACACGGCGCACGGTGGCTGCCGGTGCCGATTGGCGAAATCGATCGTGTGGTGTTCTCCGAAGTGGCGCGTGCGGTCGACCTGCTCGTGAGCGTGTCCGCGTTCGCGCTCGACGACGATGCGACGCATGCGGCAGTCGCCGCACGCGCGACGGACCCGGTCCGCCAGCGCGATATCGAGACGGAACGCCGGGACCGCCTGAACCGATTGTCGGATCTACCGCTGGGCGTGATGGCGCGGCATCGCAAGCACGTGCTGTCGCTCGTGTTCGCCGATGCGCTCGCGCAAGGGAGAATGACGATCGACGAACGTCATGTGCGCGTCGGCGCATGGTCGGTGCATTGCGCGACGGGCCGCGTGACGCGCGACGGCGAACCCGTCGATGCGACGACCGCCCCGCCGCCGTCGCCACTGCGCGCGGTGCCTTGGCTGCCTTACGACGAAGCGCTGCTGCAGCGGATCGTCGACGTCGTCGCGGGGTTGCTCGATTGAGCGGCGGGCGGCGCCTACTTCGCCGTCTGCTGCCGCTGCACCTCCTGCGTTTTCATCTGCAGATACGCGCCGCGCTCCACTTCGTGCAGTTGCTGCGGGTACTGCTCGGTCGCGTCGAACCAGCGCGCGAGGCGCGCATCGAGCGGCTTGTCGAGCGTCGCGAGATACGTGTCGATCGCGAGGTAGTAGCGCATCGTGTTGCGCTCCAGCAGCCCGCGCACGCCGCCGACGTACCGCGGCTGCGCGGCCGACGCGGCGCCGACGGTCGTGAACCCGACCTTGTCGCTGCCGACGGTCGCGAGATAGGTCTTCATCGCCATCCGGCCGACCGTGCCGAAGCCATACGAATACGTGAGGTGCAGAAACGTGCGCGACGCGCCGACCGGCACGGCCTCGAGCGCGATCCGGTAATCCTTCGTGCCCATCGGGCCGCTGTCGGCGGTCAGGTCGACCTGGAAATAATCGGGCGTCGCGGCCGCCACGCGGTAGCGGAACTGCACGCGATAGGTGTCCGACAGCTTTTGCTCGATCTTGCGGCCGAGGTTCACGTCGAGCACCGCGCCGTTGGCGCCGCTCGATGCGTGACAGTACTTCGTGTTCAGGTGCAGGATCAGCACCGCGCACCAGTTCGCGGGGCCTCGTGCGGGATCGTTGAGCTGGCCGTTCACCGCCGCGAACGGATAATCGACGACCGCATAGATGTCGCCCTTCAGCGACGACGACGCTTCCGACGATTCGAGCACCAGGGGCCGGTGAAACGCGTTGTCCTGCAGTTGCGGGCCGAGGCTGCGGTAGCGGTCGAGCAGCGCGGCCGCGCCGTTCGCGCCCTCCGCGCCGAACGACAGCGCGCTCCAGCCTACGCACAGGGTCACGACGAGCGCGCGCCAGGCGCGGCGCGCCAGCCGCGTGCCGCGCGACGGTCCGGATGTCTCCATGTTGGTACTCCCTGGCGCACGATGGTCGCGCGCATGTGTCACAGAATACGCCTGCCGGCTGCGCGGCGCGGCATCCGACTCGATCGTCATCGGCCGCGCTTCACCGGCAGCGGCAATTGCGCGGCGGTGATCCGGATCAGCGTCGACAGCCATTCGCGATCGTCCCAGCGATCGCCGGCGATGACGAGATGCGGCTTCGCGGCCGGATACGGCGGGGCTTCGTCGCACGCGCCGAGATACGCGCGGCCTTCGGGCGTCGGCTTGACGAACAGCCGGTCGTCGCAGACGAGCGCGACCATCCTGCCGTCGCAATAGATGCCGTATTCGCCGAACATCTTGCGCGCCGATATCGTACCGGCCGCCGCGATCTGCTCGACGATGAAATCGACCGTGCGCTGGCTCGATACCATCCGCCGCTCCCGATGAAAAAGTTTATGACCGTCGTGCGCGCCGGACCGTTCCGCCTTGTCTGCCGATACGCTGCGGTGCGTCATCCATTCGCGGACGCGAAACGCGCCCAGGCATCGACCGCTGCCGTCGTGTGCGCGGTGCCGGCCGGCAGCTTCCGACTCGCCTACTTGTCCACGCCGAACGCACTCGACATCTGCCGCGCCCGCTTCACGTCGTCGCCATGCAGATAGATCGACGTCGTCGAGATCGACGCATGCCGCAGGTTGTCGCGCACCGTCGTCAGCTCCGCGCCGCGCGCCAGCGCGTGCGTCGCATGCGTATGCCGCATCCAGTGCGGGCTCGCCTGGCGCAGCTTGTGCGCGAGCGCCGGGTGGTCGGCCTCGACGCTATCGGCCGTCTGCACGAAGAAACGCTGCATCACCTTCCACAGCCGCACGCTGGTGATCGCGGCCGCGTCGTCTTCCGCGAGGCTCGGAATCAGCGGCGTATCGGGCCGCCAGCGCGCCGGCGTGACCGGCAACCGGCGCGCGACCAGATAGCGATCGAGCGCCGTGCGCGCCAGCGGCGGCAGCGCGACGCGGGCGGCCTTGCGGCCCTTGCCGATCACCTTCAGCCACGCGTCGCCATGCGCGTCCGTCCCGATGTCGCCGAGCGTCGCGCCGACCAGTTCGCTCGCGCGCAGCCCGGTCGCATAGCCGAAATCGAGAATGAAGCGCAGCCGTTGCGCGGCGGCCGGCGTCCAGCCCGACTGCGGCGCAGCGTCGCCCGTGCGCTTGCGGAATTCGAGCCCGTCGGCGATCGTGCGAACCAGTAGCCACTCGCCTTCGGTAAACGCGTGCGACGTATCGAGGGCGGTCGCGCCGCGCGTGTCGCGCACCTTCACGCCGGCGAACGGATTCGCGAGCAGGTAGCGCTGCTCGATCAGCCAGCGGAACAGCGCGCCGAGCACCGACAGCGTGTACGCCGCGGACCGCGCGGACAACGCGCCCGAAAACGGTCGCCAGTCGGGCGCGCCGCGCGGCCGCACGGGGCCGACCCAGCGTTCGTGAGGCGTCGGCCGCCGGATGAACGCGCGATACGCGAGCGCATCCTCGGTCGTCAGCGACGACAGCGCGCGGCCGCGCTCGACGATCGCCCACAGGATCAGCCGCTCGGCCTCCTTCCGGTATGCACGCCGCGTCGCGGCCGATTCGTGCAGCGACAGCCATGCGTGCACGGCCGCGTAATCGTTGTCCGCATCGAGCGTGCTGGTCGCGCGCGGCGCGCGGAACGTGCCGGCCGAGCCGTCGACTTCGTGCGGCAGCTTCAATTGCTCCCACGGCACGATGCTGCCGCGCGGCGTCGCGGCGATCAGCGCACGCGCGCGTTCGGTCAGCTCCGGATGCGCGGCGAAGAACGCCTCGATGCGCCGCGCGCTGGCCATGCCGAGCCCCGCGATCGCACGCCACCACTGACGCCGGCGCGGAATCCGCACGGTCAGGTCGGCGAGCGTCGCGATCCCGTGCGCACGCAACGCCGCGACCGCGCGCGCCGGCAACCACAGGCCGACGTCGTCGCCGATCTGCGGGACCGGCGCGCGCGCATGACGCAGCAGGCCGATCGCGTCGGTTGCCGCCTTCGCCTCCCGCAAACGCTCACCGTCCGGATGGCCGAGCCGTTCCGCGAGATCGGGGCGGCCAATCTGCCGCGCGACGCGCACGAGGCGCCGGCGAATGGCGCCGATCACGCCGCGCGCCGACCGTCCGTCGCCGAGCCGGTCGGGCAGGTAGCGCTCGACGGCCTGGCGCACGGTCATGCCCGCGTACCACGCGCGCAGTGCGGCCAGTTCGTCGGCGTCGGGAAAACCTGCGGGCGCAGGCGCGGAATCGGGGGAAAGCGGTGAGGCGAGGCGCGGTTTCATGGGCGCCAGTTTGACAGAAGCGCGCGCGGCCGGATACGCCGCCCGCCCCCTCCCGAACGGGAAGATGCGCGTGCGCGGCCGCGAACCCTGCGGGCAGCGCGCCAGCACATCGGAACGGTCGAAAGACGTTCAGCCCGTGACGACGGGTGTGCGCCACACGGAGCCCGGCAGCGAGAGGCCGGTCGCGGACGCGGACGCCATCACAAGCGACATCCCGTATTCGCTCTTCAGGTACTGCGTAATCCACGGCGACAGCGCGGTGAAGCCCTCGAATCGGGCGAACCCGGGGCGGAGCAACGGCTGTCGCCGGTCGTCGCAAAACCGAGGCCGGACGTGCGCCCCCCTCCTCCATGCGGGTCACGCCTCGTCTTTCGGCCCCGGGTTCAGCATCACGACGAAGCCGGCCACGCCGACGATCAACGCAACGGCGCCGCCGCGCAGCGCCGTCGTCGCATCGAACAGCAGGCCCGTCACGACGGCCATCATGCCGGCGAGCGACACGAACACGGCGATCGCCGCGACGACGATCCGGTACTGGCGGCGTATCATCGTGCGCGCCGCGTCATGCCGCGGCCGCGGCGACCGGCTCGTCGGCGTCGTCGCCACGAATCAACAGCACCGGGCACTTCGAGCCGCGCACGAAACGCTCGGCGACGCTGCCGAGCAGCACGCGCCGGATGCCGCGCCGCCCGTGCGTGCCGACCACCGCGAGATCGATCCCGCGCTCCTTCACGTAACGTTGCAGGCGTTCCGCGACGTCCTCGCCGATGCTCTCGGTCTCGACGAGTTCGGCTTCGCCTTTCGCGCCGGCCAGCGCGACGATCCGTTCGGCTTCGCGCAGCACCTTGCGCCCGTCGTCGCGAATTTCCTCGACGAGCGCGTGCGGATCGAGACGGCCGGCATACGTGAACAGCGCCGACTTGTCGACCACGTACACGACGCTGACGTGCGTATCGCCCGCCAGCGCCACCTTCACGGCCTCGGCCAGCGCCCGCTTCGACGAAGCGCTGCCGTCGACGGCCACCATGATCTTCTCGTACATGCGAACCTCGCTGGGGTGAGTTGCCGCGCGCGCCGTCGCGCCCGGCCATGTCTCCATCATCGCCCGACGGCGGGTTCGAATATTGACGGCGATCAAGTCCGGCGGCGACCGCGCATGCGGCGAAACGGCGCGACGGGAAGGGAGTAGCTTGCGTTGCCGGCCAGGCCGCGAACCGGGCCGGCCATGCGTGCGCCGACGCGCTATCGAGCGGCCATCGCGCCGAAGGCGCTATCATCGAATGTGCGACTTTCGTCCGGCCCTTTTTTCCGGCCCCACTTTCGACTCGCTCAACCGACATGACAACGACTACCGAACGCGTGGACGGCGCCGCCCAGCATCTCGTCGCCGCCCGCCATGCCGGCGCGCCCGGCCCGCTGTTGCCCGATGCACTGCGCCCCGACGACATCGACACCGCGCTCGCGATCCAGCAGCGCGTGGCCGTTCTGCTCGGCGAACCCGTCGGCGGATGGAAATGCGCGCCGCCGCCGCCCGATCGCGTGATCCTCGCGCCGATCTTCGCGTCGACGATCCGCGAAGCCGATGCACCGTACCGCGTCGTCGGCGGGCCGATCGTGCGGATCGAACCGGAAATCGCGTTCGTGCTCGACCGCGACCTGCCCGCGCGCGAGCAACCGTACGCCGAAGGCGACGTGCGGGCGGCGATCCGGGAAGTGCGCGTCGTGCTCGAGATACTCGGCTGCCGCTATGCGGAGCCGGCGCGCGCGTCGAAGTTCGAGCTGCTGGCCGACGGGCAATTCAACCAGGGATTGTGCGTCGGCCCGGCCGTGCCCGACGGCTTGAACGCGCCGCTCGCGACGCTGGCGCTGTCGTTCGAAGGCGCGCTGAACCGGACGATCGACGGCCTCCATCCGGACGGCGATCCGCTGAAGCCGCTGGTGTGGCTCGTCAACTTCCTCGCGTCGCGCGGCGATGCGGTGCGCGCCGGCCAGATCGTGACGACCGGCTCGTACGCGGGTGCGATCGAGGTGCCGCTCGGCGATGCGCTGACGGTCCGCTTCGGCGAGCTCGGCAGCCTGTCGGTGACGTTGACCGCGTGACGGGTCACGTCGCTTTCACGCCCGATCCGCCATGTCGCTGACACCGCTGCCCGCCCTGCTCGATGCCACCCTGCGCACCGTCGCGCGCCGTTATCGGCTGCCGCCGCTCGACCGCGCGTCGTCGCTGACCGACGCGACGAACCCGGCCACCGCGCTGGCGGTCGTGATCGAGGAAGCGCGCAGGATGCAGGCGGACGGCCACGCGCCCGGCGCGGACCTGCGGCAGCGCTTCATCGATGCGCTCGCACGGATGATCCGCGATGCGATGGATCCGTCATCCGGCGATCCGTCGTTTCAGGCATCGGTGCTGCGCCACGATGCGCCGAACGTACGCGAATACGCGTCGTTGTCCGCGCACGCCGAGCAGGACCGGCGCGCGCTCCACGCGGCCGTCAATGCGATCGCGCACCCGGCCAAGCTCGAGCGCAGCGCGCAGGCCTGGCAACGCGACGGCCTCGCGCGCCTGCATGCGGCCGCGACCTCGGCGGCGTGGGCCGAGCTGCGTGCCGCACTCGCGCAATTGCTCGCGCTGCCCGAGATGGCGACCGACGCGGCATTCGAGCAGGACATCGTCAAACTCAAGGACAGCCCCGCGCTCGAACGCACGCTGCGACTCGATGCGCTGGCCGCGGACGAAGACGTGCGTCGCTACCGCGCACTGTGGGTCCGTCAAGGCCCGCTCGTCGGCAGCACGGCCGCCGTCGCGCAAGGCGCGGCATCCCAGCAGCGCGGCGCAGCCGTCGAAGCGCTGGCCGCGCAGGCGCTCGACGCGCTGGCGCGCAGGCTCGACGCGGTGGACGAGCAGCGCACCTACCGCGTGGTCACGTCGATGCGCGTGCCGTCGTCGATCCCGGGCCGGCACGACCGCGCGAAAACCGAATGGGACGCGATCCTGCTCGAACGCGCGCGCGGCGGCGACCCGGCGCTCGCGTGGAACGTGCGCTTTCTCGTCGAAGCGAAGGCATCCGCGGATGCCGCGACCACCGACCTGCCGCGGCTGCTGCGCGGCCTGAACCTGCTCGCGCAGGCAGCGCCCGACACGGTCTATGCATTCGAGACGCACCAGGGCACGGTGCGCGTGCATGGCGCATCGCTGCACGCGTTGACGACCGACGAAACGGCGCTGCCACGCGAGGTGCTGTATTGCTGCGACGCGTCCGCGGACGCGACACCGCGCCTGCTGGGCGCCGCGAGCCGAATGCAGTTGCTGTCGGCACAGGCCAGCCTCGAATACGCGAGCGCGCTCGCGCGGCAACCGGATGCCGATCCGGACGGCCTCGGCGTCATCTGGCACGCGCTGCTGACCCTGCCGCAGTGGCAAGCCGTGCTGCATCAATATCCGTCGTTGCGGCAGGTCCGCGAGCTGATGGTGGCCATCGACGACTTGCGGGCCGCGCTCGACGAGATGGACGACGGAGGCATCGCCACCAGCGTGTGCGCGTGATGCGCGAGCGCGGTCGCCGCGGGACGCTCACGCACGCCGGCCCAGTTGGCGAGCACCTCGAACGGCAGCATTCATCGCGTGAGCCATCACGCCTCGTCAGGTACGATACGCGCCGGGGCCGACCGCGCCCCCTGAGAGAACCGGCCGTCGCGGCCCCTACCCGACACAAGAAAAATGCGAAGAAACCCGATGCTGCACCGAAACCTGTTCGCCGCGCTGGCGGCCGGCCTGCTCTGGATGCCGGCCGCCCATGCCAGTGGAGACGATGGCTGCTACGTGCCGAACACGCTCCGGCAAACTTCATACTCATGCGGCAACGTGCCGATGCTGACGCCCGCCAACGACACGCGCATCAACGCGATGCTGATGATGGTCGACAGCGGCAAGGTCGCGCAGGTGTTTCCGGACCCGAAGACCATCCCGGCGAAAGAGCGGGTCGACCGGATCGTCGTGCCGTTCCCGATGGATTTCTCCGGATGGATCTATATCGGCCAGAAGGAGCCCGACCAGACCCGCGGCGCAGCAGATACGGATGCGTCGTCGAACCGGTACGCGGACGGCGAAGGCAGCATCTGCCGCAGCATGAGCGCGGGCGCGGAAGCGTTCAACGACGCACTGGCCGGCGCCGGCGGCCTGCCCGCCGACGAAGCAGCGCGCCTGCGCGCGGCACGCGCCGACATCGCGCAGAAGACCTGTGCCGCGGGCGGCGCGAGCGCCGCGTGGACGAAGCCGCCGGTCAAGTTGCCGCTCGGCCAGCAGTTCGCCGCGTACCTCGACGGCACGAACGCGTTCTACCGCGCCGACTTCCTCACCGCGACCCGCGCCTTCGCGAACGCGTCGCACAGCGCGGACCCGTGGCTGAAGGAAACCGGCCTCTACATGGCCGGGCGCGCGCAGTTAAACGCGGCGCAGGCCAACGTATTCGACAACGACAGCCCGACGCCGACGCGCGCGCGCGTGTCGAAGGTGTCGCTCGACGCGGCGAACACGGTGTTCCGGACCTATCTGAAGGTGTATCCGAAGGGGCGCTACGCGGTGTCCGCGAGCGGGCTGTTGCGGCGTGTCGCGTGGCTCGACGGCAACGTCACGCAGCAGGCCGACCTGTACGGCCGTGCGCTCGCGCGCTGGTCGCCGGCGACGTCGAACGTGCCGCTGATGCAGCTGGCGAACGAATTCGACAGCAAGCTGCTGTTCGGCTCGGCATTCGACGCGAGCCAGATCCAGTCGCCGACCGTGCTCGCCACCGTCGACCTGCTGCGCATGCGTGCGTCGGACAGCAGCGATCCGAGCCGCAAGCCGATGACGCTCGACGAGCTGCAGGCGCAGAAGCCGCGCTTCGCGAACGCACCCGCGCTGTACGACTACCTGCTCGCAACGTGGTACGTGCAGATCGGGCACAAGCCGGATGCCGCCCTCGACCTGCTGCCGCAAACGCCCGCCGCGCCGCTCGACTACTTCGGGCTGAGCCAGCAGGCGCTGCGCGGGTTCGCGCTGGAGGATAGCGGCCAGAACGACAAGGCCCGCCAGTTGTGGCGCGACCTGATCCCGCTCGCGACATTCCGCTTCCAGCGCGAAATGCTGGAACTCGCGCTCGCGATCAACCTGGAGCAGGCCGGGCTCGTCAACGACGCATTCGCCGACGATTCGCCCGTGCAGAACGCCGCGATCCGCGCGGTGCTGCTGCAGCGCGCGGCCAATGCCGACCTGCTGCGCGCGCAGGCGCGGAATCGCGCGACCGGCAGCGCGCTGCGCGACACCGCGCTGTACACGCTGCTGTACAAGGAGCTCACGCGTTCGCACTACGCGGATTTCATCGCCGACACGGCGCTGGTGTCCGGCACGTCCGCCGATCCGTTGAAGCCGTTCGTCGCGGCCGGTGCGAAAAACGCAGACGGCTACACGTGCCCCTCGGCGCGCGACATCGCCGCGACGCTGCAGCAGAATCCCGCCGATCCGAAAGGGCTGAACTGCCTGGCCGATTTCGTGCGGCTTCATCCGCCGGTGCCCGGCCTCGAAATCGATCCGGTGCCGTCGTGGGTCCGCAATGCGTCGAGCACGGCCGCCACGCGCGTGCCGCCGACGCTCGGCGACGCGCCGTCGCAGTTCGCGGGCAAGCCGTACGAGCGGATGTCGAGCTACGTGACGGTGATGGCGGATACGCAGGCGGACCCGAACGACCGCGCGTACGCGTTCTATCGCGCGATCAAGTGCTACGAGCCGAGCGGCTCCAACGAGTGCGGCGGCAAGGAAGTGTCGAAGAGCACGCGCAAGCGCTGGTTCGACACGCTGAAGACCGCCTATGCGGGCAGCCCGTGGGCGCGGAAGCTTCGCTACTACTGGTAAGCGCCGCATGAAACGCATCGCGTGCATCGCGCTGCTGCTGGCCGCGCGCGGTGCGCTGGCCGGCACCGTCGACGCCGCACGGTACGACGCGTTCTGGCTGTGGGCGGGCGTGAAGCCGCAGACGGTCGTGCGCAGCGCGCGCGCCGTCTACGTGCTGCAAGGTCAGATCGAGGCGTCGCCGCGGGACGAGTCGCAGGTGCGCGTGATCGCGCAGGGCGTCGCGCTGCCGCCCGCGCCCGACGCGCACGTGTGGCTCGTCTATCGCGCGCATACGCTGCGCTGGACGCCGCGCGTCACGCAGATCATGCTCGCGCAGCTCGCACGCTGGCGTGCGTCGGGCCGCACGATCGCCGGCATCCAGATCGACTTCGATGCCGGTACGCGCCACCTGCAGGATTACCTCGCGTTCCTGCGCACGCTGCGCGAGACCTTGCCCGCCGATTGCCGGCTGAGCATCACGGGGCTGCTCGACTGGAGCAGCCGCATCGATACCGACCAGGTCAACCGGCTCAAGGGGATCGTCGACGAAGTGGTCGTGCAGACCTACCAGGGCCGCAGCACGATTCCCGACTATGCGGCCTATCTGCCGCGCGTCGCGCGGCTGCAACTGCCGTTTCGCATCGGCGTGATCCAGGGCGGCGAGTGGGACGCGCCGCCGTATCTCGCGTCGAATCCGTGGTTCCGCGGCTACGTCGTGTTCCTGCGCAATGGCTAGCGGGCGCCAGCGCGACGCAAACGAAGCGTCACGCCGATCGACGATGCGCTACGCGGCGCTCGCGATCTTGCTGCCGAGCAGCCGGCTGCCGCGCCTCGCGCATCCGGGCGTGCGCTTCGTCGATTTGGGGTGAAGCACCCGGCGGGCGATCCGCCCTTTCCCACGCGGCCGGATCGCCTCCCTTCGATCGCGGCGCCGCCCGCCGCAGCGGGCTGGCGCCGACACCGTCATGCCCGCACGAACGCGAGCAGGTCGGCGTTGAGCACGTCCGCGTTGACCGTCAGCATCCCGTGCGAATAGCCCGGATAGGTCTTCAGCGTGCCGTTCTTCAGCAGCTTGACCGACTTCAGCGCGGAGTCCGCGATCGGCACGATCTGGTCGTCTTCGCCATGCAGCACGAGCGTCGGGACGGAGATCGACTTCAGGTCGTCGGTCTGGTCCGTTTCCGAAAACGCCTTGATGCCGTCGTAATGCGCCTTCGCGCTGCCTGCCATCCCCTGCCGCCACCAGTTGCGGATCACGCCCTGGTGCACGGTCGCGCCCTCGCGGTTGAACCCGTAGAACGGGCCGCTCGGCACGTCGAGGAAGAACTGCGCGCGATTGTCGGCGAGCGCTTTGCGGAAGCCGTCGAACACCTCGAGCGGCAAGCCCTCGGGGTTGGAGTCGGTCTTGAGCATCAGCGGCGGCACCGCGCTGACCAGCACCGCCTTCGCGACGCGGCCGGCCGGCTCGCCGTGCTTCGCGACGTAGCGCGCCACTTCCCCGCCGCCCGTCGAGTGCCCGATATGCACCGCATTGCGCAGGTCGAGCGCTTCGACCACCGCGAACGCATCCGCCGCGTAATGATCCATGTCGTGACCATCCCAGACCTGCGCCGAGCGGCCATGGCCGCGCCGGTCGTGCGCGATCACGCGATAGCCGTTCTGGACGAAGAACAGCAGCTGCGCATCCCAGTCGTCGCTGGACAGCGGCCAGCCGTGGTGGAACATGACGGGCTGTGCATCTTTCGGACCCCAATCCTTGTAGAAAATATCGACGTTGTCCTTCGTGGTGACGTATGGCATCGCGATGCTCCGGTGAGGTGGATGAACGTGGCGAGCGGGCCGGTTGCCATTATCGGCCATTATTGTGAAACCTCGACGCCATCGCGCGCAGCGACGGCCGATCATCCACCGGCAGGAAATGAACGATGCCGCGCGCGTCAGCCGTCCGTCGACACCGTCACGGCTTCCCACGCGCGGATTTCGTCGTCCAGCGCCGACAGTTTGCTCCGCACGAGCCGCAGCGCATCGCTGCCGAGCAGCAGATGCGCGGGCGGACGGTCCGCCGCGATCACGGCGAGCATCGCCCGCGCGGCCTTCGCGGGGTCGCCCGGCTGCTTGCCGCTTTTCTCCTCGCGCGCGCGGCGGATCGGATCGAACAGCGCATCGTAGTCGGCAATCGAGCGCGGCGTGCGCACCATCGAGCGGCCGGCCCAGTCGGTGCGGAACGAACCCGGCGCCACGGCCGTCACCGCGATGCCGAACGGTTCGAGCTCCTTGCCGAGGGTTTCGGAAATGCCTTCCAGCGCGAACTTGCTGCCGCAGTAGTACGCGATGCCCGGCATCGTGATGTGCCCGCCCATCGACGTGATGTTCAGGATGCGGCCGCGCCGGCGCGCGCGCATGAACGGCACGACGGCCTTCATCATCGCGACCGCGCCGAACACGTTCACGTCGAACTGCCGGCGCATCTCGTCGAGCGGCGCCTCCTCCATGATCCCTTCGTGCCCGTAACCCGCGTTGTTCACCAGCGCGTCGATGGGCCCGACGTTCGCCTCGATGTCCGCGACGACGCCGTCGATGCGGTCGAAGTCGGTCACGTCGAGCACGCGCGCGACGGCCGCCTGCGCGGACAGCGCCTCGAAATCGCGCGCCGCCTGCGCGCTGCGCACCGTACCGACCACCGTGTGGCCGGCGGCCAGCGCCTCCCGGGCGAGCGCGCGACCGAAACCGCTGCTGACGCCGGTAATGAGCATGATGTTGCCGGATGCCATGTGAGCTTCTCCCGAATGTCGATCGAAGCATGCATACTAGTCTGACGCACTGCGCAGAATAAGCCCGATTCCGCTGATTTTCTTGCACAAAACTATGAGCACCTCGCCCATCTCCGCCCGATCTCCGGCGCTGTCCCCGCGCGACCGGAAGCGCCTGGTGACGCTGCTGCGCGCGCTCGCGCCCGACGAAGGCTACAACCTGACGGCGCTGCCGAGCGTGCGCATCCTGCGCTCGAACCGCGCGCTGTCGCGCACGCCGGTGCTGTACGACCCGGGCATCGTGATCGTGTGCCAGGGATCGAAGCGCGGCTACTTCGGCGGCGAGCGCTATCTGTACGACGAGCACCATTACCTGGCCGTCTCCGTACCCGTCCCGTTCAGCATGGAAACCGACGCCACGCCCGAGCGCCCGCTGCTCGCGCTGTACCTGCACCTCGATTTCACGCTGGCCGCCGAACTCGCCGCGCAGATCGATCGCGCCGGCCTCGCACGACCCGTGCAGGCACCGAAGAGTATGATGTCGACGCCGATGGATGAAGCGATGTACGCGTCCGTGCTGCGTTTCGTCGAGGCGATGCAGCGGCCGCTCGACGCCGCGGTGCTCGGCCCGGCGCTGCTTCGCGAGCTGTATTTCCGCGTGCTGACCGGCGCGCAGGGCGATGCGATGCGCAGCGCACTGGCGATGCGCGGGCAGTTCGGCCGGATCGGGCGCGCATTGCGCGTGATCCACACCGACTACGCGCGGCCGCTCGACGTGTCGCAACTGGCCGACGCGGCCGGCATGAGTGTGCCGAGCTTTCACAGCCATTTCAAGGCGATCACGCAGGTGTCGCCGATGCAGTACCTGAAGTCGACGCGCCTGCATCAGGCGCGATTATTGATGGTGCGCCAGGACCTGACGGCGGAGGCGGCCGGCTACGCGGTCGGCTACACGAGCCCGTCGCAGTTCAGCCGCGAATTCAAGCGCCTGTTCGGCTTGACGCCGGCGAAGGAGACGCAGCGCATGCGCGCGAGCTTCGCGATTCCCGAAGCGTTCGACGATGCGGTGTTCGTGTCGTCGCATTGACGCGCCGGAACGCGGCCGCGACCCACACGCTCATCGCGCACCCACCCGCCACACCGTCACTTCGTGCAGCGTCTCGCCCGGCTTGAGCACCGTCGACGGGAAGGCCGGACGATTCGGCGAATCGGGAAAATGCTCGGCTTCCAGCGCGAACGCATCGGTTTGCCGGTAGACCGTTCCGCCCTTGCCCGCGACGCTGCCGCTCAACCCGTTGGCCGTGTAGAACTGCAGCCCCGGCTGCGTCGTGTACAACTCGAGAAAACGCCCCGACGCCGGGTCGTAAGCGCGCGCGGCAAACGCCGGCGCCGACTGGCCACCCTGGTCCAGCACCCAGTTCTGGTCGTAGCCATGCGCGAGCGCGAGCTGCGGATACGCATCGCGCAGATGCGCGCCGATCGGCGTCAACTGGCGCAGATCCATCGGCGTGCCCGCGACGCTCGCCAGTTGCCCGGTCGGAATCGACGTGTCGTCGGTCGGCGTGAAGCGCGATGCGGCGATCTCGATCAATTGCCGCTCGACGCTGCCGCCGGCCTGCCCCGCCAGATTGAAGTAGCTGTGGTTCGTCAGGTTGACGACCGTGTCCCGGTCGGTCGTTGCACGGTAATCGATGCGGACCTGATCGTCGCGGGTCAGCGTGTAGGTCACGTCCGTCGTCAACGTGCCGGGGAAGCCGTTCTCGCCGTCGGGGCTCACGTAGCGCAGCGTGACGCTCGCACCGGTCGCGTCGCTGTGCGTGCCGGCGACCGTCCATACCTTCGCGTCGAAACTGTCGGGGCCGCCGTGCAGCGTGTTCGGCCCGTCGTTGACCGGCAGCTTCCAGGTTTTGCCGTCGAGCGTGAAACGCCCGCCCGCGATGCGATTCGCATACCGGCCGATCAGCGCGCCGAAATGGATGTTGCCGTTGCGCGCTTCGTAATCGTGCAGCGAATCGAAGCCGAGCACGATGTCGGCCACGCGGCCGGTGCGGTCCGGCACCTCGAGTGCGGTCACGATGCCGCCATACGTGATGACTTTCAGCGTCACGCCGTGCCGGTTCGCGAGCGTGTACTGGCTCACCGGCTGCCCGGACGCGGTCGTCCCGTAATTCGCATGGCCGATCGAGACGTCGGGCGCCGCCGATGCGACGGCTGCATGCAGCCCGACTGTTGCGAGCACACCTATCGCGAGCATCGATCGTCGCGGCCAGATTCGTTTCATGGAAGCCTCCGAAGGGGTGCGGTCCGTGCCCGCGCGCAAGTTGCGTGCCTGCACGCCGCCGCGTTTGCTATGCTGCGCGCATCGTCCGCCCGAGCCGAGCGCCGCCATGAATGCCATCGCCCCCGATATCGAGCGCACGCTGCGCGCCGCCTGCGACGCCTGCTTCGGCACTGCGACCGTGTGGCCGCTCGTCGCACGCGCCTATGGCCAGCCGCAGCGCTTCTATCACACGCTCGCGCATCTGGCGGAACTGTTCGCGCACCTCGCGCCGTATCGCGCGCAACCCCTATGGCCGGCCATCGAGCTTGCGGTCTGGGCCCACGATGTCGTCTACGCGACGACGCTGCCAGACTACGCAAGCAACGAAGCGCGCAGCGCGCAATGGCTCGCGCAGGTCACCAACACGCACTGTACCGCGTCGTGGTTGCATGCGCACGCATCGCACGTGTCCGTTGCATCCGATCTCGTCCTCGCGACGCAGTCGCACCGGCTGCCTGAAACGTTCGCCGCCGATCCGGCATTGCAGCGCGCGGGGCGGATTTTTCTCGACGCCGATCTCGCGATCCTCGCGGCCGCGCCCGAGCGGCTTCGCGAGTACGACCGCGCGATTGCACGCGAGTGGGCGCAGGATCCCGATGCGCCGTCGGCAAGCTTCCGAGCCGGTCGCAGGCAGGCGCTCGAACATCTGCGCGGGCAGGCCCCGCTGTTTCGATCGGCGGAATTCGCGCCGCTCGAGCAGCGCGCGCAACGCAATCTCGACACGCTGATCGACTTCTACGCTTGAACGCCGTACACATCGCGACGGACTTGCACGCTGGAGCCCGCGCCGTACCGGCACTGGTATGATGCGCCAGCCACCTCTACCGGAATTCGCGATGAAGCTGTCATTCGAAGCGCTCGAAGCCCTGGACGCGATCGACCGCACCGGAACCTTTGCCGAAGCAGCGGAACTGCTGCATCGCGTCCCCTCGGCGCTGACCTACCTGGTGCAGAAACTCGAAAGCGATCTCGGCGTGGCGCTGTTCGACCGCAGCGGACGGCGCGCGAAGCTCACGCATGCAGGGCGCATCGTCGTCGAGGAAGGCCGGCGCCTGTTGCGCGCGGCCGAGCAACTCGAAATGAAGGCGCTGCGGGCACAACAGGGCTGGGAAACGGAAGTCCGCGTCTGCATCGACGAAATCCTGCCGTTCGACGCGCTTTGGCCGTACGTGCACCGGTTCTACGCGCTCGGGATGGATACGCGGCTGCGGCTGTCCACCGAAGTGCTCGGCGGCGCGTGGGATGCGCTGATTTCGCGTCGGGCGGATCTCGTCGTCGGCGCGGCGGGCGAACCGCCGGAATTGCCGGGCATCGTCGCGCGGCCGATCGGTTCGCTCAAACACGTGTTCGCGGTCGCGCCGTCCCATCCGCTCGCGTCGCTGCCCGAACCGCTGGCGATGACGTCGGTCGTCCAGTATCGCGGCGCGGTGATCAGCGATACGTCGCGCGAATTGCAGCCGCAGTCGGTCGCGATCGATGCGGGCCAGCCGACCCTCGCGGTCCCGACGCTGGCCGCGAAACTGGAAGCGCAATGCGAAGGGCTCGCGGTCGGCACGCTGCCGGAATGCATCGCGGCGCGCGCGATCGCCGACGGCAAGCTCGTCGCGCGCCAGGTGACGGGCATGCGCGACACCACGCACTGCTATCTCGCGTGGCGCGGCGACGAAGCGGGCCGCGCGCTGCACTGGTGGGTCGAGCAGCTCGACCAGCCCGATCTCGTCGAGCGCTTCACGACGCCGGACTGACGCGCCCGTTCACGGGTCGCCGGGCCGCCGGCGGCCGCTCGCGATCCGGCCCGGCGTCAGCCGAGCGAATCGTGCAGCCGCTTCATTTCCTTCTCGAGCCAGCCGATCAGGCTGAACCCCGCGTGCGCCTTCTCGACCGGCGGAATCATCATCCGTTCCTCGGTCGCGATATGGTCGGTGAGCGACTCGCACATCAGCCTGCCGAGCGCCGGCTTCCTGCCGATCAGCGCCGACAGATCCTCGCTGCGAAGCTGATGCACGGTCATGGCCGTCATCGCGCGGACGGTCGCGTGAAGCCGCGTGCCGGCGAGCACGACCGACTGCCCGATCGCATCGCCCGGCGCCATCCGCCGGACTTCGACGTCGCCCGACGCGCCCGGCACGAACACCGCCGCGACGCCCGATTCGACGATCGTCAGCACGCGTGACTCCGAATCCGACGCATAGATCACGTCGCCCTTGCCGAACGAACGCGCGACAAGCGCATCGGCCAGCACGGCCAGATCGTCGTCGTCGACGCACGCAAACAATTCGACCGCACGCAACAGCAACAGCCGACGCGATACCGGATGCCCTGGCGATGTCGATGACGATGCCGACGCCGACGCAGCGCCCGCGAGCGGCCGCCACGCGACGCCTGCCGCGGCCAGATGCCGATGCGCGAGATCGTAGAGCGCATTGCGCACGGTCGTCTTCTTCTGCAGCGCGTCGACGTAACAGACGAGTTCGTACTGGATCGCGTTCGCGCGGAAAGCCTTCACGACGGCGATCGGCGCAGGGCGTGCGAGCACGTCGAGCGAACTCGCCGCGGCCCGCTCCAGCGCGCCGACGGCGACGGCCGGCCGCACCGCAGGATCGAGGTCGAGCGCGAGCGTGACGCCGTGCAGGCCGGCCGGCTCGCTGAGGTTCACGATGGTGGCGCGCGCCGCGGTGCTGTTCGGCACGACGACCAGATTGCCGAGACTGTCGATCAGCTTCGTCGCGCGCCAGTTGCTCTCGACGATCCGCCCTTCGAGCTCGCCGATCGAGACCGTATCGTCGAGCCGGAACGGTTGCGTGGTATTCAGCACGAGCCCGGAGAACACGTCGTTCAGCGTGTTCTGGAGCGCAAGCCCGAGGATCACCGCGACGGCGCCGGACGTCGCGACGAGGCCGCTCAACGGCAGGCCGAGCACGTAGCCCAGCGCGGCCACCGCGGCCGCGCCGAATACGATGCCTTCCGCGATGTCGTGAAAGAGCCGCTGGCTGCGCCACGCACGCGGCAGCAGCAGATGATTGATCAGCAGGCTGAACACGATCGCGCACTGGAGCCACCATGCGATGCAGATGGCCTGCACCACGATCCGATCGAGCCCGCCAAGCGACGCGGGAACGACGAGCGGGCTGACGCCGGTCGCGAACAGCACGGCGCTCAGCGCGGCGAACGCCGCACAGCGACGGATGGCGCGAGCCACGGGGCGATCGTGCCCGAGCAGCCGCCACGCGGCGAGGTCGGCCAGCACGATCGGCGCGCCGTAGAGCGCCGTATCGGAGAAATTCAACATAGCGGAACGCAAGCGCGGCGCGCGAAAGAGTGGTGGCGGCGGCACGCAGGCCGCCGCGCGGACGGCATCGTCGGGCACATCGCGTGCGGGCCGCCGATGCGCCGGCCGCGATCAGCCGCGCCGCTGCACGACGCCTGGCAGCGGCAGCCGCAACACATAGCGGCCGGCGCCCGCGATCGCGATCGTGCCGAACAGGATCAGCAGCATCCACGCGAATTGCGCATCGCGCAGCGGCCAGTCCGGGTGGACGAACACCAGCGCGACGAGCGTGACGATCATCACCGGCAGCGCCGCCAGCCTCGCGTACAGACCGACGATCATGAAGATCGGGCACACGACCTCCGCGAAGATCGCGAACAGGATCGACAGCGTGCGGCCAAGATGGAACGGGTCTTCGATCGCCGCGGCTTCGGCCGTGTAGTGGACGACCTTCGGCAAGCCGTGCACCACGAGCAGCAGCACGCTGGCGGCGACCCGCAGGAACAGCAGGCCGAGGTCGGTCGCGTGACGGGAAAGGTCGGATTGGTCAGGTTTCATGCGGCGGTTCGTCGGTTGAGCGGGAGGCGCGGCGACGCGCACGCCGGGCATTGCGCCGCGCCGGCGTTCAGTGGGGTCGCGCGAGGTCGACGGGCGCTCGGCGCCGGCGCGCACGCGTGCCGACGAGGTGCCGGCGCCCTCCGTTCAGGCAATCTACGCGTGCCGCCTGCCGCTGTCCTGTAACCGGGCTGAATCGTTCTGAAACGTGACCGACGCGCACGAACCCGGCGTCACGACTCGCGCGACGGCAGCTCGGACTCGGCCGCGTCGAGTCCGAGTGCGTGCACTTCCGACCACGCATCGTGCGCGACCTCGGTCGACCCTGCCGTATGCGCGAGCGCAGCCGCATACGCGGCCAGCAATCGCACGCGCGCATCGCCGGACATCGCGTTCGCGTCCGCGTCGCGCATCGCATCGAGCGCGACGCGCGCCCGTTCGCGACATTCGTCGACGAGCGACAGATCGAACAGGCAAGGTACCGCGACGGCCGCGAGCGCGATGCCGAGCGCTGCGTCGCCCTGCGCCGAAAACGCCCAGTCGAGCGCGGCGCGCAGATTGCCGAGCTCGCGCCGGACCACATCGAGCCGGGCCGTGCCGCCCGGCTCGTCGCCGCCGTGGGTCGCACGCCGGAACAACGCGAGGAAGTAGGTCGCATGCGCGCGCGCGGCAGCCGGCCCCTCGCCGTGACTGTCGAGCTGCTGTTGCGCGTAGGCTCGCGTGGTCGTCAACAGCCGGTAGCGCGGCGCGCCGTGCGCGGTCTCGAGGATCAGCAGCGACTTCGACACGAGGCCGGCGATCGTATCGAGCAGGTCGGCGCCGGCCGGCCCGTTGGCGCCGACGACCTCGCGCACGGCCTCGATCGAGAAGCCGTCGCGAAACACGCCGAGCCATCGCAGTAGCAGGCGCTCGGCATCGCCGAGCAACCGATAGCTCCAGTCGTACATCGCCTGCAGCGTCTGATGGCGCGGCAACGCCGTGCGAAAACCGCCGGTCAGCAACTGAAAATGATCGTCGAGATGGGCGGCCAGCACGTCGATGCCGAGCACGGCGGCACGGGCCGCGGCCAGCTCGATCGCGAGCGGCAGGCCGTCAAGTCGACGGCAGACCGATGCCATCAACGACAGGCTGCGCGCATCGAGCGGAAACCGCGGATCGGCCGCCCGTGCACGCGCTGCGAACAATTGCACCGCGCTCGCGCGCATCGCCTCGCGATCGTCGGCGCCTTCGTCGAGTACGTCGAGCGGTGGCACCGGGCACACGCGCTCGCCGTGGATGCGCAGCGATTCCCGGCTCGTCGCGAGCACGCACAGCCCGTCGTCCGCGTCGGTGAGCGCGCTCGCGATCTGCGCGGCGGCGTCGAGCAGGTGCTCGCAATTGTCGAGCACGAGCAGCATCCGGCGACGCGCGACGCTGGCGAGCACTGCCTCGAGCGTCAGCGACCCGGTCGGCTGCGTGATGCCGAACGCGCCGGCGAGCGCGTCCGGCACGAAGCGCGGACACGCGACGGTGGCGAGCGAAACGAATACGGTGCCTTCCGGAAAGTGCTCGGCGGCGCGCGCCGCCGCTTCGATCGCGACCCGTGTCTTGCCGATGCCGCCCGCGCCGACCAGCGTCACGACGCGCGCGCCCTGCAGGGCGGCCAGCACGTCGGCGACCGTCTGTTCGCGGCCGAACAACGCGCTCGGCGCCGCGGACGGCCGCCACGTCGAGGCCCGCACGGGCGCGTCGCCGTCGTCCTGCCCGACGACCAGCCGATAGCCGCGGCCGGGCACCGTCACGATCAGGTTCCGGTCGCCGGCCAGCGCCTTGCGCAGCGAAGCGATGTGCACTTGCAGGTTGTTTTCCTCCACCACGGTGTGCGGCCATACGCGCTGCATGATGTCGTCTTTCGATACCAGCGCACCGTTCGCCCGAATCAACAGCTCGAGAATTTCGAATGCGCGGCTGCCGATGCGCAGCAGCTTGCCGTTCGAACGAATTTCACGTCTGTCGAGAAAAACGTGAAGTGTTCCAATCCGGATCATGGGAATTTCTTGTGAGTGACATTCAACGACGCTCGACCGAAATCGCGCGCCGGTTCGGCATCAATGCTACGGTATTTGCATGGTCGAATGATTCAAATTATCAGAATGAACGACTCGAATTTTTTGAAATGACGAAAAACCCCGCCGCGAGGCGCGGCGCAGCCTTTCGCATGCACCGAAATACGGCGGGGCCGCGCACGTTTCATGTGCAAATCGTGCATGCGTCCATGAATACGATTCCGATATATCAGGCGAATCGTTTTTCGGTCGGAGCAATACGGCGCATTTTCGTTTTGATTCGACCGGCCGGTTTATTTTCGGCCCCGCTATTGCGGCGGCCGAATATCCGTCGGCTTATTTGCCTGCCTTTGCGGCGCGATTCGACGCGCGGAGCGGGCGCACGCCCATTCCGCCGCCGGCATGCATCGCGCGATCAGGCCTGCGCGAACGCCAGCAGCTCGTCGTTCAGCCTGGCCGCGTGCGTCAGGTAGAGCGCGTGCGGGCCGCCTTCGTAGACGCTCAGCGTCGCATGCGGGACGCGTTTCGCCGTGGCGGCGCCCGTCAGCGCGAGCGGCGCCGTCTGGTCGTCGTCGCCGTGAATCACGAGCGTCGGCACGTCGAACCGTTGCAGGTCGGCACGGAAATCGGTCTCGGAAAACGCGCGGACGCAATCGAGCGTGCCCTTCATCCCGCCCTGCAGCGCCATGAACGACGTCCAGTCGAGCGCCGCGCGCGAAACCGTCGAGCCGTCGCGGTTCGATCCGGTAAACAGCGGCCAGAAGGCGTCGAAAAACGCCGCGCGATCGGCCACGATGCCGGCGCGAATACCGTCGAATACCGCGACGTCCACGCCGTCGGGATGATCGTCGCGCCGCACCACGAGCGGCGTCACCGAGCCGATCAGCACCGCCTTCGCGATGCGGCGCGTACCGTGCCGGCCGATGTAGCGCGCCACCTCGCCGCCGCCCATCGAAAAGCCGACGAGCGTCACGTCGTGCAGGTCGAGCGTCTCGAGCAGCGTCGCGAGATCGTCGGCCAGCGTGTCGTAGTCGTATCCGCTCCAGGGTTGACCGGATCTCCCGAAGCCACGCCGGTCGTACGCGATGCAGCGCAGGCCGTGCGACGCGAGATGATGCATCTGCACGTCCCACATGTCGGCATTCAGCGGCCAGCCGTGAATGAACACCACCGGGCGGCCGCTGCCCCAGTCCTTGTAGTGAATCGATACGCCGTCGCGGGTGGTGAACGTGCTCATGAGGGTTCCTTTCGAGTAGGGAAGCCGCGTACACGGACGCGGCCGAAGCGTGCGGCGCCGCACGTCATGCGCGGGACTGCCGGGCGACGAATTGCTCGAGCGCCGCCGCGAGAATCATTTCGCGGCAGTTCGCGGGGCGTTTCTCGCCGCGCCACTGCGGTTTGTAGATCGCGTCGCCGGCCCGGATCGGCTGCCCGGTGAGCGCGCAACGGCCGAGCCCGCGGCCGCGCGCCTTCGCGCTGATCCAGCGTTGTTCGTCGTAGCGGCAGCGCGTCGGGTCGCTCCACGACACCAGCATCGACGAATCGGTCTGCCGCTCGACCGCGACGATCGCGCAGCGGCGACGCACGTCGCCGCTCGAGGGCGTCGGCACGTCGTCCCGATGCGGGCGACGCGAGCCGTCGGCCCCCCGCTCGAGCGGCATCATCCGGAGGCTCGCGGCGGGCGACGGCCTGAGCGACGTGATCATGTGCTCCCAACGATTGAAGGCGTCCATGGCGGCATATCCAGGCAAGTGACGGGCGGCGCGGGCCGGCCGGCGCCGTTCGCATGGTGCGCAACGTGTGCCGATGACCCGATGCTGACGATAGTCGCCGTTCGCTGAAGAGTCCCGGTCGCGCGCTTAATTTTTCTGCAGCGCGACAAAATCCGCTCGCGGCGCCGCGGCGTTCAAGAAAATTCAGCCGAATTTCAGTACGGCGCGCCCCGCGCCGCGATACGCTCCCGACGGCATTCGTTCGTCCGCGCGCGCCCCTCGCCGCGCGGCGTCGCATGCCGAACGGCTGCCGGGCGGGATGGCCGCGGCCGGCCGCCACCGATCCACCATCCCGTGCGGCATCGCCGCCGCATACCTCAGGAGTCCAGATGCATTCCGAACAGACCGATGCCGTCGCGTCGGCCCGCCGCCGCGACATGCTGCTCGCCGGCGCGACGGCCGTCGCCGCAGCCGCGCTGCCCGCGATGGCGGCCGCGGCCGGCACGCCTTCCCGCAGCACCTCTTCAGCCCACCCAGGAGCGCACACGATGAACACGATCACCACCAAGGACGGCACGCAGATCTACTTCAAGGACTGGGGCAGCGGCCGGCCGGTCGTGTTCTCGCACGGCTGGCCGCTGTGCGCGGACGCCTGGGATGCGCAGATGCTGTTCCTCGTGCAGCACGGCTATCGCGTGATCGCGCACGACCGCCGCGGCCACGGCCGTTCGAGCCAGCCGTCGCACGGCAACGACATGAACACGTACGCGGACGATCTCGCCGCGCTGCTCGACGCGCTCGACGTGCGCGACGCCACCCTCGTCGGCCACTCCACCGGCGGCGGCGAAGTCGCGCGCTACATCGGCCGCCATGGCACGAAGCGCGTGTCGAAGGCGGTGCTGATCGGCGCGGTGCCGCCGCAGATGGTGAAGTCGCCGACCAATCCGGGCGGCTTGCCGATGGACGTATTCGACGGCATCCGCAAGAACGTCGCGGAGAACCGTTCGCAGTTCTACAAGGATCTCGCCGTGCCGTTCTTCGGCTTCAATCGCCCGAACGCGAAGCCGTCGCAGGGCACGATCGACGCCTTCTGGTCGCAGGGGATGATGGGCGGCATTCACGGTCAATACCTGTGCGTGAAGGAATTTTCCGAAGTCGACTACACCGACGACCTGAAGAAAATCGACGTGCCGACGCTCGTGCTGCACGGCGACGACGACCAGATCGTGCCGATTGACGATTCGGCCCGGCTGTCGTCGAAGATCGTGAAGCACGCGGTGCTGAAGGTGATCGAGGGTGGCTCGCACGGAATGTGCGTCGTGAACGCCGATCGCATCAACGCCGAACTGCTCGCGTTCCTGCAGGCGTAAGCGTGCCGTCTGCCGCGGCGGCGCACATGTCGTCGCGGCAGATGCGTCGTTCAGGACTTTTCAGATTATTTCAGCCGCGCGATACGGCGCTTACGGCGCCCGCACCGGGCGCAGCAGGATGCCGAGCAGCGCGCCGGCGAGCGCGAACGCCATCGCCACGCGGTAGTTGTCGGCCAGCGCGAGCGTGGTCGCCTGCACGCGCACCGCGCGATCGACGAGCGCATAGGCCGCCTGGTTGCCCGTCGCGAACGTGGCGCCGTGCGCGACCAGCGACGCCGCGCTGGCCCGCAGCCGCTCGAGCGTCTCGGGATCCGACAGCGACACATGCAGACCGACGAGATTCGAATGGGTAGCTTCCCTGATGCGCTGAATCACCGCGATCGACGTCGTGCCGAGCTGTCCGCTCAGCAGGCGCGTCGTCTGCACGACCGCGCCGAACGTCAACGCATGCTCGGCCGTCACGTGCTTGCCGAAGAAGAATATGACCGACGTGAGCGCCATCGTCTGACCGAGCGCCTGCAGCAACTGCGACGGAATGAAGTCGGGCTCGGCCCAGACCGGCGTGAGCCGCGCCCCGAGCGCGAACGCGATCGCCACCATCGCGAAGCCGGCGACGATCAGCCGGCGCGGGTCGACACGCTGCAGCAACAGCGCGACGCATGGCGCGAACAGCAGTTGCGGCATTGCGATCCAGCGCAGCGTATCGCCGATCTGCAACGGCCGAAGGCCGTACGTGCTGGCGAGAAACAGCGACGGGATGAAGCTCGTGTTGAGCACGGTGAAGCGCACGAGGCCGACGAGCACGATCAGCAGCGCGACGTTGGGCCGCACGAGGTAGCCGAGATCGAGGCCCGCGCGCGGCGACGCGAGTTCGTGGATCAGGAACGCGGCGATCATCAGGATGCCGGCGGCCAGCAACGCGACGATCAGCGGCGATTGCAGCCAGAACAGCCGCTCGCCCTGGTCGAACGCGATGCACAGGCACGCGAACCCGCTCGCGCCGAGCAGCATCCCACGCGCGTCGATGCCGGACGCGAAGCGCTTGATCGGCTCGTCGGCGAGCGACAGCATCAGGCACGCGATGAACGGCACGGTCAGCACCGCGTTCTGCCAGAACAGCCAGCGCCAGCTCAGGTGTTCGCTGTACCAGCCTTCGAGCGTGGCCGACAGGTTCAGCGACATCTCCAGATTCATCGCATACGCGGCGATGCCGAACGGAATCAGCCGCGGGGGCAGCGTGCGCACGACGAAGCCGACCGTCAACGGCACGAACACGCCGGAGGCGAGCCCCGCGATCGCCTGGCACACGATGAACGCGCCGAATTGCGTGCAGAGCGGCAGCACGCTTTCCGCGCCGAGAAACACCACGGCGCCCGCCACCAGCACGCGGCGCGTGCCGAACATGAAGGCCGCCGCGATCGCGAGCGGCCCGACGAACATCTGCGACGCGGTAAACGCGGTGTTGATCCACGCGCCCTCGTCGACGCCGACGCCGAGCGCGCCGCGCACGTCGGCCAGCCCGAGCGACGTGATGCGCGACGTCAGCGTCGCGACGATCGCGCCGAGCAGCACTGCCGCGATCGCGGCGATCGACCGAAACGTCGGGATGTCGGAGGCCGGGCCTGCGGCCGGCGCCGGCACGGCACTGCCGGTGGCGAACGTCGTGTTCATCGTCGAGCGGCTCCCGCCTGTCAAGCTGGCGCAAGCATAACGCGGTGCGTCGAATCCTGCCCGTACGATGGAGTTTGCCGATCATGACCCCACCCTCCCCCACGCCGTCGCCCGCTGCATCCGCGCGTTCCCGACGGCCGGCCATCGTCGCGATCGCCGCGATCGCGCTGCTGCTCGTCGCGCTGCTCGTGTACGCGTTCGACGCACGCGATCGCGGCACCGACGACGCATACGTGACCGGCCACCTGCACGTGATCTCGCCGCGCGTCGCCGGCACGGTCGAGCGCGTGCTCGTCGACGACAACCAGTTCGTGCACGCGGGCGACGCACTCGTGCAGATCGACCGGCGCGACTTCGACGTGCGCGTCGCGGCGCAGCGCGCACGCGTCGCGCAGGCGCATGCCGACGCGAGCCGCGCCCGCGCGCAGATCGAACAGGCGGACGCAGCGCTCGTGTCGGCGCACGCCGATGCCGAAAAGGCCGAACTCGATTACGCGCGTGCACGCGAACTGACCCGCGAGACGCCGCGCGGCCTGTCGAAGCAGGAATTCGATGCGGCCGATGCCGCCCGCAAGTCCGCCCGCGCGCGCGTCGCGGCGGCCGACGCGCAACGGCGCAGCGCGATCGCCGCCGCCCAGGCCGCCGACGCCGCGTCGAGCCAGAACGATGCCGAATTGCACGACGCACTGCTGCAACTCGGCTACACGGCGGTCGTCGCGCCGTCGGACGGCTACGTCGGCAAGAAGACCGTCGAGACCGGCGAACATGTCGCGCCCGGCCAAGCGCTGCTCACGCTGGTCGAGCCGCATCCGTGGATCGTCGCCAATTTCCGCGAGACGCAACTGCGGCACGTGCGCGCCGGCGACGTCGTGCAACTGCGGTTCGATGCGCTGCCGCAGCACGCGTTCACCGGCCGCATCGACAGCCTGTCGCCCGCGACGGGCGCGCAGTTCGCGCTGCTGCCGCCCGACAACGCAACCGGCAATTTCACGAAGGTCACGCAGCGCGTCCCCGTGAAGATCCTGCTCGACGGCCCGGCCGCGACGGAGCCGCGCATCCGGCCCGGGCTGTCGGTCGTCGTCACGCTGCAACCCGGCGGCGCAGCGCGATGAAGCGCGCCTTCGCCGTGCTCGCCGCGAGCCTGCTGGCCGCATGCTCGATCGCGCCGCAGCCGCTCGCGCCCGTCCCGGTCGGATCCGACCGTTTCCGCCATGCCGATCCGTCGACCGATGCGCGTGCGCCGTCGCTCGCGGCATGGCCCGCCTGGTTCGGCGATCCGCAGCTCGGCCGCCTCGTCGACGCCGCGCTCGCGCACAACCTCGATCTACGCGCGGCGGCCGCGCGGGTCGACCAGGCGCAAGCGCTGCTCGGCGTGCGCGATGCCGCGCTGGCGCCGACCGTGCGCGTCGATCCGTCGTTCAGCCGCACGCGCGTCTCCGGCACGGTCGACAACGCGCTGCCGAAGCGCACGATGCACAACTGGTCGGTTCCGGTCGCTGCGAGCTATGAAGTCGATCTATGGGGGCGCTTGCGCGGCGACGCCGACGTCGGCGAACAGAACGTGCTGCAGGCGGCGGCCGACCGCGACGCGGTGCGTCTGCGCGTAGCGACCGAAGTGGCCGTCGACTACCTGACGCTGCGCTACGTCGACGACGATCTCGTGACACTCACGCGCGCGATCGGGCTGCGGCGTACCGCGCTCGACGTGATCGCCGCACGCGTGCGGGCTGGCGCGGCGAGCGATCTCGACGGGCTGCGGGCGTCGGCCGATCTCGATACCGCGCATGCCGATCTCGCGGAGAGCCGCCGGCTGCGCGAGAACCTCGTCGACGCGATCGCGGTGCTGACCGGCGTGTCGCCGACCGCGTTCGACGTCGACACAGGCGTCGTGCCCGTACAGGTGCCGGATGTGCCGGCAGGGTTGCCGTCCGCGCTGCTCGCGCAACGCCCGGACGTATTCGCGGCGGCACGGCGCGCCGATGCCGCATCGCTCGAACTGGGCATCGCACGCACCGCGTGGCTGCCGACGCTGACGCTGACCGCCGACGGCGGTTTCGCCACCCGCGACCTGCGGTCGTTTCTCGACCGCAACAGTTCGCTGTGGGGTCTCGGCGCGAACGTCGCGCTGACGCTGTTCGACGGCGGCAAGCGCGATGCCGCGGTGGCCGCCGCACGGGCCGGCACCGAGATCGCCGACGCAAACTATCGCGCGACCGCGATCGGTGCACTGCGCGACGTGCAGGATGCGCTCAACGACATCGCCGCGCAAAAAGAGCGGATCGTCCGCTACGACCACGCGGCGCGCGCGACGGACGCCGCGGCGCGGCTGTCGCTGAGCCGTTACGCGCACGGTTACGTCAGCTACCTGGAAGTGATCGACGCCGATCGCGATGCGCTGAATGCGCGGCGCCAACTGATTCACAGCCGGCAGGCGCTGGCCGTCGCGACGGTGAGCCTCGTGCGTGCGCTGGGCGGCGGGTGGACGCCGCCGGCGCCTTCCGGCCGAACCGGGCCGGTCGAGGGCAGGACACCTTTCAGAACGTTTCAGCGCCGCTTCAGGCAATGATCGCGGCCTCTGCGTAGACTGCGTTCATGAGCTGCCGCGCAGGACGGCGCTTGCGCCCGTTATCGACCTGGAGTGACAACATGATCCCTGTCGCCAATCACCGCCGCGCGGCAAGACGGTCGCGGCTGCATCGGACGGCCACGCACGGCCGACACGCATCGTCCGGTGTCGCCGCGCATCGCATGACTTGCCGCGCACCGCGTCGACTGGAGCGCGCATGAAGCACAAACGACTCTGGTTCGGCGCGGCCGGCATCGCGATCGCGGGCGTCGCGGTCGCGATCGGCATCATGGTGCGGCCGTCGATCGCGCCGATCAATCCGCCCGCCCCCGCTTCGTTCGATCCGCAGCTGGTGCGCGCCGGCGCGCGCGTCGTCGCGCTCGGCGACTGCGTCGTGTGCCACACCGCGAAGGACGGCAAGCCGTTCGCGGGCGGGCTGCCGCTCGCGACGCCGTTCGGTACGATCTACGCGACCAACATCACGCCGGACGCCGAAACGGGGATCGGCCGCTGGTCGCGCGACGCATTCGCCCGTGCGTTGCGCACCGGCATAGGACGCAACGGCCAGCCGCTTTACCCGGCGTTTCCGTACATTCATTTCACGCGGATGTCGGACGACGACATCGCTGCCGCGTACGCGTACCTGATGACGCGCGAGCCGGTACACGCGACGGCGCCCGCCAACGACCTGATATTCCCGCTGAACTTCCGGCCGCTGGTCGCGTTCTGGAACGTGCTGTTCCTGCGCGAAGGCGCGTATCGACCGGACCCCGCGCAGTCCGCGCAATGGAACCGCGGCAGGATGCTCGTCGACGGGCTCGGCCACTGCGCGTCGTGCCATTCGCCGCTGAACGCGATCGGCGGCGAGCAACGCGGTCGCGCGTTCGACGGCGGCATCGTCGACGGCTGGGAAGCGCCGCCGCTCAATGCGCTCGGCCAAGCCGTGCGGCCGTGGACACAGGCGCAGCTCGTCGCGTACCTGCGCACCGGCCGTGCGAGCGAGCACGGCGCGGCGGCCGGGCCGATGCTGCCGGTCACGCGCGATCTCGCGACGGTGCCGGTGGAGGACGTCGAGGCGATCGCCGCGTACATCCTGTCGATCCAGAAACCGGCGGACGCGCGGGCGGCCGCGCATCCGGTCGAGCGCGCCGCGACGACGCCGGCCGCGCAGCGCGGCGCGACGCTGTTCCAGGCGTCGTGCGCGCAGTGCCACGGGCCGGCCGCGCCGATGCAGTCGATCGGCGAGCGGCCGACGCTCGCGTTCAGCACGGCGGTCAACGCCGATACGCCGCGCAACGCGATCCAGATGATGTTCAACGGCATCGGCTGGCACGGCGAGGACACGCTGAACTACATGCCGTCGTTCATCGACCAGTACGACGACGCGCAGATCGCCGATCTCGCCGCATACGTGCGCGAGACCTATACCGATCGTCCCGCATGGTCGGGCGTCGACGCGCTGGCCGCGAAGCTCAGAAAAGAGGACACCGCACGATGATCACCCTCACCGTCAACGGCGTGCGGCACACGCTGGACATCGATCCGTCCACGCCGCTGCTGTATGCGCTGCGCAACGACCTGCACCTGCACGGCGCGAAGTTCGGCTGCGGCCTCGGCCAATGCGGCGCCTGTACCGTGATCGTCGACGGCAAGCCGACCTTCTCGTGCCTGATGCCGGTGGCCGCGCTCGGCGCGCGCAGCGTGCGCACCATCGAGAGCCTCGGCACCGCCGAGCATCCCGGCCCGCTGCAACGCGCGTTCATCGAGCACCAGGCCGCGCAGTGCGGCTACTGCATCGCCGGGATGATCATGCGCGCGCAGGCGCTGCTCGAACGCAATCCGAAGCCGAGCGAGCAGGAACTGCGCACGCACATGGAACCGAACCTGTGCCGCTGCGGCACGCACATGCGGATTCTCGCGGCGGTGCGCTCGGTCGCGGGGCTGCCGGCTCCCGAGCCCGCCTCCGCTCCCGTCACGATCAGCAAGGGGCTGTGATGAATTCCCACGACGACATCGACGAAGGCCGCCGGCACTTCATCGTCTCCGGGGCGCTGTTCGTCGCGTTCAGTCTTGCGCCTGCGTCGCGCGCGGCTGCGCAACTGGTGATCGCCGAAGAAGGCGCGGCCGTGCATGTGGCGAAAGCCACTCAGACGCTCGCCGGCAGCCTGAAGACCAATCCGCTGCTCGACGCGTGGATCAAGATCGCGCCGGACGGCAAGGTCACGGTGTTCACCGGCAAGGTCGAACTCGGCACCGGCGTACGCACCGCGCTGCTGCAGGTGGCCGCCGAGGAACTCGACATGCAGCCGTCGCTGATCACGTTCCTGACCGCCGACACCGGCGCGTCGCCCGACGAAGGCCTGACCGCCGGCAGCCATACGATGGCGGACAGCGGCTCCGCGCTGCTGAACGCGGCCGCGCAGGTGCGCGCGCTGCTGGTGGAGGGCGCGGCGAAACGCTTCGGCGTCGATCCGCGCACGCTGACGACCGCCGACGCGGTGATCAAGGCGCCGGACGGCCGCACGATGACCTACGGCGACGCGATTCGCACCGTCGACCTGCACCGCAATGCTGCGCCCACGTCGCCGCTGAAGAACCCGGCGACGTTCGCCGTGATCGGCACGTCGCTGCCGCGCGTCGACATCCCGAACAAGGTCACGGGCGGCGTCAGCTATGTGCAGGACATGCAGTTGCCCGGCATGCTGCACGCGCGCGTCGTGATGCCGCCGGTATACGACGCGAAGCTGCTGTCGTTCGACGAAGCCGCGATCCTGAAGCTGCCGGGCGTCGTGCGGATCGTGCGCAACGGCAGCATGCTCGCGGTGGTCGCGCAGGGCGAATGGCAAGCGGTGGTCGCGCAGCGCGCGCTCGCCGCCGGCTGCCGCTGGTCGCCCGGCCGCGCGCTGCCCGAGCGCAGCACCGTGCACGCGGATCTGAAGCGGATCGCGACGCAGCGCATCGAGATCGCGAACACGCACGCGGCCACCGCGCCGGCCGTGAAGACGCTGAACGCGACGTTCCTGAAGAACTACCTGCTGCACGGGTCGATCGGGCCGTCGTGTTCGGTCGCGCATCTCGAGAACGGGACGATGACGGTCTGGACCCACTCGCAGGGCGTCTACCCGCTGCGCGACGCGCTCGCGGAGATGCTGTCGATGCCGAAGGCAAGCATCCGCTGCATTCACACCGAAGGGTCGGGCTGTTACGGACACAACGGGGCGGACGACGCGGCCGCGCATGCCGCGCTGATCGCCGCCGCGATGCCCGGCAAGCCGATCCGCGTGCAATGGATGCGCGAACAGGAACACACGTGGGATCACTTCACGCCGGCGATGGTGACCGAGATCAGCGCATCGCTCGACGCGAGCGGCCGCATCGTCGACTGGAACTACGCGTTGTGGAGCAGCTCGCACAACGAGCGGATCGTCAACGCCGGCCGGCTGCTGCCCGCGCGCATGCTGGAGCCGCCGTTCGTGCCCGCGCCGTCCACGCCGATGCTGCAGCCCGAGGGCGGCGCCGACCGCAACGCGATTCCGCTGTATGCGCTGCCGAACCAGCACATCGTCAACCACTTCTCGCCGACGATGCCGCTGCAGACGTCCGCGATGCGCTCGCTCGGCGCGCACACGAACATCTGGGCGATCGAAAGCTTCATGGACGAACTCGCGCGCGCGGCCGGCGTCGATCCGGTCGAATTCCGGCTGCGTCACATGGCAGACCATCGCGCGAGCCAGGTGATCCGGCTCGCCGCGAAGCACTTCGGCTGGCCGAGGCCGCCGCGCGCGCGCAACCGCGGCGTCGGCTTCGCGTTCGGCAAGTACAAGAACCTGATGGCCTACGTCGCGATCGCGGTCGAGGTGTCGGTCGTGCCGGAAACCGGCCAGGTGACGCTCGAACACGCGGAAGCCGCCGTCGACGCGGGCCAGATCGTGTCGCCGGACGGGATCCGCAACCAGATCGAGGGCGGCATCGTGCAGGCCGCGAGCTGGACGCTGTACGAGGCACTGAAGTACGACACCGAGCGGATCCGCAGCTTCGACTGGAGCAGCTACCCGATCCTGCGCTTCTCGGCCGTGCCGCGGAACGTGACGGTCCATCTGATCAATCGCCCCGGCGCGCCGTTTCTGGGCGCGGCCGAGGCGTCGATGGGGCCGACCGCCGGCGCGCTCGCCAACGCGATCTTCGACGCGACGGGCCAGCGCATGCGCGAAATGCCGTTCGCCGGCGACGCACTGAGAAAGCGCATCGACGCATAGCGGTTTCGCCGCACCCGCTACGCGATCCCGATACCCGACCGGACGGCGCCGGCACGCACCGGCGCCGCATGCCGACAGGCTGGAGAACTTCCGACGATGGATACCTTGCTTTCGATGCGCGTGTTCACGCGCATCGTCGAAACCGGCAGCTTCACGCGCGCGTCCGATACGACCGGCCTCACCACGCCGCGCGTATCCGCGCTGCTGAGCGCACTCGAGCAGCATCTCGGCTGCCGGCTGCTGAACCGCACCACGCGCCGCATCTCGCTGACCGAGGACGGTCAGGCTTATTACGAACGCTCCGTCGCGGTGCTGCGCGAGATCGACGACATGGAGGCATCGGTCTCGCAGGCGCGCAACGTGCCGCGCGGCCGGCTGAAGGTGAACCTGCCGCCCGCGATGGCCAAGCAGGTCGTGGTGCCCGCGCTGCCGGCGTTTCTCGACGCTCATCCGGGCATCATGATCGAACTCGGCGTGACCGACCGGCAGATCGACCTCGTCGGCGAAGGGGTCGACTGCGTGGTGCGCATCGGCGCGCTCGACGATTCGGGGATGATCGCGCGGCGCATCGGCAGCCTGACCACCTGCACCTGCGGATCGCCCGCGTATTTCGCGCGATGCGGCGAGCCCGAGACCGTCGACGATCTCGCGCAGCACGTGGCGGTCAGCCACATCTCGGCCGACACCGGGCGGCCGCGCGTGTGGGATTACGTCGTCGACGGCGAGCCGCGCATCGTGCAGATGTGCGGCACGGTGGCCGTGAACGACGCGGACAACTACATCGAGTGCGGCGTCGCCGGCATCGGCCTGATCAAGACGTCGCTGTACCTCGTCGAGCCTTACCTGAAGTCGGGCCGGCTGCGCGAGGTCCTGACCGATTTCAACGCGCCGCCCAAGCCGATCTCGGTGCTGTATCCGCCCAATCGCCACATCCCGGTCAAGCTGAAGGTGTTCGTCGACTGGCTCGCG
The DNA here is from genome assembly GCF_001534535.1 of Burkholderia sp. MSMB1459WGS. Classification (NCBI taxonomy): domain Bacteria; kingdom Pseudomonadati; phylum Pseudomonadota; class Betaproteobacteria; order Burkholderiales; family Burkholderiaceae; genus Burkholderia; species Burkholderia sp. MSMB1459WGS. Next base: position 35,485 of record NZ_LPMU01000082.1, read on the forward strand.
GGCCTGTTCGAGCAGATTCCGACGCTGCAGGGCAAACGCGGCTGAACCCGCACGGCGCGGCACCTTTGCGTGCCGCGCAACGCTCGATTGCGCGGCGTCTCGCTTCCGGCTTTATCGATCGGCGCGAGGTCCATGCGCTACGCGCGCATATATCGCGAATCCGGATCTCGTCGAGCGCATCTCGGTCCGCGCGCGGTGGCGCGATGCAATCGGTCGCACGCCCGCCGCCGCGCGCCGGACCGGCGCCGTCACGTGTCGCTCCACCGCGCGCCCAGCACGCGCCCGCAGAAATTCGGCCGATGAAAATCCGGATCCGCGCGTTCGAGCACGTCCGCGCTCCACGTGCCGAACGTCGACTGCGGCCGATGCTCGACGCCGCGCGCGACCATGTCGAGGAACGCTTCGCGAAAGCCGCTGCCGCGCGGGTAAGTCGCGAGCAGCGCCGTGCGCTCGTCCTGCGTATAGGCGTCGAAGTCGGTCGCCATCAGGTCCGTCGACACCGCACCTGCCAACGCGCGCGCGAGCGGCGACGCGCGGGCGGCCACGCCCGGCGTCGTATGCAGCGCGATCGCTTGCCACACGTCGTCGCGCATGCGCCGCGACCGGCGATGCCGCAACAGCAGCGCGTGCGCGGCGTCCGCGCCGTCGAGCTCGTAGCGTCCGGTCGAACGGCAATACGCGGGGCTCAGCCCCATGTTCGCGTACATCGCGGCGACGTACAGTGCGTCGGCGTCGCACGCGTCGCCGGCGCGCCGCGCGGCGAGCGACGCGAACACGAACACGCGCGCCGCGTGATCGACGAGCGCGGCGGGCAACGACGCGCGGGCCGCGTCGGCTGCCTCCACCGTAACGGGCGTGCGCGGAATGCGAACGCCGGCCACTTCGTCGCCGGTGGCCGATGCGCGCGGGTGCGCAGCATTCATCCTGTCTCCTTCATGCCCCGTGCCCGGGGCGGAAAATCGTTCAATGCACGGCGGCGTGCGGCGCGCACCGGCACGCGCCGCTCAAAACGCGACGCAGCAGCGGCCGAAGGCTTCGCAGCGTTCGGCGGCCGCACTTGCCGTCGGATAGCGCGGCCGCGCGAAGCGGCGTCCGTGACCGTGCGCCCGGCACGCGTCGATGCCGGCAGCCGCGCACGCGTCGCCCGCCGCCGATGCGTGCGGCGCGTCGCGCCCTCCGGCACCCGCCGCATCGGCGACGCCGCCTGCGGCGACCGGCGACCATGCGGGGCTGACGGGCGGCGGCGGCGGCGCGAGCGGCGAAAATTCCTGCTCCGCGTGCACGACCTTGCCGTCGACGACCGTCAGCACCGACGACAACGCCGGGATACGCCGCGCGTCGACCGTGAAGTAGTCGTCGCTCAGCACCGCGAAGTCGGCGTACCGGCCGGGCACCAGCGCGCCCTTGCGATGCTCGTCCGCGGAGAACCACGCGCTGCCGACCGTGTAGCGGCGCAGCGCCTCCATCCGGCCGAGCCGGTTGCGCGCCGGATACAGCGCGGTGCCGCCGACGGAGCGCCCCGACACCATCCAGTACAGCGCGACGAACGGGTTGTAGCTCGCCGCGACCGTCGCACCCGAGCCGGCGCCGACCTGTAGCCCGGCCGCGAGCATCGCGCGGATCGGCGGCGCGCGCGTGGCCGCCGCCGCACCGTGGCGCGCGATGAACGCTTCGCCCAGGAACGCCATGCGCGGCTGCACGGTGATGCCGCCGCCGAGCGCCGCGACCCGCGCGATATTGGCATCCGAAATCGTCTCGCAGCGATCGAAGCACCAGCGCAGCCCGTCGAACGGCGTGTCGCGATCCACCGCTTCGAACACGTCGAGGAAGCGGCCGATCGATTCGTCGTAGGTCGCATGCAGCCGGAACGGCCAGCGGTGGTGCACGAGCAGCCGGACGATGGCCGCCAGTTCCATCTCGATCGACGCGGGCAGGTCGACGCGCGGCTCGAGAAAATTCCCGAGATCGACCGCCGAGAACAGCAGCCGCTCACCCGCGCCGTTCGCGCGCAGAAACGCGTCGCCGTCGCCGGGCGCCGTCAGCGCGATCCATTTCGCGAAGTCGTCGAGTTCCCGGCCGGCGTGCCGCGCGCCCAACGCATAGGCGATGCGCGTCGTCAATTCGCCGCGCCGCGCGAGCGTCGCGACCGCCGCATAGTCGTCCGGGTACGCGAGGCCGTCGCTGCCGGCGTCGATCGCGCTCGTCACGCCGACGCGGTTCAGCGCGCGCATGAACTGCCGCGTCGAGTTGACCCGGTCGTCCGCATCGAGCATGGGTGCGCGGGCGAGCGCCTCGAACAGCACCGCCGGGTCCGCATGCGCGAGCAGCAGCCCGGTCGGCCGCCCGTGACGGTCGCGCCGCAGTTCGCCGCCCGGCGGATCGGGCGTGTCGCGTCCGTAGCCGAGCGCACGCAGCGCGGCCGCATTCAGCCACGCGCAGTCGCCCAGGTGCTGGATGAATACCGGCGTGTCGGGCGCAATCGCGTTGAGCTCGGCCGCGGTCGGTCCGCGCTTCTCCGCGAACTGCAGCGCGGTCCAGCCGCCCGCCACGCGCGCCCATTGCGGCGCGGGCGTGCGTCGTACCTGCCGGCTCAGCAGGTCGAGCGCGTCGGCAAGCGACGACACGCCGTCCCAGCGCACCTCGAGGTTGAAGTTCATGCCGCCGCGGATCGCCTGCAGGTGCGCGTCGATCAGGCCCGGAATCACGGTACGGCCGTGCAGATCGATCCGGGTCGTGCCGTCGTGAGCATGGCGCAGCACGTCGCGATCGTCGCCGGTCGCGACGATGGCCCCGTCCTTCACGGCGAGCGCGCGGACGAACGAGCGCTGTTCGTCCTGGGTCGCGATCTTGCCGTTGAAGACGACGAGGTCCGCCGAACGCGCGGGTTCCGTCGCTCTAAGCACCGTCGGGCCTCCCGTGCGCGCCGGCACGCGACGCCGCACGATACGCGCGGCTTCCCGCCACGCACCGGCAAGCCGCCGCACCGCACGCGTCGGCACGCATGCTGCGATTGCGCGGCCGCACTGCCGTACCGGATTCGCGCATCGTCATGCCGCCTGCTGGGCCGCGTCGGCGGCATCGCGCCGCGCGCGGGTCAGGCATGGCGCGGCCGGCGCATCCTGACGAACGAAGTTCTGCACGCGCAGCAAGCGACGCACGTCGTGTGCGCGCGAATGCGGATCGAAGTGCCGCGCGACCCCGGCGACCAGCGCCGACGCTTGCGCGGTATGCCCGCGCTCGATCAGGTGATCGGCGAGATCGAGCGAGCCGCGCAGCGCCCACATCGCGGCGCCCTGCGCGTTCGCGGTCTGGATCGCCATCTGCAGATGACGATGCCCGTCGGCCTCGTACGCCACCGCGAGATTCGCACCGACGGTACGCGCCTGCTCGAGCATCGCGACGCCTCGCACGCGCAGCAGCTCGGGGACGAACAGGTGCTCGCCGTGCGCGCGGCAGCGCGCGAGCGTCGCATCGAGCCGGATGCGCGCCTCGTCCGCGCGGCCGGTCCGCACGAGGCCCTCCGCATACGCGACGGTCAATGGCGCGAGCACGCGCCGGAATCCGCTCGCCTCGATGCGCCGCAGCGCGGGTTCGAGCCGGGCGAGGCCGGCGCCGGGATGGCCGGCCTGGATGTCGAACTGGCCGGTCAGGCATTCCGCGTGACTGCGCCAGATGTCGAAACCGTGCGCGTCGGCGGTCGCGCGCAGCGTCGCGAGATAGTCGGAGGTGATGTCGTGATCGCCGTAGCGCAGCGCGATCGGCACGGCGGCCGCACCGAGCACGATGCACAGCGCGAGCGGCGACGGGCCGCGGCGCCCATGCTCGACCGCTTGCGCGGCGACGCGCATCGCGTGCTCGGGCTCGCCTTGCATCCACAGAAGACGGATCAGCATCGTGCGGCCCAGCGTTGCCATGTCGACGCCCAGCGCGGCCTGCGCGCACGGCGATTCGCCTGCGTCGGCGAGCTCGGCCGTCGCCGCTTCCAGCCGCTCGCGCGCCTGCGCATGCTCGCCGAAGTAATGCAGCGACGTCGCGACCATCGCGTTCGCCAGCAACCGCTGCGACCGGTCGCCGCGCCGCTCGGCCGCCCGCTCGAAGCGCGTCGCATAGCGCAGCGATTCGTGAATGTCCGACAGCGTCAGCATCGTGTTCCACAGCCCGACCAGCGCGCGTGCGTCGAACGCATCGTCGCCGATGTGCGCGGCGAGACCGAGCGTGCGATCCCACATCGCGGCGGCGGCCGGTGCGTCGCCGTCGGTATGCAGCAGCGCCGACGCGCAGGCCGCCCGCAGCCGCATCTCGCGCGCGACGTCGACGGGGCCCGCGGCGCGCGTGTCGAGTTCGTCGAGCACCTGGCGCGCACGCGCCGTGCACGCGCGCATCCGCGCCGGCTCCAGCAGCGCGCGCGCCAGCCGGTCGGGCTCGGGCACGCCCGCGGCCTCGGCGGCGTCCGCCGGTTCGTCCGCGGCCGACGCGGGCGCATCGGCAGGCGGCACCTCGGCGGGCGCCACGAGCCGCACGGGCGCGCGCTCGCGCTCATACTCCGCGTGGCGCGCGACGATGCGCTCGAACTCGCCTTCGTCGTGCAGTTTTTCCAGCGCGTACGCACGCGTCGATTCGGTCAGCCGGTAGCGCGCAGATGCGCCATGGAACTCGACCGTCACCAGCGATTTCGCCACCAGCTCGCCGAGCACCGCGATCATGTCCGCGGCCGACGTGCCGGGCTCGGCGGCGACCGCGTACGCGGCATCGAACGAAAACGGCCCGATGAAGCACCCCATCCGGCGAAACAGCGCGCGCGCGGCCCGATCGAGCAGCACGTAGCTCCAGTCGAACGTCGCGCGCAGCGTCTGATGACGCGGCAGCGCCGAGCGCAGCCCGCCCGTCAGCAGGTTCAGCCGGTCGTCGAGACGCGACGCGACGACCGCGAGCCCGAGCGTCGCCACGCGCGCCGCGGCCAGTTCGATGGCAAGCGGCAGCCCGTCGAGGCGCCGGCAGATGTCGCCGATCAGCCGCATGCCGGCTTCGTCGACAGTGCAATCCGGCGCGGCCGCGCGCACGCGCTCCAGGAACAGCTCGACGGCCGAACAGCGGACGATTTCGTCGGCGGACGCGTCGCCGTCGGGCACCGCGAGCGGGCTCATGCGCAGCACCGCTTCGGCCGAGATGTGCAGCGGCTCGCGGCTCGTCACGAGCACGCGCAGCGAGCCGGCGCTCGACGTCAGCGTTTCGACGAGGCTCGCCACCAGATCGACGATGTGCTCCGCGTTGTCGAGCACGAGCAGGCAGCGCGACGTCGCGAACGCGTCGGCGATGCGGTCGATGGCGGGTACGCCCGGCGTATCGAGGCCGAGCTCGGCGGCGAGTGCGATCAGCATGTCGTCGCGCGTCGACGCGCGCGCCAGCTCCACGAACAGCACGCGCTCGCGCGAGCGGCTACGCACGCGGTGCGCGACGCGCACGGCAAGACTCGTCTTGCCGATCCCGCCCGCGCCGACGAGCGTGACGACCGGCGTGCATTCGAGCATGTCGACGATCTGCGCGAGTTCGGCGTCGCGCCCGACGAGCGGCGCGATCGGCGACGACACGGCGGCATCGGGCGGGACGGCGACGGCCGGCGCTTCGGCGGCCGACGCGGGGTCCGGGCCGGGCGACGCGCTCGCCACCAGCAGGTAGCCGCGCCCGGGCACCGTCTTGATCAGATCGCGGCTCGCGCCGAGCGCCTTGCGCAGCGTCGCCACATGCACCTGGAGCCGGTTTTCCTCGACGATCAGGCCCGGCCAGACCGCGTCCATGATGTCGTCCTTCGACACGACCGAACCGCTCGCGCGGTGCAGGACTTCGAGAATGTCGAGCGCGCGCCCGCCGATGCGCAGCGACGCGCCGTGACGGCGAATGTCGCGTTGCTCGAAATCCACCGACAAAGTTCCGATCTGAATCATGGCCGCCTCCGGTCCCTCGGGATGACCGCCGGATGAACGCGGCAGTTCACCCGGCGGGAAGTCCGCGTCCGGCGCACCCTTGCGCCGGACGGAAAATGTCGAATTCCGGACCGAGTGTAGACGGGTGGCCGCTGAAAATCTTGAAAGAAAATGCGCTCTGCCCGCGGCTATCGGTCGGGCGCGACCGGCGCGATCACTTGCGTGTAAAAGTGGGGCGCTATACTCTGCCGAGCCGCCCGCGCAGGCGTCGAGCCGGGCTGCGCACGCATCGCGCGCACGCGTTGAAAGCAATTTGTAACGATTGCCAGCGGACGTTTATGCAAATTCATTTTGAACGTTCGCGTGCGCATCTAAACTGGACTCGTCATTTCACGCTCCGAGTCCCTCGCTGGGGAATTCCATGTCAGACTCCGTCATCGCCGCGCCGGTGGCATCGTCTCCGCGGCGGCCGAAAGATACGCTCGGCTGCGTGTCGAGCCTGCTGGCAAAGGATGTCGAAACGACGTCCGGCGGCCTGAAGCTCCACCGCAAATGCATGCGCGAAGCGCACGTCGAGCGCATCGAGATGCCGCCGTGCGACCGAGGCTTCCTGGTCGGCGTGTCGCTGGGCGGCGGCCACCGGCGCACGCTCTATGGGCGCACCGGCGCGAGCGAACGCCGGTTCCAGCATCACTCGATCTACATTCGCGATTTTTCCCGTCATTTCCACGCGGACCTGTACGGCAACTTCGACTTCGTGCTGGTCGAGCTGCCGCATGCGTATCTCGAACGCGTCGGCCCCGAGCACGGCGGCCAGCCGATCGGCGGCCTCGCGTGCCGCCCCGACGTACGCGACCCGGTACTCGGCCATCTCGCGCACGCGGTGGCGGACAGCCTCGACGCACCCGGCCCGCTGAACGCGCTGTTCATCGAGCAGGTCGGGCTCGCGATGGGCACGCATCTCGTGCGGCGCTACGGCAACGCGCGCACGCGCGAGCTCGAGCGCAAGGGCGTGCTGTCTCCCGCGAAGGTGGCGCGCGCCCAGGAGCTGTTGATGGAAAAGGCGGACCTCGGCGTGTCGATCGAGGAAGTGGCGAACGAATGCGACCTGTCGCGCGGCTATTTCATCCGCGCGTTCTCGCGCACCACGGGCCGCACGCCGCACCAGTGGCTGCTGGAGCAACGCGTGACGCGCGCGCGCGAGCTGATCGAGACGTCCGACATGACGCTGGCCGATATCGCGGTCGCGTGCGGCTTCGCCGACCAGAGCCATCTGAACCGCGTATTCGCGCGGATCGTCGGGCATCCGCCCGGCGCGTGGCGGCGCGCACGGTCGCGTTGACCGGCATGAACGCACGCCGGGCCGTCACCGCACCGGCGTCGCGTCGTAGTTGACCGGCACCCAGTCGTATTGCGCGCCGTCCCGGCGCAAGTGCCCGAGCCCGGGAAACGCGATATGCGCGGCACCGACGAGATAGCGTCGATCGGCGACGCGCTTCAGCGTGGCCCGCCGCGTGCGGCGCGCGGCGCCGGCATCGCTGTCGTACTGCACCGTCGCGTCGACGTCGCGCAACTGGATCGCCGCGACGTGCACGATGTCGCCCCACGCGAGCATGCCCGCGTGGCCGCTCTCGATCAGATAAGCCGTATGGCCCGGCGTATGGCCCGGCATCGGCACCGCGCGAATGCCGGGCGCGAGCGTCGCTTCGCCGCGAAACGTCCTGAAGCGGCCGGCCGCGACGTAAGGCGCGACCGCCGCGGCGGCCGCATCGAAGAACGACGCGAGGAACGCCGGCGCCTGCGCCTTGTTGGCGGGGTCAAGCCAATACGCGGCCTCGACGGCGTTCACCCGCACGACGGCATTCGGAAACGTCATCGCGCCGTTCGACACAATGCCGCCGACATGGTCCTTGTGCAGATGTGTGAGCAGCACTTCGTCGATCTGTTCGGGCGCATAGCCGGCCGCGCGCAGGTCGTCGAGCAGCTTGCCGCAGCAGTCGCCGTACAGCGTGCCGGCGCCCGCATCGACGAGGATCCGCTTCGATCCTGTATCGACCAGGAACGCGTTGATCGAGCCCTGCACGGGCGGCTCCAGGAAGGCGCGGTCGAGGTCGCGCCGGATCTCGTCCTTCGAGACGTCGCGAAACACCGTGTCGATCGGAAACGGATGGGTGCCGTCGGACAGCGCGATCACCGTGAAGTCGCCGATCTTCTGCCGATAGAAGCCGGGAGGCTGCCGGCCGGCGGCGGGGGCCGGCGCCGTGGATTGCGCTTCGGGTTGCGCGTTGGCGTCGGCTTCGGGCTGCACGCCGGCCTGCGCAAGCACCGCGGGCATCGACAGGCCTGCGCACCCGGCCACGATCAGCAAACGGGCCGCATGCGCAACGCACGCGTGCCGGAACAGGGTCTTCATGCGATCTCCGTGACGAACCGTGCGCGCGCCCGGCCGAACGGAACGACCCGCACGACACGCGATGCCGCGCAGCTTATCGGGCGCCGCGGCGAAAATCCTGAGCGGCGCCTGAATCGTCCTGAAGACACGGCGCGCGAGCGCGGCCGCGCTCGACGGCGCCGGCATCGCGCTGCTATCCGACTGGCTGGCCGGTACGGATGTCGAAGCAGGCCGCCCGCAGCGGCTGTCCGAACGGTACGACGTGACGCCGCGCTCGGCACGCGCGGCGATCACCGCGCTGTACCTGCCGAACCGGCGCGGCTCGAAGCGCGTGACCGCGTTGTGACCGCGTTCATCGATTTCGTCGCATCGCTTGCCCGCGCGCGGCCCCGACACGCGCCGCGCGGCGTGACGCGTCACCAGCCGAACTTCGCTTCCATCCCGAGATAGTCCGCGTTGCGCGCGCCGAGCGCGCGAATCGACGAGCCGAGCTGGAAGTGCACGGCCTCGAGCGCGAGCGCGACGTTCGCGTTCACGAGCCAGTCGACGCGCGCCTGCGCGTACATCCCGGTCCACGCGCCGCCCTTGCCGGCCGTGCCCGGCACCGCCGACATCCCCTGCCCGTAGATCGCGTCGGCGGTCGTCTGCCGCCACTGGAAGCCGACGGCGGTGAGCACCGTCACCGAGCTGGCCGGCTTGAACGTCAGCGACGGCTTCACGTGGATCAGGTTGCTGTATCCGGTGTAGCCGGCGAGCGTGAAGTAATAGCCGTTCGGAAACAGCGGGTTGAACGTGCCGACCCGCCGGTCGCCCGGATGCGCGTCGCCCGATGCGCCGTCGACCTGGATGCCGATGCGTGGTGTGCCGGCCGTCTTCGCGAACGTGTAGCCGCCCAGCGCGCCGAACGCCCATGCGCCGACCGTGTCCTGCCCGACGTGGCCGGTCTGCAGCATCGCCTCGACGTCCCAGTCGACCCCATCGGTCTTGCCTGCGTAGCGCATGTCGAACACGTCGCGCCGCTCGGTGCCGGATGCATCCGGATAGCGCGCGTTGTCGCGCGTATAGCGCGACCAGTACGCGGACAGATCGCCGGGCCCGGTTCCGTTGCGCTCGACGCGCACGCCGTCGAATCGCAGGTGCCGGTTCGACACGTCGTCGAACACGGCCGCATTGCGATACTGCACCGGGCGCGTCACATAGCCGATCAAGCGCCATTTGCCGATTTCGTAATCGGTCCACAGTCCATCGTATGCCTGCCGCACGTTCGGGCCGTCGCGCACCGACACGAAACGCTGCAAGTCGAACGCCATCTCCTGCCGGCCGATCCGCGTCTTGAACGTGCCGGGCCCCAGTTGGTCGACGTACGCGACGAATGCCTGCTCGAGGTCGAGCTGATCCTTGTCGACCGGGCCGACCGTGTCCTTGCCGAACGGCCGCGCATCGACGAACTGCACGAATGCCTGCAGATGCCCGCGATAGCGCAGGTCCGCATGTACGTTCGCGCGCTGGATCACGTAGTTGTCGTCGTGCGCGGCGCCGAGGCCGAACAGCGGTGCATTGTTCAGCTCGAAGCGCTCGCGCAGGTTCGCGCCGAGCGACAGGTAGGTCGACGGGTCGTCGCCGAGCCGTATGTATTTCAGCGCGTCGAACGGCTTGCGCGGCACGCACGGATTCGCGAGCGCCGACCAGTCCTCCTGCCAGCGGTTGAACGACACCGTCGGACGTTTCGCGGTGCACGACGCCGCGGCAGCGGCCGGCGACGCGGCCGCGCCGGCCGCCGCTACATCGGCATCGGCGCCGACGGCCGACCCCGCGTGCAACGTAGCGCCGCCCGCCAGCACGACGCACGGCAACGCGCCGCGCCACGATCGCTTCATCGGCCGGCGCACCGTCATTTCGACCGCGCGTGGATTTCGGCGACGTAGCCGCCCGGGAACTGCACGAGCGCCGCGTCGCGGCCGTCCGACTTGAACGGCGGCACGAGCACCGTCACGCCCGCGGCTTCGGCCTGCTTCAGCGTCGCGCCGAGATCGGCGACTTCATAGCCCGTCATTTCGCGCCCGAACGGGTACGGCAGGTGGCCGTCGGTCGCGAGCACGGTCATCTTGCCGAAGCCCGATTCGATGCGAATGCGGCGGTAGGTATCGTTCGGCCGGCCGATCTCGATGCCCGGCGCATGGCGCACGTCGGACACGATCTTGCCATGCGAGAACGCGGCGAAGTTGCGTGCGAGCTTGCTCGCGCTTTCCGGCGATACGTACACGCGGTTCTCCGGCACCGTCTGCAGCGGGTCGTAGTTCGGCGCCTGCGTGTGCCAGTACAGCTGCATGTTCACGCCGCCCGGCCAGCGGACGATCGCATCGCGGCCGATCGGATCCGGGAACGTCGTCACGACGATGTCCGCACCATGCGCGCGCGCCGATTTCACCGCGACGTCCATGTCGGTGACGAGATAGCCGGTGCGTTCCTCGCAGAACGGATACGGGATCGGCGTCTTGAAACCGAATACCGAGATCGTGCCGACCGGCGTCAGCACGAGCTGCGACATCGTCTGGCTCGGCGTCGGCGTGACCTGGAACACGCCCTGCTTCGACTTCTTGCCGCCGAAGGTCGCGACGAAGCTGTCGGTGAAGCGGTCGAAGTCCTCGGGTGCGACGCACACGTGCGTCGTGTCGTACTGCGGGCCGACCGCAATCGCGGGGAAGCGCGCCGCGGCGGCCGGCGACGCGATGTCGTCGAGGTGGGTTTCGTCGGCGAGCGCCGGCACGCCGGCCAGCAGCGCGGCGAGCACGGCCGACGACGCGGCAGTCATGCGCAGCAGGTTGCGCAGATTCAGTGAACTCATCGATTTTCTCCTTGATGGTGACGCGCGCGGCCTGACGCCGCGCGCGGATTCGGATTCAGCGGGATGCAGGCTGCTCGTCCGGGCGGCCCGGACGACAGGCGGGAAACACGCGCATCGCGCGCGGCAGCGTGCGCCGCAAGCGGACGCGCGCGGCTTCCCGCGCGGCGGCAGACGGAGCAGACGCCTCGCTTCGGCAAGGTCGTCGCGACATCACCGTATGGCGGGACCGCTGCGAGCGGGGTCTCGTCCATCGTCGAGCACGGTAACAAGGACGAGCCCACCGATCGGTCCCGGATCGTCGAAAAATGCGTCAAGGGCCATGAAGCGCGCGATGCGTGTCATGTTCCAGAACTCGGCGGCCCGCCGGCAGCACCCACGGCGGCGACACCCGCGTGCGGACCCATGCCGCGGAGTCGCACGTGGTATGCATCGCCATGTCAGACCGCCCAGCACGAACAGCCGAACGCGCCCCAGAAGCCCTTCGCGTCCGACGTCGGCAACGCACTTGCC
>NZ_LPMU01000083.1:0-2470 GCF_001534535.1 Burkholderia sp. MSMB1459WGS
GACACCGTGACGCTGGGTGGCGCGGGCGCAGCGACGCCGGTTCAACTGAAGAACGTGGCGGCCGGTACGGACGACACGGACGCGGTGAACGTGGGTCAGTTGAAGGACACGGGCCTGGTCGGCGATGACGGTCAGGGCAACCTGACGTCGCTGGCGGTGACGTACGACGACGCGACCAAGGCAGGCATCACGCTGGGCAACGCGGGTACGCCGGTGGCGATCCATAACGTGGCTGAAGGCGATCTGTCGGCGACGAGCACGGACGCGGTGAACGGTTCGCAGCTGTTCGCGACGAACCAGAGCATCGGCGATCTGAGCGATTCGCTGAAGAACGGCGGCGTGATCGATCCGATCACGGGTCAATCGCTGGCGGTGGTGTACGACAGCGCGGCGAAGGACACCGTGACGCTGGGTGGCGCGGGCGCAGCGACGCCGGTTCAACTGAAGAACGTGGCGGCCGGTACGGACGACACCGACGCGGTGAACGTGAGCCAGCTGAAACGCTCGGGCCTGATCGACCCGGCGACGGGTCAGCCGATCGCGGCTGTGACGTACGACCGTAACGCGGACGGCACGCCGAACTACGGCTCGGTGACGCTGGGCGACGGCACGGGGCCGGTGAAGGTGACGAATGTGGCTGACGCAACGGGCGACAGCGACGCGGTGAACCTTGGTCAGCTGAAGGACACGGGCCTGGTCGGCGACGACGGTCAGGGCGGCCTGACGTCGTTGGCGGTGACGTACGACGACGCGACGAAGGCCGGCATCACGCTGGGCAACGCGGGTACGCCGGTAGCGATCCACAACGTGGCGGCAGGCGATCTGTCAGCGACGAGCACGGATGCGGTCAATGGTTCGCAGCTGTTCATGACGAATACGCGTGTCGGTTCGATGGAGGATTGGCTGAACAACAGCGGCCTGATCGATCCGGCGACGGGCGGATCGCTGGCGGTCGTGTACGACGGCACGGCGAAGGACACGGTCACGCTGGCCGGCGTGGATGGCACGACGCTGTCGAACGTGAAGGCGGGTGTTGCCGACACGGACGCGGTGAACGTGAGCCAATTGAAGGGCTCGGGCCTGATCGACCCGGTGACGGGTCAGCCGATCGCGGCTGTGACGTACGACCGTAACGCGGATGGCACGCCGAACTACGGCTCGGTGACGCTGGGCGACGGCAATGGTCCGGTGAAGGTGACGAACGTGGCCGACGCAACGGGCGACAGCGACGCGGTGAACCTCGGTCAGTTGAAGGACACGGGCCTGGTTGGCGACGACGGTCAGGGCAGCCTGACGTCGCTGGCGGTGACGTACGACGATGCGACGAAGGCCGGCATCACGCTGGGCAACGCCGGTACGCCGGTGGCGATCCACAACGTGGCGGCAGGCGATCTGTCGGCAACGAGCACGGACGCGGTCAATGGTTCGCAGCTGTTCGCGACGAACCAGAGCATCGGCGACCTGAGCGACTCGCTGAAGGACGGCGGCGTGATCGATCCGACCACGGGCGAATCGCTGGCGGTGGTCTATGACAGCGCGGCGAAGGATCGTGTGACGCTGGGCAACGCCGGCACGCCGGTGACGCTGTCGAACGTGGCCGCTGGCGTGGGTGACACCGACGCAGTGAACGTGGGTCAGCTGAAGGACACGGGCCTGGTCGGCGACGACGGTCAGGGCGGCCTGACGTCGTTGGCGGTGACGTACGACGACGCGACGAAGGCCGGCATTACGCTGGGCAACGCGGGTACGCCGGTAGCGATCCACAACGTGGCGGACGGCGCGCTGTCGGCGACGAGCACGGACGCGGTGAACGGTTCGCAGCTGTTCGCGACGAACCAGAGCATCGGCGACCTGAGCGACTCGCTGAAGGACGGCGGCGTGATCGATCCGACCACGGGCGAATCGCTGGCGGTGGTCTATGACAGCGCGGCGAAGGATCGTGTGACGCTGGCCGGCGCGAATGGCACGACGCTCACGAACGTGGCGGACGGCGCATTGTCGGCGACGAGCACGGACGCGGTGAACGGTTCGCAACTGTTCGCGACGAACCAGAGCATCGGCGACCTGAGCGATTCGCTGAAGAACGGCGGCGTGATCGATCCGGTCACGGGTCAATCGCTGGCGGTGGTGTACGACAGCGCGACGAAGGATCGTGTGACGCTGGGCAACGCCGGTACGCCGGTGACGCTGTCGAACGTGGCGGCCGGCGCGGCGGACACGGATGCGGTCAACTACGGCCAGATGAAGGATTACGTCGCCAATAACGCGGGCGGCCCTGGCAATGCATTGGCAGTTGCCTACGACGACACGTCGCGCGCGGCGATCACGCTGGAAGGCGCGAACGGCACGACGATCACGAACGTGGCGGCGGGCGCGGTGAATGCGGCCAGCACGGACGCGATCAACGGTTCGCAGCTGTACGGCACGGCGCAGAGCGTGGCGGATGCGCTGGGCGGCGGCTCGGCGGTGG
>NZ_LPMU01000084.1:0-734 GCF_001534535.1 Burkholderia sp. MSMB1459WGS
TGGCCCGTGAGCGCAGCGCTCGGGAATGCCGACAGGAACAGCACCGTCTGCGCGACATCCTGCACCGTCGTGAACACGCCGTCGACCGTGTTGCCGAGCATCACCTTCTTGATCACTTCCTCTTCGCTGATGCCGAGCTCCTTCGCCTGCTCCGGAATCTGCTTGTCGACCAGCGGCGTGCGCACGAAGCCCGGACATACGACGTGCGAGCGCACGTTGTGCTTCGCGCCTTCCTTCGCCAGCACGCGCGCCAAGCCGAGCAGTCCGTGCTTGGCCGTCACGTACGCCGACTTCAGCGGCGACGCTTCGTGCGAATGCACCGAGCCCATGTAGATCACGACGCCGCCGCGATCGTCCTTGTACATGTGCTTGAGCGCAGCCTTCGTCGTCAGGAATGCGCCATCCACGTGGATCGCCTGCATTTTCTTCCAGTCGGAGAACGAATAGTTCTCGATCGGGTTGACGATCTGGATACCGGCGTTCGACACGAGGATGTCGACCGAGCCGAACGCTTCGGCCACCTTGTCGATGCCGGTGTTCACGGCTTCCTCGCTGGTCACGTCCATCGCGACGCCGATCGCCTTGCCGCCCGCCTTGTTGATCTCGTCGGCGACCGCGTTCGCGCCGTCCTGGTTCAGGTCGGCGATTGCGACGGCCGCGCCTGCCTTGGCCAGCTCCAGCGCGATTTCCTTGCCGATGCCGCTCGCGGCGCCCGTGACGACTGCGGTCTTGCC
>NZ_LPMU01000085.1:0-3858 GCF_001534535.1 Burkholderia sp. MSMB1459WGS
GCGCCTGCCTTGGCCAGCTCCAGCGCGATTTCCTTGCCGATGCCGCTCGCGGCGCCCGTGACGACTGCGGTCTTGCCGCTCAGATCTGCTGCCATGTCCGTCTCCTCCCGTTGTCGGATCGATAAAACACGCGCCCGCCGTATCCGCGCTCATCGCGAAATCGTATCGGCGTGCCAGCCGTCATTGTGCACGATCGGCCCCGCCGTTCGCGCGCAAAACGTCTAAGCTTAAGGTCGATTCCGTTCGACAGGAGGTTCTCATGCACTATCGACGGCTAGGCCGCTCCGGCCTGCAGATCAGCGAGCTTTCCCTCGGTTCGTGGGTGACGTACGGCAATCAGGTCGACCAGCGGGTCGCGCGCGAATGCCTCGCCGCGGCCCGCGATGCGGGCGTCAATTTCTTCGACAACGCCGAAGTCTACGCCGGCGGCAAGTCCGAGGAAATCATGGGCCACGCGCTCAAGTCGCTCGACTGGCCGCGCATCAGCTATATCGTGTCCACGAAGTTCTTCTGGGGGCTCGCGGAAGCCCCGAACCAGTACCACACGCTGAACCGGAAATACCTGCTGAACGCGATCGACGGCTCGCTGCGCCGGCTGCAGCTCGACTATGTCGACCTCGTCTATTGCCATCGGCCTGATCCGCATACGCCGATCGAGGAAACCGTGTGGGCGATGAGCGACATGATCGTGCGCGGCAAGGCGCTGTACTGGGGCACGTCGGAATGGAGCGCCGACGAGATCCGCGCGGCGTGCGAGATCGCCGAGCGGCATCATCTGCACAAGCCGGTCGTCGAGCAGCCGCAGTACAACCTGTTCCACCGCACCCGGGTCGAACAGGAATATGCGCGGCTCTACGACGATTACGGTCTCGGCCTCACGACCTGGAGCCCGCTGGCGTCGGGACTGCTCACCGGCAAGTACCGCAACGGCGTGCCGGCCGGCAGCCGTGCGCAGTTGCAGGGCTACGACTGGATGCGCGAACGCCTGACCGATCGAAGCGCCAACGACATCGTCGAACGGCTCGGTGAGATTGCAGCCGAACTCGGCTGCAATACCGGCCAATTGGCAATCGCATGGGTGCTCGCGAATCCGCGCGTGAGTTCGGTCATCACGGGCGCATCACGGGTGGACCAGATCGGCGACAACATGCGCGCGCTCGACGTTGCCGCGAAGCTGACGCTGGACGTGAAGCAACGCATCGAGGCGGTGGTCGGCGACGCATACGAGTAAGGCGACTCACGGCCACTCGCGTACAATACGCGGCCTCGGCACCCGGCCTGACGGCCGCGCACGATCCGCTTTCATCGATTCACCTTTCGTTTCAGGCAGCCCGCCATGCTCAGTTATCGTCACGGTTTTCACGCAGGCAACCACGCGGACGTGCTCAAGCACGCCGTCGTCGTCCAGCTGCTGCGCTACCTGAACAAGAAAGACAAATCGTACTGGTACATCGATACGCACGCAGGTGCCGGCGTGTACTCGCTGCGCGACGGTTATGCCGCGAAGACGTCGGAATTCGATACCGGCATCGGCCGGCTGTGGAACGAAAAGAACCTGCCTGAGGCGCTGGGCGACTACGTGGATGAAGTCCGCGCGCTGAACGCCGACGGCGAACTGCACTTCTATCCCGGCTCCCCGTACATCGCATGGCGGTCGATGCGCGAGCAGGATCGGATGCGCCTGTTCGAAATGCACACGACGGAAATCGATGTGCTGCGCCACAATTTCCGCGACGCGGGGCGACGCGCGATGATCTTCGCCGGCGACGGCTTCGAAGGTATCAAGGCGCTGCTGCCGCCGCCGCCGCGACGTGCACTCGTACTGATCGATCCGTCCTACGAGGACAAGAAGGATTACGCCCGCGTGGTGAGTTGCATGACGGAATGCCTGAAGCGTTTCGCGACCGGCTGCTATGCAATCTGGTACCCGCAGGTCACGCGGCTGGAATCGCAGCGCTTTCCCGAACAGTTGAAGCGCCTTCAACCGAACAACTGGCTGCACCTTACGCTGACGATATCGAATCCGCCGACCGACGGACTGGGCCTCTACGGCAGCGGGATGTTCATCCTGAATCCGCCGTATACGCTCGCTCAGAGCATGAAAGAGGTACTGCCCTACCTGGTCGAGATGCTGGGCCAGGATAGCGGTGCCCGCTGTCAGATCGAGCACCGCGGAAACTGATCGGGCGACTGGTCGTTACGGCTGCGGTCTCGGCGCGAGCCTCGGCTGCCCGCTCCAAGCGGGAACATTGATATACGGCGCGACGAACAGCGGAACCGACGTGTTCGGCGCCTGCCCGGCCGGGGCCCGCATGCCTGCGGGCTCGACGATCGGCTCCGACGACAACGGTGCCGTCTGCAACACCAACCCGCCCTTGCCGTCCTGGATGCCGCGCTGCGTATCGAGAACGAGCGGCCTGGACGACGTCGCGGCACCGGCCGCGAGGCCATGAACGAGCACGGCCGCGCCCAGAACGAGACGCGCGCGAGCACTACGACGCACATCGACACGCAAACGCATGATCGTGTCCTTCAGGATGAAAAGCAGGTCCATACCATAGCGCTGCGCCGACGATTTCGCCAGATCCGGCGCACAAAAAAACAAAGCCCCGTCAATACGGGGCTTGCTTGTCGTTCGGTGCCGCTCGGCACCTGACGGTGACTCCGATTACAGCGAGTAGCCGTTGGTTTCGAGCGAGCGGATGCGGCTCTCGAGCTGGACGATGTCCGACGACGTGGCGAGGTAGGCCTCACGGCGCTCACGTTCTGCGGATTCGAACCAGTTGCTCAGCTTTTCGACGATGTAGGCGATCATGACGTTCTCCAAGGAAGAGGGACCCCTGGTGAATCGAAATTCAGGGATTTCCCGTATAGGGTTATCCCGAATTATAGCGATGCCGCACCAAGATGCTAGTGAAATACTCGCATGGAGACCATTCCAATTCGGAATGGAGACAGCCACGCTGCCCATAACTTATTGATTTTTAATGATGTTGAGTTTGAGCCCGTTTTGAGACTCGAAGGCCTGCACTAATTTGGTTCACCGACGGGGTCGGCCAGGCGCGCCAAAATCGGGCATTCGGGCCGCCCGTCACCATGGCAGTGCGCGGCCAGATCGACCAATGTGTCGCGCATGTCGCTCAGTTCCGCGATGCGTTTGTCGAGTTCGGCCACGTGCTCAAGAGCGATCGATTTCACTTCGGCGCTGGCGCGGGAGCGATCCTGCCAGAGCATCAGCAGCTTGCGAATGTCCTCGACGAGAAAGCCGAGTCGTCTCGCCTGGCGGATGAACCGCAAGATATGAATTTCGTCCGCACCGTAGATCCGGTAGCCGGCATCGCTACGCTTGCTCGGCGCAAGAAGGCCGACTTGTTCGTAGTACCGGATCATCTTCGCGCTGACTCCGGATTCGCGCGACGCGTCGCCGATATTCATTCCTCCGCCCTCTTCATCAAGTCCAGGTTTCGAACACGAACGTCGACGGATACTCGCGTCGACGACACTTCGATCGTATCAAATCACGGGGTTTCGTTCCGAGGGAGGACTTGGCACGCAGCAGAAACGTAGATGACCGATCTGGCGCGCTCGCGGTTGGATTACGAGGAATGAGCGCGCATCACCGCGTGCTTTTTCTTGGCGCCGAAATGCAAAAACCCCCGCCTTTCGGGCGGGGGTTCTTGGCTTAGGGAGCCTGACGATTACCTACTTTCACACGGGAATCCGCACTATCATCGGCGTAGAGTCGTTTCACGGTCCTGTTCGGGATGGGAAGGGGTGGGACCGACTCGCTATGGTCATCAGGCAAAGGGGGTTGTTGCGTTGCTTCGCAGCGCAACCAATCTTGGAAGAAGCAGTAAT
>NZ_LPMU01000086.1:0-517 GCF_001534535.1 Burkholderia sp. MSMB1459WGS
ATTCATATTCCTGTCAGCTTTGAGTGAGCGACCGGTTCGAAAGAACCGAAAACAGTAACAGGTTTGAACTGAAGAGTTTGATCCTGGCTCAGATTGAACGCTGGCGGCATGCCTTACACATGCAAGTCGAACGGCAGCACGGGTGCTTGCACCTGGTGGCGAGTGGCGAACGGGTGAGTAATACATCGGAACATGTCCTGTAGTGGGGGATAGCCCGGCGAAAGCCGGATTAATACCGCATACGATCCACGGATGAAAGCGGGGGACCTTCGGGCCTCGCGCTATAGGGTTGGCCGATGGCTGATTAGCTAGTTGGTGGGGTAAAGGCCTACCAAGGCGACGATCAGTAGCTGGTCTGAGAGGACGACCAGCCACACTGGGACTGAGACACGGCCCAGACTCCTACGGGAGGCAGCAGTGGGGAATTTTGGACAATGGGCGAAAGCCTGATCCAGCAATGCCGCGTGTGTGAAGAAGGCCTTCGGGTTGTAAAGCACTTTTGTCCGGAAAGAAATCC
>NZ_LPMU01000087.1:0-94565 GCF_001534535.1 Burkholderia sp. MSMB1459WGS
GCAGCGCCGACCATTCGGTGATCGCGTTCATCTTGATCGTCTTCGCCTGCTCGTCGGTGAGCAGCGAAGCGTCGAACTTGTCCCACGGAATGTCCTTCTCCATGTCCCAACGGACGGCTTCGAGCGACCTGTAAAGTTCCGGATAAAGCATGGTGTTCATGATGGTCCCACCCCTGTTCTGCGCAATGCGACTTCTCTAAACGTGACTGTTGCCGCGCAAGCGCGCCACGCGCTTTTTGCAGCCAAGACTGTAATTTTACGCGGGAAACCGGCCCGCCGGACGCCGATTCCTTGTCCGGCGGCCAGGCGGCCGCGTTGCCGCCATGGAGCATGCCGCCACCCCGCTCAATTCGGACGGGGCCGGACGCGCATGCCTGAGTGGGGGCCGGCGCTGGCCGGCTCGATGGCGCACCCGTCCCCTGCCCCACGCGGGTTCCCCGAAAGGTCCCGTGCGGATGCCGAATCGGCGGGCTGCTCGATATGGTATATACGGCGGCGGCCATGATAGCACGCGTGCATGACGGTTCCGAGACGCCGGCCCGGTCGCGTGCCGCGATCCAAGCTGCGGCGATCGGTCGCGGCCCACCGTCGCGAAAACACAACCTTACAGTGCGCCTGCGCGTGTCAGACCCGCATTTCGCCGGTCGCGAGGCCGTCTTCCGGCGGCGTGCCGGCCGCCGGCGCGCTGCTGCCGTCCGCGTGCGCGATCCAGTCGGCGAGCGTCTCCCGCTGCGCCCGGCCATCGCGGTAGCCGAGCTCGATCAGCTCGCGCGTGAACGCCTCCTCGAACAGCAGGTAGCTGGCGAACGACGCGCCGGCCGGCTGGCTGCCGCCGATCGCGCCGAGCAGCCCGCGCATCGTCGCCGGCATCTGCTTCAGGTGCTTCGCGGCAATCAGCTCGATGCGCTCGGACGGCGCGATCGCGAGCACGTCGACGTGCCGCCAGCCGCTGTCGACTTCGACCTGGTGCGGCAGGTGCTCGATCATCCGGTTGATGTGCTCGATCCGTTCGATGTCCGAGCCAATCGAGTCGAGGAACACGCTCGCGAGCACCTGCTGGCCGATCTGCGCGAGCGTCGGGTAGCCGCGTGCCCGGCCCGCGCCGTTCGCGGCCGGAATCTCGGGCCGCGGATCGGCCGCGCCGATGACGACGATCCGGTGCGCGCCGAAGTGGATCGCCGGCGACAGCGGCGCGATCTGCCGGATCGAGCCGTCGCCGAAGTACTCGATCTGCCCGTCGAGCACGAGCGGCACGGCCGGAAACACGAACGGAATGGCCGACGACGCGAGCAGGTGCGACGCCGACAGGTCGACGAGCCGCGCGGTGCGTTGCGCGCGCCGCCACGCCTGGATCGGCTCGGCGGCCTGGTAGAACGTGAGATGCCGGCCGCTCGAATAGCTGAGCGCGGTGATCGCGAGCGCGTGCAGCAGGCGCGCCTCGAGCATCTGCTCGATCCGGTGAAAGCTCAGCTCGCGCTGCAGCAGGTGCGCGAGCGGCGTGTTGTCGAGCAGCCCGCGCGGCGAGCGGCGAGCCGCCCAGCCGAACGTCATCGTCGCGAGCCAGCGCGCGCCGGCGGCCGCGATGCCGAGCCAGTCGGTGCGGTACACGTATTCGGCGCGCAGCGGCTCCCAGAATTCGAGCAGGCGCCGCACGCCATGGGAAAAGTCGTCCGCGTGGCTCGCGATCGACGTCGCGTTGATCGCGCCGGCCGACGAGCCGCACACGACCGCGAACGGCAGCGTGTGCCGCCGCGGATCGGCCTCGCGCGCGATCTCGGCCAGCGCCTTGAGCACGCCGACCTGGTATGCGGCGCGCGCGCCGCCTCCCATCAGAACGAGCGCGAGTCGCATGATCGCCCTGCTACCTGCGCCGCATCACGTCGAGCGCTTCGGCGGACGCGTTTCGGGCGACGAAGCGGCCGCCGCGCGGGCCGCGGCCGAACCGGACGGCTTCGCACGCTTCGCGGCGGGCTTGCGCGGCGCAGCCGCGGCCGGCTTCGCGGCCGGTTCCGGCGCGGCAGCGGCCTGCGGCGGCGCGGCGCCCGGCGCGGCAGGCTGCATGCCCGGCTGCGCCATCGCGAGGCTCGCGAGCTGGTTGAATTGCGTTTGCAGCAGATTCCACCAGCCGGCCGGGTCGAACGGCTGCTGCGCGGGGTCGCCCGCCGGCGCATCCGGGGCGGACGCTGCGGCGGCCGATGCTGCGGCGGCCGATGCCGCAGGGTCGGGCGCGGGCGCGGCCTCGCCCGCGGACGCGGTTTTCGCGGCCTGCGCGGCGGCCACAGCCGCTTCCTCGGCCGCCGACATCGAGCTTTGCGCGAACGCACCGAACGCGCGCAGCGTCGCGAGCGTCGCGCGCTGCACCTCGAGCGCCTGGATCGCCGACTGCAGCATCCCGAGATTGAGCTTGAGCCACTGCTCGACCGCACGCAGGTCGGTGATCCGCTTGTCGAGCTCCTCGACGTTCGTGAGCGGCGACATCATGTCGGACATGCTCGACAGCGACGGCGGCAGCCCGTGCGCGGCGCCCGGAAACGGCGCCATCCCGCCGAACGGCGACATCCGGATCATGTCCCACATCCGGTCCATCATGTCGGCGGGCTGGAACCCGGCAAAACCGGCGAAAGGGTTGGCGCCGGAGGCATCGGTCGTCATACGGGCATCCTGGTTGACTGGGGGAGCGAGGCGGCCGCCGTGCGTCGCGCAGCCGCGCGTGGTTCGATCATAGCGCGCACGTCAGAACGGCGCGTCGCCGGGAAACGCGGGCGGGCGCCGCTCGCGCAGCGAACGGATGCCTTCCTGCACGTCGGGCCCCGAAAAACCCATGAATTCGAGCGCGAGCGACGTATCGAAGGTCGGCCCGGCGGTGCGCAGCCAGTTGTTCAGCGCGTACTTGGTCCAGCGGATCGCCGACTGCGACCCGTGCGCGAGCCGCTCGGCCACTTCGTACGCCTTCGGCAGCAGGTCGGCCGGCTCGACCGCGAGCGAGACCAGCCCGATCCGCTCGGCCTCCTCGCCGCTCACGGGCTCGCACAGCATCAGGTAGTACTTCGCCTTCGCCATCCCGCACAGCAGCGGCCACACGATCGCCGCGTGGTCGCCGGCCGCGACGCCGAGCCGCGTGTGGCCGTCGATGATGCGCGCGTCCTTCGCGGCGATCGAGATGTCGGCCAGCAGCCCGGCGACGAGCCCCGCGCCGACGGCCGGGCCATGCATCGCCGACACGATCGGCTTGCTGCAGTTGATCACGTTGTAGACGAGGTCGCGCGCCTCCCGCCATACGCGGGCGCGCACGTCGAAATCGTTCGCCATGTCCTCGACGAGCGCGAGATCGCCGCCCGCCGAAAAGCCCTTGCCTTCGCCGCGGATCACCGCGACGCGCGTGTCGGGATCGCGATCGACGTCGCGCCAGATGTCGGCGAGCTCGCGATGCATGCGTGCGTTCGCGGTCGCGAGGCCGCTGCGGTTCGCGCCCTCGCCGCTCATCACGATGTCGAGCACGCCATGGTCGCGGCGCGTCACCTTCAGTGCTTCGTAACCGCCGTACGCGGCAAGATCGGCCATCTGCTGCTCCTTGTTCGACGTGCTCGAACGCTTGAATCGAGTGTAGCCAAGCCCGCGCGGTCAAACATTCGGGCGAAACCCGGCGCGCGGGCCGAAGCCGGGTTTCGCCGCTGCGTGGCGTGCGCCGCGCGGCTTATGCCGCGCCGTCGGGCGGGGCGACCGACTGCTCGATCGCGCCGAAGATCGACTTGCCGGCCGCGTCGAACATCTCGATGCGCACGGTATCGCCGTAGCGCATGAATTCGGTCTGCGGCGCGCCGTGCTCGATCGTCTCGAGGCAGCGCTTCTCGGCGATGCAGCAGTAGCCGCGCTTCGCGTCCTTGTTCGATACCGTCCCGGAGCCGACGATCGAGCCGGCACGCAGGTTGCGCGTTTTCGCCGCGTGCGCGATCAGCTGGCCGAAGTGGAACACCATGTCGGTGCCGGCGTCGGGCTGGCCGACCTTCTTGCCGTTCCAGTGGACAATCATCGGGCGGTGCACGCGGCCGGCGCGCCACTCGTCGCCGAGCTCGTCGGGCGTGACGGCGACCGGCGCGAACGCGGTGGCCGGCTTGCTCTGGAAGAAGCCGAAGCCCTTCGCGAGTTCGGCCGGAATCAGGTTGCGCAGCGACACGTCGTTCGCGAGCGTGACGAGCCGCACGGCCTTCAGCGCGTCGTCGGGCGACGCGCTCATCGGCACGTCGCCGGTGATCACCGCGACTTCCGCCTCGAAATCGATGCCCCATTCCTCGGACGGGCACACGACGTCGTCGCGCGGCCCCAGGAAATCGTCGCTGCCGCCCTGGTACATCAGCGGATCGGTCCAGAACTCGGGCGGCATCTCGGCACCGCGCGCGCGGCGTACCAGCTCGACGTGGTTCACGTACGCGGAGCCGTCGGCCCACTGGAACGCGCGCGGCAGCGGCGCCATGCAGTTGGCCGGATCGAACGCGAACGCGTTGCGCGCGCGGCCGTGGTTCAGCGCGTCGTACAGGTCGCGCAGTTGCGGCGCATAGAACGCCCAGTCGTCGAGGACGCGCTGCAGCGTCGGCGCGATCGCATCGGCAATCGCCGCGGTGTGCAGGTCGCGCGACACGACGATCAGCTGGCCGTCGCGCGTGCCGTCCTTCAGCGAAGCAAGTTTCATAGGGGATTGGCCGTTTTAGTGACGATGGAGGGAATCTATTTTACGATGGTGAATCCATGCGGCGCGCCATGATGGCGCACGCCGTTTTCGCCCCGTTTCCTGTCGCATTTTCGCGCACCCGTTGCCCATGCCCGCCAGCCCGCTTCCCGACGACGATCTCGCCGACTCCGATACCGACGACGCCGCCTCCGGCGAGCACGGCGAGAAGGTCCGTTCCGGCATCCAGTCGATCGAGGTCGGCTTCCGCCTGCTCGACGTGCTGACGAGCGAGCCGCGCGCGATGATGCTGCGCGATCTCGCGCAGCGCGCGGGCATGAGCCCGGCGAAGGCGCACCGCTATCTGGTCAGCTTCTCGCGGCTCGGCGTCGTGTCGCAGGATCCCGTCTCGGGCCGCTACGAGCTGGGCGGCTTCGCGTTGCAGATGGGCCTCGCGCGGCTCGCGCGCGTCGACGGCGTGAAGCTCGCGCGGATCGCGCTGACCGAATTCCGCGACCGTCTCGACCAGACGGTCGGCATCGCGGTATGGGGCAACCAGGGGCCGACGATCGTGCACTGGATGGAATCGAGCCATCCGGCGAAGGCGTCGCTGAAGCTCGGCGACGTGATGCCGCTGCTCGGCTCCGCGACGGGGCTGCTGTTCGCCGCGTACCTGCCGCGCAGCAAGACCGCCGCGATGCTCGAGCGCGAACTCGCCGATACGCGCCGCTCGCCGCACCACGGCGGCCCGCGCACGCTCGACGAAGTCGATGCGGTGCTCGCCGACGTGCGCGCGCACCAGGCCGCGCGCGTCGAAGGGATGCTGCTGCCGACGATCCATGCGTTCTGCATGCCGGTGTTCGACGCGGTCGGCGAACTCGCGCTCGCAATCGTCGCGCTCGGCCAGGAAGGCTCGTTCGACATCGCGTGGGGCGGCGAGATCGACACCGCGCTGCGCGCCTGCGCACGGAAACTGTCTTACGAACTCGGCTATAGTCCCGACGCACGCGACGCCTGACGCATCGGTTCACGCCACGTCACGCATCGCGAACGCGCGGCGCATCCGACGGTCCGATTCCTGTGGCGCGCGCCGCGCGCCCGACGTCAAGCAAGCGCCCCGATCCCGTTCCGATGCCCATGCAGCCTGCCGACCTTCGCCCGAGTCACGCCCTGCCCCGCCGCTGGCCGCGCGTGGCCGTCGCGCTCGTCGCCGTGCTGGCGCTGCATGCGCTCGCCGGGTTCTGGCTGATGCGCAACCGCGAATCGTTCACGCCGCCGCCGCCCGCCGACATCCCCGTGCAGATCGAATTGCTGAAACCGCAGCCGATCGAGCGCCGGCCGGAGCCGCCGGAGCCGAAGCCGGTCGAACGCCCGGCCGCGCCCAAGGCCGCCGCGCCGCAGGCGGCCCCGCCGAAACCCGCGCCGTCGCAGGAGCCGGTCCTCACGTCGACGCAGACGGCCGAGCACGGCGAACCGCCGGCTGCCGCCGCATCCGCGGCAAGCGGTACGCCGGGCGCCGCGGGCGCACACGCCGCCTCGTCCGCCAGCGCCAGCGCCGGCGCCGCGACACCGGGCCCCGCGACGAGCGGCGTGAAGTTCGCCGTACCGCCGTCCGGCGACCTGCAGTACGACACGTTCTACAACGGCATGCAGAACATGATCGGCACGATCCACTGGCGCACCGACGGGCACACCTACGACCTGTCGGTATCGATGCCCGTGCCGTTCGTCGGCCCGTTCGCCTATCGCAGCGAAGGCCGCATCGACGCATTCGGCGTCGCGCCCGACCGTTACGTCGAGAAGCGCGGCAAGCGGCCGGAAGACATCGCGATCTTCAACCGCGAGATCCGGCAGGTCGTGTTCACGCGCACGCCGAACAACGCGCCGCTGCCCGACGGCGTGCAGGACCGCTTCAGCATGCTGATGCAGTTGTCGGGGCTCGTGCGCGGCAATCCCGCCGCCTACAAACCGGGCGTCACGCAGCAATTCTTCGTGATCGACAACAACAGCGGCGAGACCTGGCCGATCACCGTGATCGGCGACGAACAGGTGCAGACACAGGCCGGCATCATCGCCGCGCGGCACTTCATGCGCTTGCCGCGCCGCGCCGGCGACACGCGCCGCATCGACATGTGGCTCGCGCCGTCGCTCGGCTGGCTGCCCGCGCGGCTCGTGCAGAGCGAGCCGAACGGTGCGCAGATCGAGCTGCTGTGGCACGGCCGCCTCGCCGCACCGAACGTGCCTGCCGATACCGCACCGCCAAGCGGCGCAACGAACGCGCCCGCCGCCGCACCGGCCGCCGATGCATCGGCCGCGCCGCCCGCGCAAACTGCACCGCCCGCGACGATGCAACCGCCTGCCTCATCGGCTGTCACACAGTGAACGCGCACGAATCGGCAATTTCGACCGACTACAGATTTCCGAAAAATGGCCGATGACACTCTTTAACAACTATTTCAGTCCACCGGCTCACAATGAGAAACGTTTGATAGACATCGGCTTCTAACCGATACACCCCACGCAAACGGGAGAACGGGGTGTGCAGCGCAAGCCCCTTGAAACCGGCAAGGCTCGCCCCACCTAGGGGACAACAAGGCCAGATGCCACTGCGAAGAGGAGTGCCGCCATGCAAATGATCTACAACAGCCCCAACTACTGCGTCGTCGAATTTGCGCCGCAGGCCGGCCATCACCTGATGAATGCCGGCGGATACGAAATCGTCGACAAGAACGCGCAGCGCGAAATCTTCATCGACGGCGAACTTGCCGAGCGATTCCGCGCGCACGTGAAGCAGCTGATCGAGGATGAACCGTCGCTCGACGAAGTCGACGAATTCCTCGGACAATTCGACAGCCTGATGATGATGCCCGTCGTGCTGCACTGACGACTCGCGGCCCGGCGCGTCGCGCGGCCGGGCCATTCGCCGCGCACCGACGCGGCGCCGCGTGCACTCCGATCCTGCCCCCGTCCGGTTCGCCGGCGGGGGCTTTCATTTGACGGGCCGTCCGGCCGGCGCGGCAAGGGTCGGCACCCCCTTGACGCACCGGCTACAATGACGGTTTTCCGTCTTCGCCGGTCTTCCGCCCATGTCTGCGACTCCTCTCGCCGCTTCCGTCCCGCTCGACGCGCCCTATACGCGCGGCGCCGCCCTGCCCGCGCTGCTGAAATCGCGCATCCTGATCCTCGACGGCGCGATGGGCACGATGATCCAGCGCTACAAGCTCGACGAGGCCGCGTATCGCGGCGAGCGCTTCAAGGATTTCCCCCGCGACATCAAGGGCAACAACGAGCTGCTGTCGCTCACGCAGCCGCAGATCATTCGCGAGATCCACGACCAGTACTTCGCGGCCGGCGCCGACATCGTCGAAACCAACACGTTCGGCGCGACGACCGTCGCGCAGGCCGACTACGGGATGGAAGAGCTCGTCGTCGAGATGAACGTCGAATCCGCGAAGCTCGCACGCGAATCGGCCGCGAAATACGCGACGCCGGACAAGCCGCGCTTCGTCGCCGGCGCGATCGGGCCGACGCCGAAGACGGCCAGCATCTCGCCGGACGTCAACGATCCGGGCGCGCGCAACGTCACGTTCGACGAACTGCGCACGTCGTACTACCAGCAGGCGAAGGCGCTGCTCGACGGCGGCGTCGACCTGTTCCTCGTCGAGACGATCTTCGACACGCTGAACGCCAAGGCCGCGCTGTTCGCGCTCGACGAGCTGTTCGAAGACACCGGCGAGCGCCTGCCGATCATGATCTCGGGCACCGTCACCGATGCGTCCGGCCGAATCCTGTCGGGCCAGACGGTAGAAGCATTCTGGAATTCGCTGCGTCACGCGAAGCCGCTCACGTTCGGCCTGAACTGCGCGCTCGGCGCGGCGCTGATGCGCCCGTACATCGCCGAGCTCGCGAAGCTGTGCGACACCTACGTGTCGTGCTACCCGAACGCGGGCCTGCCGAACCCGATGAGCGACACCGGTTTCGACGAAACCCCCGACGTCACGTCGGGCCTGCTGAAGGAATTCGCGCAGGCCGGGCTCGTGAACCTCGCGGGCGGCTGCTGCGGCACGACGCCCGAGCACATCGCCGAGATCGCGAAGGCGCTCGCCGGCGTGAAGCCGCGCCGCTGGCCGAACCAGTACAGCGACAACGCCTGACCCGACCGCCCCACGTCCTTCATCACCAGAATCCGCACCGCCATGACCGATCACATGATGCGCCTTGCCGGCCTCGAGCCGTTCAACGTCACGCCCGGGACGCTCTTCATCAACGTCGGCGAACGCACCAACGTCACCGGCTCGAAGGCGTTCGCACGGATGATCCTCAACGGCCAGTTCGACGAGGCGCTCGCCGTCGCGCGCCAGCAGGTCGAGAACGGCGCGCAGGTGATCGACGTCAACATGGACGAGGCGATGCTCGATTCGAAGGCGGCGATGGTGCGCTTCCTGAACCTGATCGCGTCGGAGCCCGACATCGCACGCGTGCCGATCATGATCGACTCGTCGAAGTGGGACGTGATCGAAGCCGGCCTCAAGTGCGTGCAGGGCAAGGCGATCGTGAACTCGATCTCGCTGAAGGAAGGCGAGGATGCGTTCCGCCACCACGCGAACCTGATCCGCCGCTACGGCGCGGCCGCGGTCGTGATGGCATTCGACGAAACCGGCCAGGCCGACACCTACGAACGCAAGACCGAGATCTGCAAGCGCTCGTACGACTTCCTCGTGAACGAAGTCGGCTTCCCGCCGGAAGACATCATCTTCGACCCGAACATCTTCGCGGTCGCGACCGGCATCGACGAGCACAACAACTACGCGGTCGACTTCATCGAGGCGACCCGCTGGATCAAGCAGAACCTGCCGTACGCGAAGGTGAGCGGCGGCGTGTCGAACGTGTCGTTCTCGTTCCGCGGCAACGACCCGGTGCGCGAGGCGATCCACACCGTGTTCCTGTATCACGCGATCCAGGCGGGGATGGACATGGGGATCGTGAACGCCGGCCAGCTCGGCGTGTACGCGGATCTCGATCCCGAACTGCGCGAGCGCGTCGAGGACGTGATCCTGAACCGCCGGCCGGATTCGACCGACCGCCTGCTCGAGATCGCCGACAAGTTCAAGACCGGCGCCGCGAAGAAGGAAGAAAACCTCGAATGGCGCAACCAGCCGGTCGAGAAACGGCTCGCGCATGCGCTCGTGCACGGGATCACGAACTTCATCGTCGAGGACACCGAAGAAGCGCGCGCGAAGATCGCCGCCGCCGGCGGTCGCCCGATCAACGTGATCGAAGGGCCGCTGATGGACGGGATGAACGTCGTCGGCGACCTGTTCGGCCAGGGCAAGATGTTCCTGCCGCAGGTCGTGAAGTCGGCGCGCGTGATGAAGCAGGCGGTCGCCCACCTGATCCCGTTCATCGAGGAAGAAAAGCGCCTGCTCGCGGAAGCCGGCGGCGACGTGCGCGCGAAGGGCAAGATCGTCATCGCGACCGTGAAGGGCGACGTGCACGACATCGGCAAGAACATCGTGTCGGTCGTGCTCCAGTGCAACAACTTCGAAGTGGTCAACATGGGCGTGATGGTCCCGTGCAACGAGATCCTCGCGAAGGCGAAGGTCGAAGGCGCGGACATCATCGGGCTGTCGGGCCTCATCACGCCGAGCCTCGAGGAAATGGCGTACGTCGCGTCCGAAATGCAGCGCGACGACTACTTCCGCGTGAAGAAGATCCCGCTCCTGATCGGCGGCGCCACGACGTCGCGCGTGCACACGGCCGTGAAGATCGCGCCGCACTACGAAGGCCCGGTCGTCTACGTGCCGGATGCGTCGCGCTCGGTGTCGGTCGCGTCGAACCTGCTGTCCGACGAAGGCGCCGCGAAGTACCTCGACGAGCTGAAGTCCGACTACGAACGCATCCGCGACCAGCACGCGAATCGCAAAGCGCAGCCGATGGTCACGCTCGAGCAGGCGCGCGCGAACAAGACCAAGGTCGACTGGGCCGGCTACCAGCCGGTGAAGCCGAAGTTCATCGGCCGCCGCGTGTTCAGGAATTACGACCTGAACGAGCTCGCGAACTACATCGACTGGGGCCCGTTCTTCCAGACCTGGGACCTCGCGGGGCCGTACCCGGCGATCCTGAACGACGAAATCGTCGGCGAATCGGCCCGGCGCGTGTTTTCGGACGCGAAGTCGATGCTCGCGCGCCTGATCCAGGGCCGCTGGCTGACCGCGAACGGCGTGATCGCGCTGTTGCCGGCGAACACGGTGAACGACGACGACATCGAGATCTACAGCGACGAGTCGCGCTCGGAAGTGCTGCTCACGTGGCGCAACCTGCGCCAGCAGAGCGTGCGCCCGGTGGTCGACGGCGTGATGCGGCCGAACCGCTCGCTCGCCGATTTCATCGCGCCGAAGGAATCGGGCGTCGCCGACTACATCGGGATGTTCGCGGTGACGGCCGGCCTCGGCGTCGACGCGAAGGAAAAGCAGTTCGAAGCCGACCACGACGATTACAGCGCGATCATGCTGAAGGCGCTCGCCGACCGTTTCGCAGAAGCGTTCGCGGAAGCGATGCACGCACGCGTGCGGCGCGAGCTGTGGGGTTACGCAAGCGGCGAGACGCTCGACAACGACGCGCTGATCGCCGAGAAGTACGCGGGCATCCGCCCGGCGCCCGGCTACCCGGCCTGCCCCGATCACCTCGTGAAGCGCGACATGTTCGACGTGCTGCACGCGGACGAGATCGGCATGAGCGTGACGGATTCGCTGGCGATGCTGCCGGCGGCGAGCGTGTCGGGCTTCTACCTCGCGCATCCGGACAGCCGCTATTTCTCGGTCGGCAAAATCGGGCAGGATCAGCTCGAGGACTACGCGCAGCGCATGGCGCTGTCGCTCGACGACGCGCGCCGCGCGCTCGCGCCGCAGCTCTGATCGATGCAAACGGGAGGCTCGGCCTCCCTTTGATCAGACAAAAGAAAAAGCCCGCTCGAAAGCGGGCTTTTTCGTGTCTGGCGAACCTGTCGACCCGCCAAGCAAGGAAGCTCAGAAGCCCCAGTGCACGTCGGCCTCGCCGGCCTTCGCCTCGCGCAGCATCGCCAGGAACGGCGCGACGCGCTGGGCCAGGCTCGGCGGCACTTCGTGGTGCGCGTGGTCGGCTTCGTCCTCGTGGAAATGGCCGGCGTGCTCGGCACGCTCCTGCTTCGCCTGCGCGACCGCGCCTTCCAGCTTGGCGATCGCGTGGTCCAGTTCGTCGTGCGTGATCACACCGCGCTCGCCCAGCTGCTTGCCGACGAGACCCAGCACATACACGGCGAAATCCTTCAGCACGTCGAGATCCTGTGCCGCCTTGCTCTTGAACGTAATCATGACAATTCCCTTTTCATCTTGTTGTGCCTGCGCGGCGCGGTTGGGGAACGCCGCCAGACCGGCGTCCGGCCTCGCGGACGCGGGCCGCCTGAGCGGCATATTAGCACCTGTTAAAATTCTGCGATCCCTGAAACGCGCGCTTAAAAAGCGCGCCGGCGGCCCGGCGTTTCCGGCCGCCACCAACGAAGCCTTCTACCAGCATGCTGCCAGCACACAAACAGACCCTCGAAGCCCTGCTCGCGGATAGCGTCAAGCAGGTCGCACACGCGCTGAAAGGCGCCGACGCGGCATTCGTCGCCCCGGCCATCACGCTGGAGCGCCCGAAGGTCGCCGCGCACGGCGACGTCGCGTGCAACGTCGCGATGCAGCTCGCGAAGCCGCTCGGCACGAACCCGCGCCAGCTCGCCGAACAGATCGTCGCCGCCCTCACCGCGCAGCCGGCCGCGCAAGGCCTCGTCGAAGCCGCCGAGATTGCCGGCCCCGGCTTCATCAACCTGCGCCTGTCGGCCGCCGCGAAGCAGGCGGTGATCGCCGCCGTGTTCGACCAGGGCCGCGCGTTCGGCACGTCGGATCGCGAGAAAGGCAAGCAGGTGCTGCTCGAATTCGTGTCGGCCAACCCGACCGGCCCGCTGCACGTCGGCCACGGCCGCCAGGCCGCGCTCGGCGACGTGCTCGCGAACGTGATCGCGAGCCAGGGCTACGCGGTGCACCGCGAGTTCTACTACAACGACGCGGGCGTGCAGATCGGCAACCTGGCGATCTCGACGCAGGCGCGTGCCCGCGGCCTGAAGCCGGGCGATGCGGGCTGGCCGGAAGCCGCGTACAACGGCGAATACATCGCCGACATCGCGCGCGACTACCTGAACGGCGAAACGGTCGCCGCATCGGACGGCGAGCCGGTCAAGGGCGCGGGCGACGTCGAGGATCTCGACGCGATCCGCAAGTTCGCGGTCACGTACCTGCGTCGCGAGCAGGACATGGACCTGCAGGCGTTCGGCGTGAAGTTCGACCAGTACTACCTCGAATCGTCGCTGTACAGCGAAGGCCGCGTCGAGAAGACGGTCGACGCGTTGATCAAGGCCGGCATGACCTACGAGCAGGACGGCGCGCTGTGGCTGCGCACGACCGACGAAGGCGACGACAAGGATCGCGTGATGCGCAAGTCGGACGGCACGTACACGTACTTCGTGCCGGACGTCGCGTATCACGTGACGAAGTGGGAGCGCGGCTTCACGAAGGTGATCAACATCCAGGGTTCGGACCACCACGGCACGATCGCGCGCGTGCGCGCCGGCCTGCAGGGGCTGCACATCGGGATCCCGAAGGGCTATCCCGACTACGTGCTGCACAAGATGGTCACCGTGATGCGCGACGGCCAGGAAGTGAAGATCTCGAAGCGCGCGGGCAGCTACGTGACGGTGCGCGACCTGATCGAATGGTCGGGCGGCGCGGCGGCGGGCCAGGAAGCGGCGCCCGACCTGATCGACGAGGCGACCATCACGCGCGGCCGCGACGCGGTGCGTTTCTTCCTGATCTCGCGCAAGGCCGATACCGAGTTCGTATTCGACATCGACCTCGCGCTGAAACAGAACGACGAGAACCCGGTCTATTACGTCCAGTACGCGCACGCGCGGATCTGCTCGGTGCTCAACGAACTGAAGTCGCGCTACAACGTCGACGTCGCGCAACTGCCGGGCGCCGACCTGTCGCAGCTGACCAGCGCGCAAGCGGCATCGCTGATGCAGAAGCTGGCCGAGTACCCGGACATGCTCACGCATGCGGCGAACGAACTCGCGCCGCACGCGGTCGCGTTCTACCTGCGCGATCTCGCTGGCGAATTCCACTCGTTCTACAATGCGGAGCGCGTGCTGGTCGACGACGAAGCGCCGCGCAACGCGCGCGCCGCGCTGCTTGCTGCGACCCGGCAGGTGCTCGAGAACGGCCTGGCGGTGCTCGGCGTATCCGCGCCCGTCAAGATGTAAGGATGTCAGCGCGGCCCCGAACCGGGCCGCGAATGGCCGCGGCAGCGCCCGCCGCCGGATGCCCGTCGCCGGATGCCCGTCGCAGCCTTTTCACGATTCTTTTTGCAGGTGACTCAAGCAATGGCACAACCACGCCGCACTTCGAAACAATCGAAACAAGCCGGAGGAACATTTCTTGGAATCGTGCTGGGCCTGATCGTCGGCCTCGCGATCGCCGTGGTGGTGGCACTCTACATCACGCGTTCGCCGTCGCCGTTCGTGTCGAAGGTCGCGCCGCCGCCGGCCGACAACGGCGCGAGCCAGCCGCAGCAGTTCGACCCGAACCGCGCGCTGCAGGGCAAGACGCCCGGCCAGCCGGTGCCGCAGGCCGCACAGCCCGCACCGCCGAACACCGCGCCCGGCCAGGCCGCGAACCAGACCCAGGGCGGCCTGCTGCCCGAGCCGCAGATCGTCGAAGTGCCGCCGTCGGGTAACACGAACGGCGCCACCGGCTCGAGCAACACCGCGTCGAACACGCCGTCGTCGGGCAACGGCGTCGCCGTCGCACCGAAGCCGGCCGACACCACGCCGCCGCCGAAGAAGACGCAGCAGGCGCAGCAACAGCAGCAAGGCGGCGAGGACGACCTCGCACGCTTCGCCGCGCAGAAGCAGGCGCAGCAAGCCGCCGCGCAAAAGCAGCAGCAACAGCAGCAGGCCGCGAACACGCCGAAGCCGACGTCGTCGGCCACGGCCGCGGCGGCAGCGAAGCCGCCGACCGCGAACGACGCGAACACCGGCTACTTCCTGCAGGTCGGTGCGTACAAGACGGAAGGCGATGCCGAGCAGCAGCGTGCGCGCCTCGGCTTCCAGGGTTTCGAATCGAAGGTGTCGAAGCGCGACGTCAGCGGCGTGACCTATTTCCGCGTGCGCGTCGGCCCGTTCTCGAAGTTCGAGGATATGAACTCGGCCCGTCAGCGCCTGTCCGATGCAGGTGTCGATACGGCGGTGATCCGCTTCACGAAGCAGTAAGCAGCCGGCCGCACCCACGCAGAACCCGTTACGTTTCGTAACCCGAGCAACCGATTCGACGTCCACAACATGAAAAAACTGCTTAGCACGCTCCTTCTGTCCCTCGGCCTGGCTGCCGGCCTGGCCCAGGCGACGCCCGCCGCCCCGGTGTCCGGCAAGGACTTCGAGGTGATGAAGTCGCCGCAGCCGGTGTCCGCGCCGGCCGGCAAGGTCGAGGTGATCGAGTTCTTCTGGTACGGCTGCCCGCACTGCTACGAATTCGAGCCGACGATCGAGGCCTGGGTGAAGAAACAGGGCAACAACATCGACTTCAAGCGCGTGCCGGTCGCGTTCCGTGACGATTTCCTCCCGCACTCGAAGCTGTTCTATGCGGTGTCTGCACTCGGCATCTCCGAGAAGGTCACGCCGGCGATCTTCAACGCGATCCACAAGCAGAAGAACTACCTGCTGACGCCGCAGGCGCAGGCCGACTTCCTGGCCACGCAGGGCGTCGACAAGAAGAAGTTCATGGACGCGTACAACTCGTTCAGCGTGCAGGGCGAGGTGAACCAGTCGGCCAAGCTGCTGAAGGACTACGCGATCGACGGCGTGCCGACGGTCGTCGTGCAGGGCAAGTACAAGACGGGCCCCGCTTACACGAACAGCATCCCGGGTACCGCGCAGGTGCTCGACTTCCTCGTGAAGCAGGTCCAGGACAAGAAGCTCTGATCCCCGCCCGCGCGCCGGCATGACTACTCCGCTGAAGGTCTTCATCACCGGCGCGTCGAGCGGCCTCGGCCTCGCGATGGCCGAGGAATACGCCCGCCAGGGCGCCACGCTCGCGCTCGTCGCGCGACGCACCGATGCACTCGATGCGTTCGCGCGGCGTTTCCCGAAGCTGTCCGTCTCCGTCTATTCCGCCGACGTGCGCGACGCCGATGCGCTCGCAACGGCCGCCGCGTCGTTCATCGCCGCGCACGGCTGCCCCGACGTCGTGATCGCGAATGCGGGCATCAGCCAGGGCGCCGTCACCGGCCAGGGCGATCTCGCGGCGTTCCGCGACGTGATGGACATCAACTACTACGGGATGGTCGCGACGTTCGAGCCGTTCGTCGGCCCGATGACGGCCGCGCGCCACGGCACGCTGGTCGGCGTCGCGAGCGTCGCCGGCGTGCGCGGACTGCCCGGCTCCGGCGCGTACAGCGCGTCGAAATCGGCCGCGATCAAGTATCTCGAGGCGCTGCGCGTCGAGCTGCGCCCGGCCGGCGTCGGCGTCGTGACGATCGCGCCCGGCTACATTCGCACGCCGATGACCGCGCACAACCCGTACCGGATGCCGTTCCTGATGGACGCCGACCGCTTCGCCGCGCGCGCCGCACGCGCGATCGCCCGACAGCACGCATTCCGCGTGATTCCGTGGCAAATGGGTGTCGTCGCGAAGGTGCTGCACGTGCTGCCGCGCTGGCTGTACGATCGCCTGTTCGAAAAGGCGCCGCGCAAGCCGAAGGCCGGCGCGCACTGACGATCCGCCGAAGCGGCGTGCGATGTACGCCGGGCCGTCTCGCCGCGCCGACGCGTCGACGCGCCGGTTTGCGACACCTTCCACGGCATCTTCACCGCGTTCGCCGCATGCTTCGGCGCGCCGGCCCGCCTCTGCGCCGCCCCGCTCTCCCGCCCCGCCCGCCGCCTCGCCCCGCCCGCCGCTTCCGCCGCACCTTTCGCTGCATCGACACCCGTTCCGTCGCGAACGCAGCCGTTTTTCGGTCAATTCGCCGCGTTCCGGCGCCTTTTTTCACGCGTCGCGCGCTTTGACGGTATGCTATTCGCCAGCCGCGCCGGCCCTGCCTGCTTTCGGGCCGCGCCCGCCTCCGTCATCCAGCGAAAAACACGAGCCACGTGGGAGATCCTATGCACGTCAAGCTGTTCGCCGCGGCCGCCGTCGCCGCCGCCCTTGCCGCCCCCGGCCTCGCCGCCGCCAAGCCGCTCACCGTCTGCACGGAATCGAGCCCGGACGGCTTCGACGTCGTGCAGTACAACTCGCTCGTCACGACCAACGCATCGGCCGACGTGATCTTCAACACGCTCGTGTCCTACGACGAAGCCGCGAAGAAGGTGGTGCCCGCGCTCGCCGACAAATGGGAAGCCAGCGCCGACGGCCTCACGTACACGTTCCACCTGCGCCCGAACGTCGCGTTCCAGACCACCGACTATTTCAAGCCGGGCCGCCCACTGAACGCGGACGACGTCGTGTTCACATTCAGCCGGATGCTCGACGATGCGAACCCGTGGCACAAGGTAGCCGGCGCGAGCGGCTTCCCGCACGCGCAGTCGATGGGCCTCGTGAAGCTCGTGAAGTCGGTCGCGAAGGTCGACGACAGCACGGTGAAGTTCGTGCTGAACGAACCGAACGCGACGTTCGTGCCGATCCTGACGATGGGCTTCGCGTCGATCTACTCGGCCGAATACGCCGACCAGTTGCTGAAGGCCGGCAAGCAGGCCGACCTGAACGCGAAGC
Organism: Burkholderia sp. MSMB1459WGS; assembly: GCF_001534535.1. Lineage (NCBI taxonomy): Bacteria > Pseudomonadati > Pseudomonadota > Betaproteobacteria > Burkholderiales > Burkholderiaceae > Burkholderia > Burkholderia sp. MSMB1459WGS. The sequence continues at coordinate 17,497 of NZ_LPMU01000087.1, forward strand.
CGGTCGGCACCGGCCCGTTCGTGCTGAAGAGCTACACGAAGGACGCGCTGATCCGCTACGACGCGAATCCGACGTACTGGGGCACGAAGCCGAAGGTCGACCGGCTGATCTACGCGATCACGCCCGACCCGTCGGTGCGCCTGCAGAAGGTGAAGGCCGGCGAATGCCAGATCGCGCTGTCGCCGAAGCCGCAGGACGTGCTCGCCGCGAAGGGCGAAAGCGCGCTGAAGGTCGTGCAGACGCCCGCGTTCATGACCGCGTTCGTCGCGCTGAACACGCAGAAGAAACCGCTCGACAACGACAAGGTGCGCGAGGCGCTGAATATCGCGTTCGACCGCGCGACCTACCTGAAGGTCGTGTTCGACAATACCGCGACGGCCGCGAACAACCCGTATCCGCCGAACACGTGGAGCTACGCGAAGGACGTCGCGCCGTATGCGTACGATCCCGCGAAGGCGAAACAGTTGCTCGCGCAGGCCGGCTTCCCGAACGGTTTCTCGACGACCATCTGGACGCGCCCGACCGGCAGCGTGCTGAACCCGAACCCGAAGGTCGGCGCGGAACTGCTGCAGGCCGACCTCGCGAAGATCGGCGTGAAGGCCGAGGTCAAGGTGATCGAATGGGGCGAGCTGATCAAGCAGGCGAAGCTCGGCCAGCATGACATGCTGTTCATGGGCTGGGCCGGCGACAACGGCGATCCGGACAACTATCTGTCGCCGCTGTTCAGTTGCAACGCGGTGAAGTCGGGCATCAACTTCGCGCGCTTCTGCGATGCGCAGCTCGACAAGCTGATCGCCGACGGCAAGTCGACCGCCGACCAGGCCAAGCGCGCGAAGCTGTACGAAAGCGCGCAGAAGATCATCCACGACCAGGCGCTGTGGATCCCTCTCGGCTACCCGACCGCGGCCGCGCTCACGCGCACGAACGTGAGCGGCTATCGCGTGAGTCCGTTCGGGCGGCAGAACTTCACGACGGTCGCCGTGCAGTAACCGCGCGTGGCGCGCAGGCGACGGCGCGTGCGCCGCTCGCTTGCGGCCCGCGCGCCGCGCTTGCTACACTGCGCGCCTGTTCCTCCTGCCGGACGCCAGCCAAAGTGAACAATTAAGCCTTCCCGAAATGTTTTCGCCGCCCGTGCCACGCACGCCGCGCGCGAAGGTCTTCACGCATTTTTGGAGGTGCTGATGGCTGCAGCCACGCCCACCGGCGCGCTCGTCGCGCTTCATCACGTTTCCTTCCGCTTCGACGACGGCGTCACGCTGTTCGATTCGCCCGACCTTTCCATCGACCGCACGCCGACCGGCATCGTCGGCCGCAACGGCGTCGGCAAGAGCCTGCTCGCGCAACTGATCGCGGGCCGCCGCGCGCCGAGCGCGGGTGCCGTCGAGCGGCATACGCAGGTTGCCTACGTCGCGCAGCAGCACGACCACGACGACACGGCGGCCGCCCCGCGTACCGTCGCGCAGATCGCCGCGCTCGATGCGCCGCTCGGTGCGCTCGCGCGTCTCGCCAACGGCCACGCGGCGCCGCACGACTTCGACCTGATCGGCGATCGCTGGGATCTCGCGGCGCGGCTGCGCACCGCGCTCGACGCTGCCGGCCTGCACGGCGTCCACGCCGACACGCCCGCGCATACGCTGAGCGGCGGCCAGCTCGCGCGCGTCGCGCTGATCGGCGCGCTGCTGTCGGACGCGGGCCTGCTCGTGCTCGACGAACCGACCAACCATCTCGACGCACCGGGCCGCGCGTGGCTGCGCGCGGCGCTCGACGGCTGGCGCGGCGGGGTCGTCGTCGTGAGCCACGACCGCGCGCTGCTCGCCAGCGTGCAACGCATCGTCGAGCTGACGCCGCACGGCGCGCGCTCGTACGGCGGCAACTACGTGCTCTACCGCGCGCAGCGCGATGCGGAACAGGAAGCCGCGCAAGCGGCGCTCGACCATGCGTGCACCGAGCGCGATCGCGTGCGGCGCAGGCTCGAACAGGAACACGACACGATCCAGCGTCACGCGGCCGGCGCGCTGCGCGACGCGAAGACGGCCAACCTGTCGTCGATGGCGAAACAGCGCCGCAAGGGTGCGGCGCGCAGCATCATGGGACAGGTCTTGCGCCAACAGGACGATTTCAAGGCAACGCTCGACGAACGCGTGCAGCAGGCGGCCGCGCGGGTCGACGCCGCCGCGCCCGTGCTGGTGTCGCTGCCGGGCACCGAGGTCAGCGCACGCCGCCAGCTGTTCACGCTCGAACGCGCGCAACTGCCGTGGCGCGTCGCGGGCGACGCCGGCGAGATCACATGGTCGGCGAGCGGCGCGGTGCGCATCGCGCTGACGGGCCCGAACGGCTGCGGCAAGTCGACGTTGCTGAGGATGCTCGCGGGCGAGCTCGCGCCGCGCGCCGGCACCTGCACGACGCACGTGAGCGCCGCGTATCTCGACCAGCGGCTCGCGCTGCTGGACCTGGAGCGCTCGATCGTCGAACAGTTGAGCCTGCTCGATACGCCGCTTGCCGAAGGCGACCTGCGCAGCCGCCTCGCGCTGCTGCAACTCGACGCGACGCGGGCGACGCAACCGGCGCGGCAACTGAGCGGCGGCGAACGGCTGAAGGCCGCGCTCGCATGCGCGTTGTGGCGCGGCGCGCCCGCGCAACTACTGCTGCTCGACGAGCCGACCAATCACCTCGATCTCGAATCGGTGCGCGCGATCGAAGCGGCGCTGGCCGGCTTCCCGGGTGCGATCGTGGTCGCGTCGCACGACGCCGCGTTTCTCGCGGCGCTCGAACCGACGCACACGATGCAGTGGCAGCGTGACGGGTGGCGCTACGAACCCGTCGCGTAAGGAGAACGAAGCAGTCTCAGCCGGCGGTGCGGAACCGCAGCACCCCGTCGTCGCCCTGTTCGCGCACGAGTTCGCCCGCGAGCCACAGCAGGTTCAGGTGTGCGAGCGCCTCGCCGAGCGCGAACGTCATCTGGTGGATGTCGAGCTCGCGGCGGCGGAACATGATCGGCACGATGTCGGCCGCGCTGCGCGGCTGCTCCGCGCATGCGACGCGCACTTCGGCCAGGCGCGCATCGTGGTGTTCGCGCAGTTGCGCGATGCGCGTACGCACGCCGCGAAACGGCTTGCCGTGCGACGGCAGCACGAGCGTGTCGGGCGCCATCGTCTCGTAGCGGCCGAGCGACTCGAGATACAACGCGAGCGGGTTCGCTTCCGGCTCGAGATCGAACACCGACACGTTCGTCGAGATGCGCGGCAGCACCATGTCGCCGGAAATCAGCACGCCGTCCGCTTCGCAGTGGAGCGCGCAATGTTCAGGCGAATGGCCGAAGCCGGTGACGACGCGCCACGTACGCGCGCCGATCGCGACCGCGTCGCCTTCGCGCAGGCGCCGGTAGCGCGGCGGCACGGCCGGCACGAGATCCGCGTAATAGCTGCGGCGGTTGCGCAACTTGTCGAGCGCGGCCGGATCGGTCAGCCCGTGGCGCGCGAAGTGATCGGCGGCGGCCGCGCCGCCCGCGTTCGAGCCGTTACCGGCCGCCATCAGGCAGCCGAACAGGTATTCGCCGAGCGTCATCCACAGCCGCACGTTCCAGCGGCCCTTGTCGCCGCCTTCGCACAGCCAGTTCGCGAGGCCGAAGTGATCGGGGTGGCAGTGCGTGACGAGTACGCGCAGCACCGGCAGGCCGTCGAGATGCGTGTCGAAGATCTGCTCCCAGTGCGTGCGGATCGCGTCCGATGCGATCCCGCAATCGACGATCGTCCAGCCGGCCTGCCCGTCGATCTCGTCGCGCAGCAGCCACAGATTGATGTGATCGAGCGAGAACGGCAGCGGCATGCGCAGCCAGCGCACGCCCGGCGCGACCTCGAACGTGTCGCCCGGGGCGGGCAGCGTATCGGCGAAGGGGTAGTCGAGTTGGTGTTCCAGGGCGTTCATCGGTGGGGCGTCTCGTCGTTATCGGTACGAATGCGTGCCGGCGGCAGGGCGCGGCGGGCGGTGCGTCGATTCTATCGCCGTCGCGCGAAACAGGTGCCCGACGAGCGCCGGCCCGCCGGAAAAAAGTTCGTGTCAGAATCGGTTCCGTACCCGCATCTTTACGCGAAGATGCATCGAACGGCGCCCAACGGCGATCAACACGCCGATTGACGGCCATTCGCGCGTCACCGCGAAAGTCATTGAAACGCCGACTTGGGCGCTAAAATGGCGAGTGCTTACAGCCCCTTGAACGAGCCTGCACGCGATGAATCACTTCCCCAAACTGCTGTCGTCGCAGATCGGTTTCGACGTCGCGCAGACGATGCTCGAATACTTCGATCGCCATTACCGGATCTTCCGCGAAGCGGCGGTCGATGCGAAGACGCTGTTCGAGCGCGGCGACTGGCACGGGCTGCAGCGGCTCGCGCGCGAGCGCATCACGTCGTACGACGATCGCGTGAAGGAATGCGTCGAGGTGCTGGAAGACGAGTACGACGCGGAGAACATCGACGACGAAGTGTGGCAGCAGATCAAGCTGCACTACATCGGGCTGCTTACGTCGCACCGCCAGCCCGAGTGCGCGGAAACCTTCTTCAATTCGGTGTGCTGCAAGATCCTGCACCGCTCGTATTTCAACAACGATTTCATCTTCGTGCGCCCGGCGATTTCGACCGAGTACCTGGAGAACGACGAGCCGGCCGCGAAGCCGACCTACCGCGCGTACTACCCGGGCACCGACGGGCTCGCGGTCACGCTCGAGCGCATCGTCACGAACTTCCAGCTCGAGCCGGCGTTCGAGGATCTCACGCGCGACATCGGCTGCGTGATGCAGGCGATCGACGACGAATTCGGCCACTTCGACGAAGCGCCGAATTTCCAGATCCACGTGCTGTCGTCGCTGTTCTTCCGCAACAAGAGCGCGTACATCGTCGGCCGCATCATCAACGCCGACCGCGTGCTGCCGTTCGCCGTGCCGATCCGCCACGTGCGCCCGGGCCTGCTCGCGCTCGACACCGTGCTGCTGCGCCGCGACCTGCTGCAGATCATCTTCAGCTTCTCGCATTCGTACTTCCTCGTCGACATGGGCGTGCCGTCCGCGTACGTGGATTTCCTCTGCACGATCATGCCGGGCAAGCCGAAGGCCGAGATCTACACGTCGGTCGGGCTGCAGAAGCAGGGCAAGAACCTGTTCTACCGCGACCTGCTGCACCACCTGTCGCATTCGAGCGACCGCTTCATCGTCGCGCCCGGGATCAAGGGCCTCGTGATGCTCGTGTTCACGCTGCCGTCGTTCCCGTACGTGTTCAAGATCATCAAGGATCACTTCCCGCCGCCGAAGGACACGACGCGCGCGCAGATCATGGAGAAGTACCAGCTCGTGAAGCGCCACGATCGCCTCGGGCGGATGGCCGACACGCTCGAGTATTCGAGCGTCGCGCTGCCGCTCGCGCGGCTCGATCACGCGCTCGTGCGCGAACTCGAGAAGGAAGTGCCGTCGCTGCTCGAATACGAGGACGACAAGCTCGTGATCAAGCACCTGTACATCGAGCGCCGGATGACGCCGCTCAACCTGTACCTGCAGAACGGCACCGACGCGGACGTCGAGCATGGCGTGAAGGAATACGGCAACGCGGTGAAGGAGCTGATGAAGGCCAACATCTTTCCGGGCGACATGCTGTACAAGAACTTCGGCGTCACGCGCCACGGCCGCGTCGTGTTCTACGACTACGACGAGATCGAGTACCTGACCGACTGCAACGTGCGGCGCGTGCCGCCGCCGCGCAACGAGGAAGACGAGCTGTCCGGCGAACCGTGGTATACCGTCGGCCCGCACGACATCTTTCCGGAGACCTACGGGCCGTTCCTGCTCGGCGACCCGCGCGTGCGCGGCGTCTTCATGAAGCATCACGCGGACTTTTTCGATCCCGCGCTGTGGCAGGCGAGCAAGGACAAGCTGATGCAGGGCGAGTTGCCCGATTTTTATCCGTACGACGCGGCGCTGCGCTTTTGCGTGCGCTACCCCGCGCGCTTCGGCGCGACGGACCGGAACGACGGCGAAGGCGACGCGCAGCGCGCCGCCTGACGCCGACAACACCGCAATCATTATCGACCCGATTTCCGCCAACGGAATCCACACCGATGACTACCCAAGACAATCCGCTTTCACATCTGTTCGACAACAACGATGCCTGGGTCAAGCGCCAGCTCGCCGACGATCCCGATTTCTTCGCACGGCTCGCCGACCAGCAGGCGCCGGAATATCTGTGGATCGGCTGCTCGGATTCGCGCGTGCCGGCCAACCAGATCATCGGCCTGCCGCCGGGCGAGGTGTTCGTCCACCGCAACATCGCGAACGTCGTCGTGCACAGCGACCTGAACTGCCTGTCGGTGATCCAGTTCGCGGTCGACATCCTGCGCGTGAAGCACATCATGGTCGTCGGCCACTACGGCTGCTCGGGCGTGAACGCGGCGCTGCACAACCGCCGTGTCGGCCTCGCGGACAACTGGCTGCACCACGTGCAGGACGTGCGCGAGCGCCATGCGGCGCTGCTCGACGAATGGCCGGTCGGCGAAGCGCGCTACCGCCGCCTGATCGAGCTGAATTCGATCGAACAGGTCGTCAACGTGTGCCGCACGACGATCGTCAACGACGCATGGGCGCGGGGCCAGTCGCTGACCGTGCACGGGCTCGTGTACGGCGTGCACGACGGCCGGATGCGCAACCTCGGGATGTCCGTGTCGAACTTCGACGCGCTCGACGAAACCTACCGGCGCTGCGTGGCGGCGCTGACCGCACGCGGCCAGCATGCGCCCGACAACGACATGGTCGCGGCGGACGCCGCGCAGCTCGACGGCGTCGCGCAGGCAGTCGCCGCCACGCTCAAGCCGTGCGACGACGCACAGTAACGCGCAACGACGGGCCGGCCGTCTGGCGGCGGCTACCGCGCGGGCGCGGCACGCGTCGAACGGATCTGACACCGGCGCTGCCACGGCGGCGCCAACCCAAGGAGCGACGGGCATGAAAACCGTATTGATCGTCGGTGCATCGCGCGGCCTCGGCCGCGAATTCGTCCGGCAATACCGGCGCGACGGCTGGAACGTGATCGCCACCGCGCGCGACGCGGCGTCGCTCGACGCGTTGCGCGCGCTCGGCGCGCAGCCGCATGCGCTCGACATCGCGCAGCCCGAGCAGATCGCGGCGCTCGGCTGGAAGCTCGACGGCGAGCGGCTCGATGCGGCCGTGCTCGTGTCGGGCGTGTACGGGCCGCGCACCGAAGGCGTCGAGACGATCACCGCCGAGGATTTCGACGCGGTGATGCATACGAACGTGCGCGGGCCGATGCAGTTGCTGCCGATCCTGCTGCCGCTCGTCGAGGACGCGCGCGGCGTGCTGGCCGTCGTGTCGAGCCGGATGGGCAGCATCGCGGAGGCGACCGGCACGACGGGCTGGCTGTACCGCGCGAGCAAGGCCGCGCTGAACGACGCGCTGCGCATCGCGTCGCTGCAGACGCGCCATGCCGCGTGCATTTCGCTGCATCCCGGCTGGGTGCGCACCGACATGGGCGGTGCGCAAGCCGCGATCGACCCGGAAACGAGCGTGACCGGCATGCGTCGCGTCATCGCCGAATCCGCTTCGGACCTGTCTCAGGCGAACGGCCGGTTCTTCCAGTACGACGGCATCGAGCTCAGTTGGTGAGCGGCGCCGGCAACCGGGCGTTGTCAACCGAGCGTTGTTAATTCACATTCCGCATGATTTTGAACCGACCTGATGCTTGCCCGTGCGGCGGCGCGTCGCCCGCACACGCCGGCAAAGCGCCGGCGCCCCGCTATGCGGCCTGCTGCGGCCGCTTCATCGATGGCGGCGAAGCCGCCCCGACCGCTCTCGAATTGATGCGTTCGCGGTACAGCGCGTACGTGCTGGGGGCGACCGCTTATCTGCGCGCGACATGGGCCGCGCGCACCTGCCCGTCCGATCTCGACACCGACCCGGACGCACCGGACGCGCCGCGCTGGCTGGGCCTCGCGGTCAAACGCCACGTGCCGCTCGACGACCGGCATGCGGAGGTCGAATTCGTGGCCCGCTACAAGGTCGGCGGACGCGCGTACCGGCTCCACGAGACGAGCCGCTTCGAGCGCGACGAGCAGGGATTCTGGTGCTATGTCGACGGCGAAGTAAGTGAACGCTGACAAATAGTTGCCCTGTCAGACGCCGGGTAATTCCCGCATTGCACAACCCGATTTTGTCGGGCTACGATGGCCTCGAATTGGTCATGTTGCATGGCAGGGCTTACGGATGGCGTTCAGCAAGGTATTGGTGGGATGGATGGCGGCCTGTGCGCTGTCGGCCGCTCAGGCCGGTACGCTGCCGAGCGCCAATACGGGTACAGGCGCCAGCGGGTCGCTCGCCCACGCGGAGCACTTCGACTACGCCGACTCGAACCTGCCGCAGGTCGCTGCCGACCTCAACGAACAGATCCTCCGCATTCCGGCCGACGCGTCGGGCGCCGTCACGCTCGAGGCGACGCTTTTCAAGCCGAACGGCCCCGGCCCGTTCCCGCTCGTCGTCTTCAACCACGGTAAAAATACCGGCGATCTCCATATGCAGCCGCGCAGCCGGCCGCTCGCGTTCGCGCGCGAATTCGTGCGCCGCGGCTATGCGGTGATCGCGCCGAATCGCCAGGGCTTCGCCGGTTCGGACGGCACGTACCGGCAGGAAGGCTGCAACGTCGGCAAGAATGGCCTCGCGCAGGCCGCCGACGTCGATGCGACGGTGCGCTACATGTCGCGCCAGCCGTACGTCGATGCGTCGCACATCGTCGTCGCCGGCACGTCGCACGGCGGCCTCGTGTCGATCGCATACGGCACCGAAGCCGCGGCGGGCGTGCGCGGCATCATCAACTTCTCCGGCGGGCTGCGCCAGGACCTGTGCGATGGCTGGCAGCGCAACCTCGTCGACGCGTTCGACCAGTACGGCGCGCATACCGCCGTGCGGTCGCTGTGGCTGTACGGCGACAACGATTCGGTGTGGACGCCCGCGCTCGTCGCGCAAATGCACGACGCATACGTGTCGCACGGCACGCAGGCCCAGTTCATCGATTTCGGCCGCTACAAGGACGACGCGCACCGGCTGATCGTCGATCGCGACGGCGTGCCCGTGTGGTGGCCGGCCGTGCACGCGTTCCTCGCCGAACTGAACCTGCCGACCGCGGTGCGCTATGCCGTCGCGGATCCGCACGAACCGAAGGCCACCGGCTATGCGTCGATCGATGCGGTCAACGCGGTGCCCTACGTCGACGAAGCGGGCCGCGAAGGCTATCGCCGCTTCCTGAACCAGCATCCGAGCCGCGCGTTCGCGGTGTCGTCGGAAGGCGCGTGGTCGTGGGCCGAAGGCGGCGACGATCCGATGGCGCTGGCGCTCGACAACTGCGCGAAGCAAGGGGCAGGCGCGTGCCGGCTGTATGCGGTCAACGACCGCGTCGTGTGGAGCGACAACGCGACGCAGACGGCCGACAACGGCGACGATCACACCCGCGACGTCGATACGCGCGCACTGGCTTCGCGCTGACGCGCGGCTGCCGTCCTCCCTTCGCGCTCCGCCCATCAAGGTCGTCGCGGCGCGCCACTACCGGCTCGTCAAATCGAGCACACACTGCGTCACGCTCGTTTTTACGAGCGATCGACGTGAATTCGCCCTTGCGCCGCCCCGTCGATCAGGCAAATCCGCGAAACGAGATCGCCCCTTGACGCCTCCCACGCGTCCCACGCCGCACCATCATCGTTCCCCTTATTTCACCGCTACGCCGCCCCTCGCCCTGCGATTTTTTTCCGTCGGGGGGTGTCACTCGAACGTCGTCATCTGCGCGCATTTCGCCCGATCCGCCGCGTTCCGTCCCGAGCCCCGCCGAACTGCGCCGAACTCCCGCCCCGCAAGGCTTTGCGGCGTTTGTAACCGCTAGTGCAACGTCCGGCGGAACACGCTAATCTCTGCGCGTTTCGTGTTCCGCCGCGCGGCATCCCGTCGATGCCGCGCGGCCGTTTTACCCCCGGAGTCGCCTTGAGTACGCCAGCCACCGACGACTGGGTCGCGCGCAGCCTGCGCGCGGTCTGGCATCCCTGCACCCAGATGAAGCATCACGAGCGCCTGCCGCTCGTCCCCGTCGCGCGCGGCGCGGGCGTGTGGCTGTACGACCGCGACGGCCGCCGCTACTTCGACGCGATCAGCTCGTGGTGGGTCAACCTGTTCGGCCATGCGAACCCGGACATCAACGCGGCGCTGAAGGACCAGCTCGACACGCTCGAGCACGCGATGCTCGCCGGCTGCACGCACGAACCGGCGATCGAACTCGCCGAACGGCTGCATGCGCTCACCGCGCGCACGCTCGGCCATGCGTTCTTCGCGTCGGACGGCGCGTCGGCCGTCGAGATCGCGCTGAAGATGAGCTTCCACGCGTGGCGCAACCGCGGCCGCGCGAACAAGCAGGAATTCGTCTGCGTCGCGAACAGCTATCACGGCGAGACGATCGGCGCGCTCGGCGTGACCGACGTCGCGCTGTTCAAGGATGCGTACGATCCGCTGATCCGCCACGCGCACGTCGTCGCGTCGCCCGATGCGCGCGGCGCGCTGCCGGGCGAGACGGCCGCCGACGTCGCGGGCCGCGCGCTCGCGGACGTGCGGCGGCTGTTCGTCGAACGCGGCGACCGGATCGCCGCGCTGATCGTCGAGCCGCTCGTGCAGTGCGCGGCCGGCATGGCGATGCACGATCCGTCGTACGTGCGCGGGCTGCGCGCGCTGTGCGACGAATTCGGCGTGCACCTGATCGCCGACGAGATCGCGGTCGGCTGCGGCCGCACGGGCACCTTCTTCGCGTGCGAGCAGGCCGGCGTCTGGCCCGATTTCATGTGCCTGTCGAAAGGCATCAGCGGCGGCTACCTGCCGCTGTCGCTCGTGCTCACGCGCGACGACGTGTTCGCGGCGTTCTACGACGACGACACGACGCGCGGCTTCCTGCACTCGCATTCGTACACGGGCAACCCGCTCGCGTGCCGCGCGGCCGTCGCAACGCTCGATCTGTTCGCGCGCGACGACGTGCTCGCGAGCAACGCCCGCAAATCGGCGACGCTGCGCGCGGCGCTCGCGCCGCTCGACGCGCATCCGCACGTGCGCCACCTGCGCGAGCGCGGCACGCTGTTCGCGTTCGACGTCGCGCTCGACGGCGATGCGGCACGCAGCTTCTCGCGACGCTTCTTCGAACAGGCGCTCGCGCGCGAACTGCTGCTGCGCCCGATCGGCACGACCGTGTACCTGATGCCGCCGTACGTGATGAGCGACGACGACATCGCGTGGCTCGCGCAACACACGCGCGACACGCTCGACGCCACGCTGGAGGACCTCGGCCGATGAGCCTGCTCGACACCCTGCAACGCGGCCTCGCCGATCTCGACGCCCAAGGGCTGCGCCGCGTGCGCCGCATCGCCGATACCGCGTGCGACGCGCGCATGACCGTGAACGGCCGCGAGATCGTCGGCTTCGCGAGCAACGACTACCTCGGCCTCGCCGCGCATCCGGCGCTCGTCGCCGCGTTCGCGCAAGGCGCGCAGCGCTACGGCTCCGGCAGCGGCGGCTCGCACCTGCTCGGCGGGCATTCGCGCGCGCATGCCCGGCTCGAGGACGAACTCGCGGGTTTCGCGGGCGGCTTCTCCGATGCGCCGCGCGCGCTGTACTTCAGCACCGGCTACATGGCGAATCTCGCCGCGATGACGGCGCTCGCCGGCAAGGGTGCGACGATCTTTTCCGACGCACTGAACCACGCATCGTTGATCGACGGCATGCGGCTGTCGCGCGCGAACGTGCAGGTCTATCCGCACGCCGATACGGCCGCGCTCGCCGCGCTGCTCGATGCGTCGGACGCCGAAACGAAGCTGATCGTCAGCGATACCGTGTTCAGCATGGACGGCGACGTCGCGCCGCTCGCCGAACTCGTCGCGCTGGCCGAACGCCACCGCGCGTGGCTCGTCGTCGACGACGCGCACGGCTTCGGCGTGCTCGGCCCGCAGGGTCGCGGCGCGCTCGCGGCCGCCGCGCTGCGTTCGCCGCATCTCGTGTACGTCGGCACGCTCGGCAAGGCGGCCGGCGTCGCCGGCGCGTTCGTGATCGCGCATGAAACCGTGATCGAATGGCTGATCCAGCGCGCACGCAGCTACATCTTCACGACCGCCGCGCCGCCGGCCGTCGCGCATGCGGTCTCGGCGAGCCTGAAGCTGATCGCGGGCGACGAAGGCGACGCGCGCCGCGCGCACCTCGCCGCGCTGATCGAACGCGCGCGCGCACTGCTGCGCAACACGCGCTGGCAGCCGGTCGATTCGCACACGGCCGTGCAGCCGCTCGTGATCGGCAGCAACGACGCGACGCTCGCCGCGATGCGCGCGCTCGACGCGCACGGCCTGTGGGTGCCCGCGATCCGGCCGCCGACGGTGCCGGCCGGCACGTCGCGGCTGCGCGTGTCGCTGTCGGCCGCGCATTCGTTCGACGATCTCGCGCGGCTCGAAGCCGCGTTGATCGAAGCCAGCGAAGCGAGCGAGGTTGCAGCATGAACGCACCGCTTTCGCTGTTCGTCACCGGTACCGATACCGAAATCGGCAAGACCTTCGTGTCGGCCGCGATGCTGCACGGCTTCGCGCGATACGGCCTGCGCGCCGCGGCGCTGAAGCCCGTCGCGGCCGGCGCGTACGAGCGCGACGGCGTGTGGCGCAACGAGGATGCGGACCAGCTCGACGCGGCCGCGAACGTCGCGCTGCCGCCGGAGCTGCGCACGCCGTTCCTGCTGAAGGCGCCCGCCGCGCCGCACATCGTCGCGGCGCACGAAGGCGTGACGCTCGACCTCGACACGATCGTCGCGTGCCATCGCGAAGCGCTGACGCGCGCGGACGTCGTCGTCGTCGAAGGCGTCGGCGGCTTTCGCGTGCCGCTGAACGACACGCAGGACACCGCCGATCTCGCGGTCGCGCTCGGCCTGCCGGTCGTGCTCGTCGTCGGCGTGCGGCTCGGCTGCATCAGCCACGCGCTGCTGACCGCCGATGCGATTCGCGCACGCGGCCTCACGCTCGCCGGCTGGGTCGCGAACCACGTCGATCCGGCGATGTCGTTCGCCGACGAGAACGTCGCGACGATCCGCGACTGGCTCGCGCGCGAGCATCGCGCGCCGCTCATCGGCCGGATTGCGCACATGAATCCGGCCCACCCCGAATCCGCCGCGGCGATGCTCGACATCGCCGCGCTCGTCGACACGCTGCGCGCCGCGCAGCGTTGACGCCCTCATTCCGCATTCAAGAAAGAAGGAAAATCACCATGACTCAAGCCCAGACCGCCGCCGTGCAACCCGACGCGATCGCCGTGGCCGCGCCTGCGCCGCAGCGCTGGCGCGTGGCCGACGTCGTCGCGCTGTTCGAGCTGCCGTTCAACGACCTGATCTTCCGCGCGCAGCAGGTGCATCGCGAGCACTTCGACGCGAACGCGGTGCAGCTGTCGACGCTGCTGTCGATCAAGACGGGCGGCTGCGAGGAAGATTGCGGCTACTGTTCGCAGTCCGCGCATCACGACACGGGCCTGAAGGCCGAGAAGCTGATGGACGTCGACGCGGTGCTCGAAGCCGCGCGCGCGGCGAAGGCGAACGGCGCGAGCCGCTTCTGCATGGGCGCCGCGTGGCGCAACCCGAAGGAGCGCCACATGCCGGCGCTGACGGAGATGGTGCGCGGCGTGAAGGAACTCGGCCTCGAGACCTGCATGACGCTCGGCATGCTCGAGGACGAGCAGGCGCAGCAGCTCGCCGACGCGGGCCTCGACTACTACAACCACAACCTCGATACGTCGCCGGAGTTCTACGGCCAGGTGATTTCGACGCGCACGTACCAGGATCGGCTGGACACGCTCGACCGCGTGCGCGACGCGGGCATCAACGTGTGCTGCGGCGGCATCATCGGGATGGGCGAATCGCGCCGCGAGCGCGCGGGCCTGATCTCGCAGCTCGCGAACCTGAATCCGTATCCGGAATCGGTGCCGATCAACAATCTCGTCGCGATCGAAGGCACGCCGCTCGAAGGCACCGCGCCGCTCGATCCGTTCGAATTCGTGCGCACGATCGCCGTTGCGCGCATCACGATGCCGAAGGCCGTCGTGCGGCTGTCGGCCGGCCGCGAGCAGCTCGACGACGCGATGCAGGCGATGTGCTTCCTCGCAGGCGCGAACTCGATGTTCTACGGCGACCAGCTGCTGACGACGAGCAACCCGCAGACGCAGCGCGATCGCGCGCTGTTCGAGCGCCTCGGGATTCGCGCGAGCCAGGCCGATGCGCTGGCGGAAAACGCGTAAGCGGCAGTTTCATTGCCGCGACGAAAGCCGGGACGTGTCCCGGCTTTTTTTGTCAACGAACGTCACGGGCTGTGTGCATCGGCATCGCGTCCGCACTAATATTTCCCCCCGTTCGCCGTAGCGATCGCGCGCGGCGACACACGGCCCGTCGGGCCGACATCCAATCACACTCGGGGGAAACAGGAATGAACAAAATCGCCGTCGCCGTGCTCGGCTTCGTCGCGGCTACCGCGCACGCCGCAGAACCGAAATGTTCAACGCAGACGCTGAACGGACACACCAGCGAGCTGTGCGTGACGAGCGTACCGTTCCAGCACGACTACTACACGCTGAAGGTCGATCGCGCACTGATCTTCACGTTGCCGGACGATTACGTCGAAGACGTCGCGCTGACGCACACGATTCCGCAAGACGCGGCGATCGAGTTCCCGCTGTCGCGGCAAGGCACGCCGACGGTGAAGATCTCGGGCGGCTGCGCGCCGGTCAGCGAGACGCGCGACGGCACGGCGCTCGAGGTCGGCCGTCGCTGTTCGTTCAAATGGGGAAGCGTCGACATTCTGAAGGATCTGACGATCCGCTACGACTGACGAGCACGCACGCGTGTTGTCAACGCGGCACGCGCGCCACGTCGTCGAGCGCTGCGCGCGCCCTCGCGACGAGCCGCTCGTCGACCGGTGCCAGCACCTCGCCGCGCGGCCGCACGCCCGAGCCGAAGTGCACCGCGCGCACGCCCGTCGTACGGACGAAATCGCCGACCGCATCGACGGTCAGCCCCGAGCCGGCCAGCACCGTGCACGTCGAGCCTTCCGCGTGCCGCACCATCCGCGCGATCGTCGCGGCCGCATCGAGCACCGACGGATGACCGCCCGACGTCAGCACCGACGTGACGGCCGGCACGCGCAGCAGCGCGTCGAATGCGGCGTTCAGGTCGCGCGCGACGTCGAATGCACGGTGGAACGTCAGGTCGCGGCCGTCCGCGGCGGCCGCGATGCGCGCGAGCGCGTCGAGATCGATGTCGCCGCGCGCATCGAGCGCGCCGAACACGATGCCGTTCGCGCCGGCCGCGACAGCTGCGCGTGCGTCGCGCTCGATCACGCGCAGATCGTCGGCGTCGTAGACGAACGAACGGCTGTGCGGCCGCACGATCACGTTCACCGGAATCGGCACGGCGGCCACGACGGCTTCGATCAGGCCGACGCTCGGCGTCAGCCCGCCTTCGCCGATCGCGGTCACGAGTTCGAGCCGGTCGGCGCCCGCGCGGGCGGCGGTCTTCGCATCGCCGACGGTCGTGGCGATCACTTCGAGGAGCACGGAAGAAGCAGCGGTTCGGATCATCGGCGGCTCGCGTATCGTCAGGACAATGCGCGCATCGTAGCGGAGCGGCGCGACCCGCGCCAGCGGGCAGGCCGCCGCCCGCGTCAGCCGCGCCGCACGAGCCAGGCGCCAGCCAGGCCGGACAACGCCGTCACCGCGAAACCGGGCATGAACCGGAACATCCGCACGCTGACGTGCAGCCCCTGCTGCCGCATCACGTCGACGAACTCAGGCGACATCAGCATCGCCACCCAACCGATCATCCCGAGCGCGGTGGTCGCGGTCGCGACGAGCAACGCGATGCCCACGCCGCGCGCACGCGGCCGAAATGCGCCGGCGAACGCGCCCACGGCAAGGAGCACGGCCGACACCGCGAACAGCACGGCGCCGAATACGATCATGAAGCCCGGATGGCCGATCCTGATGAACGCCATCGTCTGCGCGCAGAGCACGCACATGCCAGCGATCGCGAACAGTGCGATCGCCAGTGCGTTACGCAGAACCTTCATGCGAGCGCCTGCCGGAAATACGCGGTCGCCGGGCGCCGGAACAGCAGGTAGACGAACAGCGCGAACAGCAGCACGCCGGGAATCATCGCGACGAACATCGTCGACGGCATGTTGACGAGCGAGAACGCGAAGCCGAACCCGGACGTCGCCAAGTACGCGTTGCGCGACCACTCGCGGCCCTTGAGGATCGCGACGCCGATCGCGACGTTCGTCGCTTCGACGATCACGCTGACGCCGAGCGTCGCCCAGACGGGCAGCAGATAGTGCGACATCAGCGCCTGCGCAGCCGGCGCGCGGATCGAGAACGGCGTATAGATGCACGCGATCGCATTGGTCACGATCAGGATCCACGCGAGGATCGTCAGCGAAATCGGTCTTTTCATTTGTTTTCCTGTTGTTATCCGCCGTCATGGTGCCCCCGGGACGGCGCGATCGCGCCATTGTCGAGGAAGCACGCGTCGAGCGCAACGATGGTGCGGCGCCGGCGCGTCCGGATCGTGACAATCGCCGCATGCGCGGCGCTCGGCGCTAACCGGCCGGCGCTTCCTCGTCGCTCCAGTCGATATCGCCGCACAGCACGCGCTGCGCATCGCCGACGCGCACGGCCACCGACAGCGTCACGCACGGCTGCGCCTCGTTGATCGACAGGTACGGCCGCGTGACCTGCACGCGCCCCGGTTCGGCGATCGCCGAGCGGAAATACGGCCGGCGCAGCCAGTTCGCGCCCTGCGCGTCCGCCAGCGGCGAAAAGCGCGCCTCGGCCAGCGCGCGATCGGCGCGCAGCACGACGTTGCGGCCCGACTGCCGGCCCTGCGCGTCGAGCAGGAAACAGCGCGCGGCCGCGTCGAGCGCGAGGAAGTTCCAGCACACCTCGTCGAGCGGCTCGCCGGCCTCGAGGCGTTCGGCCGCCCGTTCGAACGCACGCAGGTACGGGGCGAGCCGCTGCGTGTCGCGCCGCTCGCGCGCTTCGGTCTGCTGACGAAAGCGCTCGGTCAGCTCGCCGATGCAGCCGGTCGCGGCCGCGCTGTCGGGCAGCCCCGGCGCGGGCCGGCCGAAGTAGTAGCCCTGCACGAAATCGGCCTCGCACGACAGCGCGATCTGCGCTTCGTGCTCGGTCTCGATCCCTTCGACGAGCACCAGCTTGCCGGCCTCGTGCAACAGCGTCACGAGCCCGTGCAGGATCGCGGTAAGCCCCGTCCGGTGCGCCGCGTGCGACAGCATGATCCGGTCGAGCTTCACGATGTCCGGGTTCAGTTGCCAGATCCGCTCGAGGTTCGAGTGGCCCGCGCCG
This sequence comes from Burkholderia sp. MSMB1459WGS, assembly GCF_001534535.1. NCBI lineage: Bacteria > Pseudomonadati > Pseudomonadota > Betaproteobacteria > Burkholderiales > Burkholderiaceae > Burkholderia > Burkholderia sp. MSMB1459WGS. The sequence continues at coordinate 34,940 of NZ_LPMU01000087.1, forward strand.
AAATCGTCGAGCGCGATCAGGAAGCCGTGCGTGCGGAATTCGCGCACGGCCTCCGCGAGCCGCTCGATGTCGTCCGCGCGCTGTTCGAGCACTTCGAGCACGACGCGTCGCGGCGGCATGCCGAGCCGCTTCAGGTTCGCGAGCAGCGCGGCCGCCTGGAACGGATCCGTGAGCACGCCCGGATGGACGTTGAGAAACAGCCACTCGCGCTCCGCGCCGAGCAACGCGAAGTTCTCCAGATGCAGCGCCTGCGCGAGCCGGTCGAGCTGCAGCAGTTCGCCGCGGCGCGCGGCCTCGCCGAACACGTCGAGCGGCGACACGGCGCGGTCGAGCGCATCGTGCGCGCGCAGCAACGCCTCGTAGCCGACCGCACGCTGGTGCGACAGGCTGAATATCGGCTGGAATACGGTCGTGAGCGTCAGGTCGCGGTGCTGCGTCGCGAGCCGTTCGAAGCCGGAGCTCATCTCCCGCTCGAACCGGTACGGCGACGCGGTGGCCGGACGCTCCTGTTGCACGATCGTCATGCCCTTCTCCTGGTGATGCAGTCGAACGCGGCGTCCGGCGAAACGGACGACGAACGGGACGGCGCGCGCAATGTCATGGTTGGACCCTCGGTTGCCCGGCTCGGGCCGGGCGGCTGCCTACCTTCAAGCAAGCTCCGTGCAAGGTGCGCGGACCCCATGCGCCGCACGGCCGCGCCGGGTCGCCGCACCATCGTGGCGCACCGCCGGCGCACCATTTCCGTGCGCGCGCACCGGCCGCTCGAGCGCATCCGTCACGTCGGCACGCTACACTCCGTACGACCGTTTCATTCTGCCTATCCGCCGTATCGATGGAAATCGTCTTCACAGTCCTCATCCTGCTGCTGACCGTCGCGCTGTCCGGCGCCGTCACGCGCCTCCTGCCGTTGCAACTGCCGCTGCCGCTGATGCAGATCGCGTTCGGCGCGATGCTCGCGTGGCCGAAGCTGAACCTGCACGTCACGTTCGACCCCGAAATCTTCATGCTGCTGTTCATTCCGCCGCTGCTGTTCGCGGACGGCTGGCGAATTCCCAAACGCGAGCTTTACCTGCAGCGCCGCGCGATCCTGATGCTCGCGTTCGGCCTCGTGTTCATGACGGTACTCGCAGTCGGCTACTTCGCGCATTGGCTGATTCCCGAGTTGCCGCTGCCGATCGCGTTCGCGCTCGCGGCGGTGCTGTCGCCGACCGATGCGGTCGCGCTGTCCGGCATCGCAGGCAAGGGGCGCATTCCGCCGCAACTGATGCACATCCTCGAAGGCGAGGCGTTGATGAACGACGCGTCGGGCCTCGTCGCGCTGAAGTTCGCGATCGCGGCCGCGCTGACCGGCGTGTTCTCGCTGCGCGCCGCATCGGTCACGTTCGTGATCGTCGCGGCCGGCGGGCTCGCGACGGGTGCGATCGTGTCGTGGGTGTTCAGCGCGCTGTCGACGCGCTTCCTGAATGCCGAGCAGGAAGGCGACCCGGCCCCCGGCATCGTGATGACGCTGCTGGTGCCGTTCGCGGCCTACCTGTTCGCCGAGCACCTCGACCTGTCGGGCGTGCTCGCGGCCGTGTCGGCCGGGATGATGATGAACTACACGAGCTTTTCGCGCAAAAGCACCGTCGCGTCGCGCGTGCGCGCCGAAAGCACGTGGGCAATGATCGAGTTCGTGTTCAACGGCATGGTGTTCATCATGCTCGGGCTGCAGTTGCCGCACATCATCGGCCGCGCACTCGTCGATGCGCACCATACGAGCGACGCGCTGGTCGGCCGCATGATCTTCAACGTGTGTGCGATGATGCTCGCGCTGTACGCGATCCGCTTCCTGTGGGTGTGGCTGCTGCGCTGGTTCGCGAGCCGCCGCGCCGCGCGCCATGGCCTCGCCGGCACGATGGCCGGCGTGCGCACGATCGCGGTGATGACGGTCGGCGGCGTGCGCGGCGCGGTCACGCTCGCCGGTGTGCTGTCGATCCCGGTCGCGCTGTCCGACGGCGTGCCGCTGCCGGGCCGCGACACCGCGGTCTTCATCGCGTCGGCCGTGATCCTGGGCTCGCTGATCGTCGCGGTGATCGGCCTGCCACTGCTGCTGCGCGGCGTGCGCTCGACGCGCAACCCGCTCGGCGACGAGGAGCGCATCGCACGCTCGGCCGCCGCGCAGGCCGCGATCCGCGCGGTCGATTCGTCGCACGACGCGATCTCGGCCGATCTCGACGAATCGGGCGCGGCACGCTGCGCGGACATCTCCGCACGCGTGATGGACCAGTACCGCCGCCGGCTGGCCGCGCTGGCCGAGGACGGCCCCACGCCGCGCGCGCAAGCGCAGCAGGCCGAAACGATGGAGCTGCAGATGCGGATCGCGGCCGTGCGTGCGGAACGCTCGGCGCTGTATCGGCTGCGCAGCGACAGCAAGATTTCCGACGAGACGCTGACGAAGCTGCTTCGCGAGATCGACCTGTCCGAAACCGCGCTGTCGACGCGCAAGAAAGGCATTCTTTGAGCGACCGGCCGCGGCCTGCGCGCCGCCGCCCTCGGGCATGAAAAAACGGCGACGCATCGGCGTCGCCGTCCTCACCTCCGCTCGCGATCGCGTTACTTCGCGACGACGACCGGGATCCCCTTCAGCATCCCCGCTCCCTTCATCTCGTCGAGCGCGTGCTGCACGGCCGCGCTCGTCGCCGCGTCGATGCCGAGCTGCAATGCGAGCTCGCGTTCCGCGCGCTTCACGCCGGCGAGGTTGCGCACCTTCACGTGGCCGAAGCCGCGCACGCGGGCGTGCAGGTCGGCCAGTTGCACGACCTGCGCCGCATTGCCGGCCGTCATCGCGGCGAACGCACGCGCGAGCGTGGTTTCGTAGTCGTCGGCCAGCGCGCGCTCCATCCTGCGCTCGACCGTGCGGCCGAACGGATCGAGCCACGTGCCGCGCAGGCTGCGCACGCGCGCCAGCATGCCGAGCACCGGCCACATCCACTGGCCGAACACGCGCTTCCTCGGCGCGGCGCCGTCGCTGCCGGCCTTCGCGACCGTCGGCGGCGCCAGGTTGAACTTCACGCGGTACGCGTGGCCCGGCACGCCTTCGAACTGCGCTTCGAGCGCCGTGCGGAACGCGTCGTCCGTGTACAGCCGCGCGACTTCGTATTCGTCCTTCACCGCGAGCAGCCGGTAGAACGTCGTCGCGACCGCGCGCGTGAGCGCGTCGTCGCCCTTCGCGCGCGCCGCGTTCACCAGCGCACGGTAACGCTCGACGTAGCGCGCGCCGCCGTATGCGTCGAGGCGCGCTTCGCGATCGGCGATCAGCTCGGCGAGCGTCTCCGGCGCGGCGTGGGCGGCCACCGCATGCCGCGCGTTCCACAACGCGTCGAGGCCCGCCGCGTCGCCGGCCGCCATCCGGCCGATCGAGAACGCGAGCTTGTTCATCGGCACCGCGACGTTGTTCAGCTCGATCGCGCGCATCATCGCGGCGAGCGACACCGGTACGAGGCCGAGCTGCCATGCGAAGCCGAGCATCAGGATGTTCGCGCCGATCGAGTCGCCGAGGAACTTCGCGGCGAGCGCCTGCGCGTCGCAGCTCGACAGGTAGCCGTCGCCGGCAGCGTGGCGCATCTTCTCGAGCAGCGCATCCGCGTGCAGGTTCGCGTCGGGGTTCTGCACGAACGACGCATTCGGGATCCGGTGCGTGTTGACGACGATCCGCGAACGCGCGTGACGCACCGTCTGCAGCGCTTCGGCGCTCGCGCCGACGACCATGTCGCATGCGAGCAGTACGTCGGCCTGCTGCGTGTCGATGCGCACCTGGTTCAGCCACCGGTCGCTCGATGCGATCCGCACGAACGACAGCACCGAGCCGCCCTTCTGCGCGAAGCCCATGAAGTCGAGCACCGAGGCGCTCTTGCCTTCGAGGTGCGCGGCCATGCTGATCAGCGCGCCGACCGTCACGACGCCCGTGCCGCCGACGCCCGTCACGAGCATGTCGAACGGCGCCGCGTCGAGATGCGTCGCCGGCACCGGCAGCGCGTCGACGCGCGCGGCGAGCGCCGCTTCGTCGAATGCGGCGCCGGCCGCCTTCTTCAGCGCCGCGCCTTCGACCGTCACGAAGCTCGGGCAGAAGCCGTTCACGCACGAATAGTCCTTGTTGCACGACGACTGGTCGATGCGGCGCTTGCGGCCGAGCGGCGTTTCGAGCGGCTCGACCGACAGGCAGTTCGACTGCACGCCGCAATCGCCGCAGCCTTCGCACACCGCGTCGTTGATGAACAGGCGCTTGTCCGGGTCGGGGAATTCGCCTTTCTTGCGGCGGCGGCGCTTCTCGGCCGCGCAGGTCTGGTCGTAGATCAGCACGGTGACGCCCGGCGTCTCGCGCAATTCGCGCTGCACCGCGTCGAGTTCGCTGCGGTGATGGAACGTCGTGCCGGCTGGGAACTGCCCGTGATGGCCGTCGTACTTCTCCGGTTCGTCGGACACCACGACGAAGCGCGACACGCCTTCGGCCTCGACCTGCCGCGCGATCTGCGGCACCGAGATGCTGCCGTCGACCGGCTGGCCGCCCGTCATCGCGACCGCGTCGTTGTAGAGGATCTTGTACGTGATGTTCGCTTTCGCGGCGACCGCCTGGCGGATCGCGAGGATGCCCGAGTGAAAGTAGGTGCCGTCGCCGAGGTTCTGGAACACGTGCTTCGTGTTGGTGAACATCGCGTGCGCGGCCCAGTCGACGCCCTCGCCGCCCATCTGGATCAGCCCCGTGGTGTCGCGCTCCATCCACGACGCCATGAAGTGGCAGCCGATGCCGGCCTGCGCGATCGAGCCTTCCGGCACCTTCGTCGACGTGTTGTGCGGGCAGCCCGAGCAGAAGTACGGCGTGCGCTTCACCGCATCGGCCTCGTTCGACAGGATCTGCGGCGCGACGAGATCGACGACCCGTTCGCGGCGGTCGAGCGCCGGCTTGTGCCGTGCGAGCCAGTCGGCGAACACCGGCAGGATGCGCGACGGGCGCAGCTCGCCGAGCTCGGAGAGCAGGCACGCGCCGGCCGCGTCATGCTTGCCGAGCACGCGCGGGCGCGCGCCTTCGGTGCGGTTGTACAGGTAGTCCTTGATCTGCTGCTCGACGACCGGCCCCTTCTCCTCGATCACCAGCACTTCGGCGAGCCCGTCGACGAAGGTCTCGACGCGCGTCATCTCGAGCGGATACGACAGGCCGACCTTGTAGATCCGCACGCCGGCCGCGTCGAGATCGGCGACCGTCAGGTCGAGGCGGCGCAGCGCTTCCATCAGGTCGAGGTGCGCCTTGCCGCAGGTGACGATCCCGACGTTCGCGTGCGCGCTCGGCGCGATCCACTTGTCGATGCTGTTGGTACGCGCGAAATGGCGAACCGCGTCGAGCTTCGCCGCGAGGCGCGCCTCGATCGTGAGGCTCGGCAGGTCGGGCCAGCGGTTGTGCAGGCCGCCGGCGGGCGGCGTGAACCCTGCCGGTGCCGGCCAGCGTGTCTGCAACGCATCGAGGTCGACGGTCGAGCCCGACTCGACCGTTTCCGAGATCGCCTTGAAGCCGACCCACGCGCCCGAGTAGCGCGACAGCGCCCAGCCGTACAGGCCGAATTCGAGCATGTCGGCGATGTTCGACGGGTTCACGACCGGCATGTGCCACGCCATCATCGCGAAGTCGCTCTGGTGCGGCATCGACGACGACACGCAGCCATGGTCGTCGCCCGCGACGACCAGCACGCCGCCGTGCGGCGACGAACCGTACGCGTTGCCGTGCTTCAGCGCGTCGCCCGCGCGATCGACACCCGGGCCCTTGCCGTACCACATCGCATACACGCCCTCGACCGTGCGCTCCGGGTCGGCCTCGACCCGCTGCGTGCCGAGCACGGCCGTGCCGCCGAGTTCCTCGTTGATCGCGGGCAGGAAGCGCACGCCGCTCGCGTCGAGCAGTTTCTTCGCCTTCCACAGCTGCTGGTCGACCATGCCGAGCGGCGAGCCGCGATAGCCGCTGACGAAGCCGGCCGTGTTCAGGCCCTGCTCGACGTCGGCCGCGCGCTGCATCAGCAGCAGGCGAATCAGCGCCTGCGTGCCGGTCAGGAAGATCCGGCCGCGCGTCGCGGTCAGGTTGTCGGTCAGGCGGTAGTCGGACAGGGCAGGCGTGCCGTCGACGGGCAGGCGGGCGGTCATGGGGGGAGTCTCCGGATTGTGCTGTTCTGGGCCGTGCGCGGCGGGGCGTCGGGTGACGCGGGGCGCCGGCAGCGAATGGCTCTATTTTTTCGCGCGCAGCCGAGAATGTTTTTCCTCATCTTGCTCGGAGCGGCGTGCGGCGAGAAAAACTGCGCAGCTTTCTGCCGATATTTGAGAGAGTTTTCGCGCGGGCAGCGGGAGCGCGGTGGGTGATGCGTCGGGGGCGGTCGACGCTCGGGCGGAAAAGCCGGCGCAAGTCGCAAGGATCGCCGCCCGACCGGCGATCGGCGCTCGAACCCCGACCGGCAAGGGTTTCGGCGGCATCGGCCGTCATCCTCACCATTGAAATGCACAGCGTTCCGAGTGGCCGGAAGCGACGGATGTCCACACCGCCGCCCCTTCGGCCGATCGGGCTCGCGCGCTCACCGTTCGATTGCACAGCATTTCGAGTGGCGTCGGGGCCGGGATGTCCCCATCCGGAATCGACATGCGGGACACTCGGGCAACGGCGCTCACCGTTGAAATTCACAGCTTGGCGAGTGGGTCGCGGCGATGGATATCCACATCGGAAATCGCGGGGTTTCGTCGGTCCTCTGCTTGCGCTCACCGCTCGAATACACAGCGTCGAGAGTGGGTTTGGAGGGCGAATATCCTCGCCGGAACCCGCATGCCGCGCGATTGCCGGCTCGCACTCACCTTTGAAATACACAGGGGTTTGACTGGCTGCGGTGGCAGTTGTCCACGTCCGGATCTACGTTGCCTCCTGGCCATCCGGGCACCCTCACCGTTGAAAACCACAGCGCTTCGAGTGGTGGAGTGGGCCGGATGTCCTCGCCTGAACACGCAGGCCGTGCGATTGTCGACTCACTCTCACCGTTGATATGCACAGGGACTCGACTGGCTGCGGTGGCGGTTGTCCACGTCCGGATCTGCGTTGCCTCCTGGCCATCCGGACACCCTCACCGTTGAAAACCACAGCGCTTCGAGTGATTGACCGGGCCGGATGCCCTCGCCTGAACACGCAGGCCGTGCGATTGTCGACTCACTCTCACCGTTGATATGCACAGGGACTCGACTGGCTGCGGTGGCGGTTGTCCACGTCCGGATCTGCGTTGCCTCCTGGCCATCCGGGCGCCCTCACCGTTGAAAACCACAGCGCTTCGAGTGGTGAAGTGGGCCGGATGTCCTCGCCTGAACACGCAGGCCATACGATTGCCGACTCACTCTCACCATTGATATACACAGGGGCTCAACTGGCTGCGGTGGCGGTTGTCCACGTGTGGATCTGCGTTGCCTCCTGGCCATCCGGGCACCCTCACCGTTGAAAACCACAGTGCTTCGAGTGATGGAGTGGGCCGGATATCCACATGGATGAGCGTTCTCCGATCGATAACCGCCGCGCGTCTCGAAGGACGCCGACGAGCGGCGGTCCATACTGGAAGCGGCTCATCACGCGATCAGGCACCGATGCTCACCGTCGAGATACACAGTGCCGCGAGTCGTTCCGGCGGACGGATATCCACACGGAAATGCGCGTAGCCGTTGCTCGCAATCTGACTCCTCGGCCTGACAGGAGCATCGCTTCGCGTGGCGTCGGCGGTCGAACAGCCGCATCCTGAAGGGCGGCGCGCCGGTCGCGAACTCACGCTCACCATTGAATTGCACAGCGCGCAGAGTCGTTGAAGAAGGCGGACAAGCGCGTCGAAATCCGCGCGTTGCGAACCACGCACCGGCGCTCACCGTTAGAATGCACAGCCGTTCGATTGGGGGCCGGAGCCGGATATCGACGTCGCCCGGCCCGCATGCCGGGGGCGCGCACGCGCGCCATCGGCTAGAATGCGCGTCGCCCTGCACCGCGACAATGGCCCGAAACCCGCGCCGGGGCGGGCGCGCAGCCGGATCGGTCGCGGCACTCACCATTGAATTTCACAGCATTTCGCTTCGTCCGGACGCGAGTTGTCCACAACCCGCTTCATGTCTCACGCAGCATCCGGTCATCCTCACCTGTGAAAACCACAGGGCGTCGAGTCGTTTCGACGCGCGGATATCCACAACCGCGGGCGCGACCGGATCTTCATCTGCCGATCGACGGACGCCTTGGCGCACGAAATCCCGGAAAAGCCGAAAAGGCTTGTCCGGACGGCCTCCGCGGCACACTCACCGTTCAATTGCACAGCGTTTCGAGTGGCTTTGGCGGCGTGTTGTCCACATCCCGCCGACGATGCTTCGTCGCGCCGGCACGCCCGGGCGACGTTATTCCGCGATCGACCGGATGACCTTCGCCGGATTGCCGCCGACCAGCGTATTCGGCGGCACGTCCCGGGTGACGACGGCCGCGGCTGCGACGACCGCGTTTTCGCCGATCGTCACGCCGCCGATGACCGTCGCACCCGCGCCGATCCACACGTTCCGCCCGATCACGATCGGCTTCGCGACCACGCAGTCGCGTCGCCGCGACGGCTCGACCGGATGACCGGACGTGATGAGGCTGACGTTCGGGCCGATCATCACGTCGTCGCCAATCTCGAGTCCGCCCAGGTCGTAGAACGTGCAGTTCTGGTTGACGAACACGTTGCGCCCGAGCTTCATGCCCGCGCCGCCCGTCGCATGGAACGGCGGGATCAGCACGAAATCGTCGTCCACCTGCGTGCCGATCAGTTCGCCGAACAATGCGCGCACGTCCGCCGCATCGTCGAACGTCAGACGGTTGAGCCGCGCGGTGATCGCCATCGCCCGTTTGATCTCGGCCACCATGGCCGCCGATTCGGGTGTCCTGCGCGGAATGATGGTGGTGCGATCGTCGTTTGCCATGCGTGACGGGTCTCCAGCAGGTGCGGGGTTGCGCGATGCGTTGATGATCGCGGACGAACGGCCGATTGCGTTGCCGCGTGCGCGGAGGCTGCGGGCGGGCCCGGCACATTGTAGTGATGCCGCTTTTTCGCCGGGGTTTTCTGGGTCTTCTGTAAATAGCTAGTTTTTTTATAACTAGTTATTTACAGAACCCCTGTCCCATAAGGGTTTCATCGCGTCTTCCGCCGGCTTCACCGCATGCAGCCGCCCTGCGGGCCCCTGTCCCAACCACCCGGGCTCGGGTACGCTTGAGGCTCCCCCGGCTCGACACCTGCACCCAAACGCGGAGGCGCGATGAAGCTCTACTACTGGCCGAAGACCCGGGCATTCCGGGCGCTGTGGATGCTCGAGGAAATCGGTGTGGTGTACGAACTCGTGCCGGTCGATCTGCGCTCGCACGAACAGGGCAGCGATGCGTTCGTGCGGGTCAACCCGATGGCCAAGCTGCCCGCGCTCGACGACGGCAGCGCCCCGTTCGCCGAATCGGGCGCCGTGCTGCTCTATCTCGCCGATCGCTGCCCGGGCGCCGGGCTCGGCATCGCCCCCGACGATCCGCTGCGCGGCCGTTTCCTCCAGTGGATGTTCTTCACGCCGACCTGCCTCGAACCGGCGATGGCCGAGAAATTCACCGGCGCGTCGGGCAATCCGGTTGCGTTCGGCTGGGGCAACATCACCCGCGTGCAGCGCGCCCTCGCACAAGCGCTCGCCCACAGTCGCTGGCTCGTCGGCGAGCGCTTCACCGCGGCCGACCTGCTGCTCGCCAGCACGCTGAAGATCGCGTTCGACGCGCATCTGCTGCCGCACGAAGGCGTGCTCGGCGACTACGTCGCGCGCGCCGAGGACCGCGACGCGTTCCGCCGCGCGGTCGAGATCGAACGGCGCGAAGCGGCGCGTCTGCTGCACGGGTGAGGCGCAACGGGGGCGGCCCCTCGTCGCCCTCGATCACGTCTGCGCGGCCGGCCCCGGCGCCGACGCGTCCGCGTCGATCACCACGCCCGGCGAACCGCGCTCGTCGGTATCGACGTCGATCGGCACGACGTCGTGAAAATGCGTGTAATCGATGTGCGTGATGCCGTCCTCGTCGTGCATCAGGTCGACATAGCGGTGGCGCCAGCGGATCTCGCCATGCGCCCATGCATGACGCGCCTGCATGACCTGCGCGGTGGTCTCGTCCGAGCCCTCGATCGTGATCAGCAATTGCGCGTCGTGCGCGGCGAGCGATTCGGGCGTCTCGCCGAACAGCGCGCTCGACTCGTCGATCACGTGCATCAGGTTCCAGCCGAGCAGGAAGATCGGATGCTCGTTGCGCACGAGCGGCAGGTCGTGAATCTTGCGCAGCGAATAGCCCTCGTGCGTGCCTTCGACGCGCATCAGCCGCAGTTTCGCCTGCGCCTCGGCAATCACGTTCTGGCGGGCATTCGCTGCGCGCACCATCAGCGTCATCCGGCCGTTCAGCGGCCGCACGATCGCGTAGCGCGCGAACAGGATCTTCGCCTGCGGCCGCGAAAACCGCGCGAACACGAGTCCCGTGGCCAGCGCGATGCCCGACATCCCGACGAAGATCTCGAACGTCGCGACGAGGTGCGCATAAACCGTCTGCGGATGCATGTCGCCGTAGCCGACGGTCGCGAGCGTCTCGACGCTGAAGAAGAACGCGCCGCCGAAGCCGGCCGGCGACTGGTTCGCGATCGGCGCATGGCCCAGCAGGTAGAGCGTCGCGAAACCGCCGTTGAGCAGCAGGAACAGCACCGCGAGCGACAGGAAGAACACGGGCCAGCTCACCGTCAGCGCGCGGTGATAGAAATCGCGCCAGCCGAGCGGCGGCATCCCGTACGCGATCACCGGGCGGGTGCCCGACCAGATCTTGCGGCCACGGCCGCGGGAGGCTGGGGAGGACGAATCGACGTTCATCGCGCGGCGCCGGTTGCAGGGAGGCGATGAGCGTAGCACGCGCGGCAGCGGCGGGGAATGCGGGGCGGTTCGGAACGGCAAACCGCCGCGCAGCCGCAAAAAAAGCCGGCCGCGCGAGCGGCCGGCTGCATCGTCATGCGGGCTCGCGCGTGGCGCCCGCCGCAATCACTTCCGGTCGACGATCACCTGGTCGAACGTGCCGCCGTCGGCGAAATGGGTCTTCTGCGCGTTCGCCCAGCTGCCGAAGACCTGCTCGACGCTGAATGTCTTCAGCGGCTTGAACTCGGCCGCATGCTTCTTCAGCACGGCCGCGTCGCGCGGGCGCAGATGGTGCTGCGCGATGATCTCCTGCGCTTGCGGCGTGTACAGGTAGTCGAGATACGCCTGCGCGACCTTCCGCGTGCCTTTCTTGTCGACCACCTTGTCGACGACGGCGACGGGCGGCTCCGCGAGGATGCTCGCCGACGGATACACCGCGTCGAACTGCCCGCCCGACGCGCCCGTGTCCATCAGCGCGACCTCGTTCTCGAACGTGACGAGCACGTCGCCGATGCCGCGCTGCGTGAACGTCGTCGTCGCGCCGCGACCGCCCGAATCGAGCACCGGCACGTTGCGGAAGATCGCCTTCTCGAAGTCGAGCGCCTGCTGGTCGGTCGCGCCCTTCTGCTTCTGGAAGCCCCAGGCGGCGAGATACGCATAGCGGCCGTTGCCCGACGTCTTCGGGTTCGCGATGATCACCTGGACGCCCGGCTTCGCGAGATCGCTCCAGTCCTTGATCGCCTTCGGGTTGCCCTTGCGCACGAGGAACACCATCGTCGTCGAATACGGCGAGCTGTTGTCCGGGAAGCGCGCGCGCCAGTCCTTCGGCAGCAACTGGCCGCGCTCGGCGAGCAGGTCGATGTCGTTCGGCTGGTTCATCGTCACGACGTCGGCCTGCAGCCCCTGCAGCACCGACAGCGCCTGCGCGCTCGACGCGCCGTGCGACTGCTTGATCGTGACCGTCTCGCCGGTCTTCTGCTTGTAGGCGGCGGCAAAGCTCGCGTTGATGTCCTTGTACAGCTCGCGCGTCACGTCGTACGACACGTTCAGGATCGACGTGTCCGCATGCGCGGCCGCCGCCGCCACGACCAGCGCCGCCGCCGCGCCCGTGTGCAGCCAGCGGCCGATCCCCTTGATGCTTGCCATCGTGATATGCCCCGTTTCCAGTGGTGGTGAATGTGCGTGACCGCACGCGTACGCGCCGTCATCGAAACGTAAGCGGGCATTCTAGCGGCCGGGCGCAGCGCGCCTTCCAATCAGTCGTGGAAAGCAAATCTCGAATCCTGCTAAACGACGGCCGGGGCTCGCGCACCCTGCCGCCGCGGTGTTAAGATCGCCGCTCAGCCCACTCACGGTTCATCCATGTCCGCTACCCTGCGCTCGCCCTCGATCCTCGCCGCCGTCGCGGCAGGCGCGCGCGCGGCCGGGCTGAAACTGAAAAAACGACTCCTCGACTGACGGGGACGTCGCGTCCCGTCAGGCGAATGCCGGACGGGATGCCCGCAGGTCGTTTCATTCTCCTTGCACGCACGCCTCGCTCCGGCCCCCGCCGGCGGAACGGTTCCTTCCCACTCCGTTTCCACCATGAGGCTTTGCATGAACACACGTTTCGAAGGTATCTGGCTGCCGATCGTCACGCCGTTCCACCACGGCGAGGTCGATCACGCGGCGCTCGCGCGGCTCGCACGCCGTTATGCGGCCGCCGGCATCGCAGGCTTCGTCGCGGGCGCGACGACCGGCGAAGGCGTGCTGCTCGACGCGCGCGAACAGGACGCGGTATTCGCGACGCTGCGCGACGCGGCGCCCGCGCTGCCGATCGTCGTCGGGCTGACCGCGAGCGCGACGCATTTCGCGACCGCCCGCGCGCGGGAGCTCGCGGCGCTGCGTCCCGACGGGCTGCTCGTCACGCCGCCCGTCTACGTGCGGCCGACGCAGGACGGCATCCGCCGCCATGTCGAGGCGATCGTCGACGCGGCCGACCTGCCCGTGCTCGTCTACAACATCCCGTACCGCACCGGCGTGAACGTCGAACTGGACACGCTGCAGGCGCTCGCGCGCGATCCGCGCGTCGCGGGCATCAAGGAATGCGGCGGCACGCTCGACCGGATGAGCCGGCTCGTGCACGACACGCCGCTCGCGATCCTGTCCGGCGACGACAACCAGAACTTCGCGGCGATGTGCGCGGGCGCGCACGGCGCGATCGCGAGCAGCGCGCACGTGCTGCCCGAATGGCATGTGCGAATTCATGCGTGGCTGCGCGACGGGCGGCTCGCCGACGCGCGGCGCCTCTCGGTCGCGCTGCAGCCGCTCGTCGCGGCGTTGTTCGCGGAACCGAACCCGGCGCCGGTGAAGGCCGTGCTCGCCGCGCAAGGGTGGTGCGAGGACGGGTTGCGGCTGCCGTTCGTGCCGGCGAGCGACGGATTGCGGGAGAGGCTGGGCAGGCTCCGTGCGGAACTCGAGGAAATCGGACCGCACGCTGCGGCTGTATGAACGGCCCGTCATGCATCGGGGGCCGGCGACCGCCGGCTTCCCGCCTGCCAGATTGTTTCAGACTGTCAGAACCACAGACATGCCGTACCGGGCGAGATGCCCATCGGCAGTGACGAGCTGCAGGGGTTCATGCTGGGCCTGCGCAACGAGCAGCCGATCGAACGGGTCGCGATGATGGCTCGACAAGCTGCGTACGACGGCCCAGTGTACGGCCCGGACCGGCAGTTCGCGGAACCCGCTCGCCCGAAGCACGCGAACTAGCCGATCCACGTCGACATCGAGCTTCCCCAAGCCGGCCTTGATCGCGGCTTCCCAGATACTCGCGCTGCTGACGAACCGCTCGTCGGCATCCGCGATCAGCCTGCGTGCTCGGGCGCTGAGCTTCGGGTCATCGGTCACGCTCCACAAGAAGATGTGCGTATCGAGCAGCAATCGCATCAGCGCCCTTCAAAAGCAGCCAGCAAGTCGTCGGGCAGCGGTGCGTCGAAGTCGTCAGCAATCCGAACCTGACCTTGCAGGAGGCTGAACCGAACGGGCCGTTTGACGGATACGGACCGATCCCCGGATGCTGGCGGGTTCGAGATCGCGGTTTCCTCGCCGGAAATCGGAACGTCGACTTGTTGCGATGGATTGGCCGTGGTGCCGGGGATATTTGCGCGTTGCATGATGACCTCCGCTTTGGATGCCACCACTGTAGTCAAGTCCGTCCGGACGATCCATTCAGCCGGATGGGGGATGCCTGCCGGATCTCGGCGGCTCGTCACGCCGCGAGCGCTACGCCGCCCTCCTCCGTCGCCCCCCGCACCGCCTGCGTCACGATCCGCGCGAGCCGGTCGACCGTCGGGGTCGCCGACGACGTGCGCCGCAGCAGGATCAGCGGCAAGCTCGGCAGCGCCGGCAACCCGCACGACGCGGCATCGAGCACGCGCACCGACGCCGGCAGCCCGTAATGCGAGCGCACCGTCAGCCCGAGCCCCGCCGCCGCGGCCGCCCATAGCCCGGCCAGGCTCGGCGTCGTGAACGCGACGCGCCACGGCACGCCGGCACGATCGAGCGCATCGGTCGCCGCGCCGAAGAAGCGGCACGGCCGGTCGAACACGACGAGCGGCAACGGCTCGCCCGTCGCCCGCACGGCGCGGCCGCCGGGCTCGCCGGCGCCGCCCGCCCCACCCGCGCCCCCATCGCCATTCGGCACACCGAAACCACCGCCCGCCGCCGCGCCGATCCATTGCATCGGCACCTGCGCGATCGCTTCGCTGTCGATCCCCACCCGCGACACGAGCGCCGCCGACGCCGGATCGCCCCACACGAGCGCCAGATCGAGCTGGTTCGCATCGAGCCGGTCGAGCAGATCGGCGTTGCGCGCCACGCGCGCCTCGATCTTCACCTTCGGATGCGCACGCGCGAACCGCCCGAGCACGTCCGGCAGGATCGCCTCGCCGAAATCCTCCTGCAGCCCGACCCGTACCCAGCCGTCGAGATTCACGCCGCGCACGGCCGCGGCCGCCTCGTCGTTCAGCTCGATCATCCGCCGCGCGTAGCGCAGCATCGCGTCGCCGGCATCGGTCAGCGCGAGCCCGCGCCCGGCTTTCACGAACAGCGGCGTGCCTGCCTGCTCCTCGAGCTTGCGGATCTGCGCGCTCACCGCCGACGACGAGCGCGCGACGCGATCCGCCGCCTTCGCGAAACTGCCGAGATCCACGCCCGCGACGAGGCTGCGCAGCGCCGCGACGTCGAAGTTGGGCCGCGCCAGCGCGGCATCGGCCGCCGCGAGCGACTCGCCGCCGTCGCGCGGAATGTCTTGTCCGGGCATCTCAATCATCCTGTTTTATCGAACGATTCATCAAAAACTTTCCGATTTTCGGGATGAATGTAGGCGGCCAAACTGTGCACGTCAACCTCGAACCGGGCCTGCCGTCATGGATACCTCGTGCATCGCTTCTCCTTCTTCGCCTGCCCGCGACGTGCGCGGGCCGGCCCATCGCTGGCGCGTGCTGGCCGCCGGCGTCGCCGCCAACATGAGCTTTTCGGCCGCCGCGGCCGGCATTCCGACCACGGCCGTGTGGATGCGCGCCGCCTACCATCTCGACAACGGCGCACTCGGCCTCGTGCTCGGTGCGCTCGGCTTCGGCGTCGCGCTGTCCGAGCTGCCGTGGGGAATCGCCGCCGACCGCTTCGGCGACCGCCGCGTGCTGCTGGCCGGGCTCGTCGCGACGGCCGCGATGCTCGCGCTGATGGTGTGCACGATCGTCCCGACCGCGCAAGCGGCGCCGCCGCTGATGCGCGTCGTCGCGGCCATGGGCTGCGTCGGCCTGCTCGGCGGCAGCGTGAACGGTTCGAGCGGGCGCGCGGTGATGCGCTGGTTCGGCGAGCGGGAGCGTGGGCTCGCGATGAGCATCCGCCAGACGGCCGTGCCGCTCGGCGGCGGCCTCGGCGCGGCGCTGCTGCCGTCGCTTGCATCGCACGCCGGCTTCGCCGCGGTGTTCGGCGCGCTGATGCTGCTGTGCGCGGGATCGGCCGCGCTCACGTGGCGCTGGCTGCACGAGCCGCCCGCCGAGCCGGCCGCGGCGTACCTCGCCACGCATCGCGCCGCCCGACGGCCGCAGGTCGCCGGCCACGCGCGCAACCCGCTCGCGAGCGGCCCCGTGTGGCGCATCGTGCTCGGCATCGGCCTGCTGTGCGCGCCGCAATTTGCGGTGCTCACGTTCGCGACGGTGTTCCTGCACGACTTCGGCCGGCTCGGCCTTGCCGGCATCAGCACGGCGATGGTCGCGCTGCAGCTTGGCGCGATGGCGATGCGCGTCTGGAGCGGCCGCCATACCGACCGGCACGGCAACCGGCGCGCGTACCTGCGCGGTTCCGTGCTCGTCGCGGCCGGGTCGTTCGCGCTGCTCGCGGCGGCGACGGCCGGCAGCCCGCATGTGCCGCTCGCCGCGATCGTCGCGATTCTCGTGTTCGCCGGCATCTGCGTGTCGGCATGGCACGGCGTCGCGTACACGGAGCTGGCGACGCTCGCGGGCGCGAACCACGCGGGCACCGCGCTCGGGATGGCGAACACGATCGTCTATCTCGGGCTGTTCGCGACGCCGCTCGCGATTCCGCCGCTGCTCGCCGCGAGTTCGTGGAGCATGGTGTGGCTCGCGGCGGCGTTGATCGCGGGCGCGACCTATCCGCTGTTTGCGCGATGACGGGCGCGCGCGGCGCCCGACCGGGCGGAGCGCGGGCCGCCGTCGCACGGCGCGGTCAGAACTTGTACACGGCCGACAGCATCGCCGAACGGCCGTCGCCGAGCTCGACCGCCGACGACCGCGATTCGCTGCCCGACACCTGCCGCACGCGTTCGACGTAAGCACGATCGAACAGATTGTCGACGTTCAGCTGGAGGCGCAGCCGGCGGCTCACGTCGTAACTCGCCATCAGGTTGTGCACCCAGTACGCGCCGAGCTTGCCGTCGCCCTGCGACGTCACGTTGCGCCGGCCGACGAAGTGCGAGCCGTAGCCGAGCGTCCAGCCCGCAGGCAGCCGATAGGTCGTCCATACGTTGAACGCGTGCCGCGGCGTGTTGCCGAGCGCCTGCCCGTCGCGCCGCGGCGACGACGGCGAGCTGAGGGTCACGCTCGCCAGGTACGTGTAGTTCGCGAACACGTCCCAGCGCGGCGTCACCTTGCCGGCGGCGCCGAGCTCGACGCCGCGCACGCGCTGCCGGCCCGCGAGCGCATAGCTGCCGTCGGCCATTCGTTCGCGCGCGTTCTTCTTTTCGGTCTGGAACAACGCGCCGTTCAGCGCGATGCCCGCGAGCCCTTCCCATTTCGCGCCGAGTTCGACGCTCTCGTTTTTCTCGGGCGCGAGCGCGCCGGTCGCCGCGCTCACGCCGGAGCCGGTGGTCACGAGGAATTCGGCGGACGGGTTGAACGACGTGCCGTACGCGAAATACGCACGACCGTTGTCGGTCGGCTTGAACACGAGCCCCGCGCGCGTGCTCAGATGCCGATCGGCGGTATCCGCGCGCTCGGTGGGCTTGCCAGCCGCGGTGCCTTCCGACCAGCCATCGATCCAGTCGTGCCGCAGCCCGACGTCGATGTCCCAATAGCGGCCGACCGAGATCGTGTCGAACGCGTACAGCGCCTTCACGACCAGCGCGGTGTCGTTGCGCGCACTGTCCTGGCGCTGCGCCGGGCCACGCCACACGCCGGGCGGCGCGGCGAGCGCGAAGCCATCGGCCGGGTAGAAGCGGTTGAGCCCGTACGAATAGGTCGTGCGGCCGTACGTCTCGCGCGAGATCTCGAAGCCCGTGACCAGCGTATGCCCGATGCCGAACGTCGAGAACGCGCTGGTGACGTTCGTCTGGTTCGCCCACATCGCGGTCGACGCATCGCGGCCATAGCCTTGCGGCCCGGCCGGCTTGTAGCGCCCCGGCGGCAGGCCCTGCAGGTTCACGTGCGACGCCGAAATCACCGTGTCGCGATTCAGGTGCGCATAGCGGCTCAGGTTCTGCACCTTCAGGCCGGACGACACGTCGTGTTCGGCCTTCACGGTGAACGTATCCGACGCGATGCGTTCGCGGTCGAGATTGCGCCAGCCGAAATAGCGCTCGCGCGACACGCCGGCCAGCACCTGGCCGTCGTGCGCAGGCAACCCGTAG
Organism: Burkholderia sp. MSMB1459WGS; assembly: GCF_001534535.1. NCBI lineage: Bacteria > Pseudomonadati > Pseudomonadota > Betaproteobacteria > Burkholderiales > Burkholderiaceae > Burkholderia > Burkholderia sp. MSMB1459WGS. The sequence goes on from NZ_LPMU01000087.1 coordinate 53,037, forward strand.
TCGGGCAGGTTGTTGTCGTACTGGTGGAAATAGCCGAGCGTGACGCGCGTCGGCGTGCCGAGACCGAACGCGAGCGACGGCGCGATGCCCCAGCGCCGCTTGCGGATGTCGTCGCGGCCGGGCACGTCGTTGACGTGCGCCATCGCATTCAGGCGGAACGCCGCGCGACCGTCGGCGCCGGGCAGCGGCCGGTTCGCATCGAGCGTCACGCGGCGGTAGTCCGACGTGCCGAGCATCGTGCCGGCCTCGGCGAACGTGCCGGCCTTCGGTGTCTTGCTGACCAGGTTCACCGAGCCGCCCGTCGTGCCGGCGCCGCCGAACACCGAATTCGGCCCCTTGATCACCTCGACCGCCTCGACGTTGAACAGGTCGCTGCGATTGTTCTGCGCGCTGTCGCGCAGCCCGTCGAGCTGCATGTTCGCGTTCGCGCCGAAACCGCGGATATTGAACATGTCGCCCGACCCGCCGCCGCCCTCGCCCGCGTTGAACGTGATGCCCGCGACGTTCGACAGCGCTTCGCGCAAGCTCAGCGCCTGCTGTTCGTCGAGCACCGCGCGCGGCACCACGGTGATCGTCTGCGGCACGTCGAGCAGCGGCGTCGCATACTTGGCGGAACCCGATCGGTCGACGCGCGAACCGGCGTCGCGCGCGCCGTGCACGACGATCGGGTCCAGTTGCGGCGCGTGGCGCGGCTCGCCTTCCTCCGCGCATGCCGGCGCGGCCGCACAGGTCATCATCGCGAACGCGACGGATGCGGTCGCGCGCCGCGGCGGCGTCGCGCTCGACTGGATGCAACGGCTCATGTTCACTCCACTTTATTGATGAGAATGATTCTCATTCAATAGAATTGGATGCGACATGGCAATTGGACACGTCCGAACTTCGTCGTCCGAACGAACTGCCGAACGAAATGGCCGGGCCACCGGCCGGCCGCGCACCGCCGAGTCAAATCGCCTCGCGCGCCAGCGCACGCCGCGCGGCCGGCCGTTCGGCCTCGCGCTGCGCATGGGCGGTCCATGCGGGATGCCGCGTCATGTCGAGCCCGATCGCGATGCCCCAGCGATACAGCACTAGCAGGAACGGATCGACGATCGAATGGCCGCTTGGCTCGGCCCACGTGCGCCCGTCGGCCAGCGCCGCTTCGATCGATACGTTCGCCGCGTCGATCGTGCTGCGCCCGTGCGCGCTGACCGCGCCGTGCAGCGCCGGATCGCCGATGAAGCGCCCCGGCCGCCACAACGCGCCGTACCCGACGCCGTGCACCCAGCCGACCAGCCACGCGAGCCATTCGTGGCACCGCGCTTCGCGCAGCGGATCGTCGAGCGGCAGCAGGCGTGCGTTCGGATGCGCACGCGCCAGATACGTGAGGATCGCCGGCGTTTCGGTCAGCACGCGCGGCTCGCCCGGCATCGCGAGCACGGGCACGCGCGCCTTCGGATTGATCGCGAGATAGTCCGCGGTCAGGTTCTGCTGCTCGCGGACCGACACGATCTCGACGTCGAACGGCGCGCCGGTTTCTTCCAGCGCGATGTGGGCGGCGAGCGAGCAGGCGCCCGGCGAAAGATAAAGACGATATGCGTTCATGGTGGCGTTGCCCGTCGGGCCTGTGGAAGACGCAACGAGTGTAGGAACGCGCGGGCCGCCGCCGCAAACGATGAATTGTCGTGCTCGGGCATTAGTGATACTAATGCGCGATGCGACGCATCCACCTCCCTCCGCTACAGACGCTGCGCGCGTTCGAAGCCGCCGTGCGGCTGCAGAGCTTCACGCGCGCGGCCGACGAACTCGCGCTCACGCAGGGCGCGGTCAGCCAGCACATCCGCACGCTCGAAGCGCAGCTCGGCTATCCGCTTTTCACGCGTGAGCGCAACGGCGCGACGCCGACGCACGCCGCGCATGCCCTCGCGCTGCAGGTGCGCCAGGGCCTGAGCGTGCTCGAACGCGCGTTCGAGCCGACGCTGGCGGTGCGCCGCCGCCCGCGCACCTGCGACGTGACGCTGAACGTGAGCGTGCTGCCGAGCGTCGCCGAGCGCTGGCTCGCGCCGCGCCTGCCGCGCTTCGCGGCCGCGCATCCGCACATCTCGATCTCGCTGCATCCGGACGTGGCGCTCGCGCCGCTGCGCAAGCGCGACCGCATCGACGTCGCGCTGCGCTACGGGCCCGGCACGTGGCCCGGCGTCGTCGCCGAGAAGCTGATGAACGAGACGATCTTTCCGGTCGCGAGCCCGGCGTACCGCAATCGCGACGGCGTCGTGCCGCGCACGCCGGCCGACCTCGTGCGCGCGACGCTGCTGCGCCATCCCGCGCAGCCGTGGGAGCCGTGGTTCCAGGCCGCGCGGCTCGACCTCACCGAATCCGCGCGCGCGCCGCGCTTCACCGATGCGAACGCGCTGATCGATGCGGCGCGGCAAGGCCGCGGCGTCGCGCTCGCGCGGCGCTCGCTGATCGAGCCCGAACTCGCGGACGGCACGCTCGTGCGCGTGTCGACGGTGCGCATCACCGACGTGTACGCGCACTACGTCGTGTGGCGCCCCGGCCATCCTCGCGAAGCGGCGATCCGCACCTGGCTCGACTGGCTGCGCAGCGAAGTGCGGCGCAGGACGCCGCGGCGCTGACGCCGCCTGCCGGCACGCTCATGCGCGCGTCGGCGGCACGACCTTGTCGAGCGTGATCGGCAGATCCCGCACCCGCACGCCGGTCGCGTGATAGACCGCATTGGCGATCGCGGCCGGCACGCCGGTGATGCCGATCTCGCCGATCCCGCGAATGCCGAGCGGATTGAAATGCGTGTCGCTTTCGTCGACGAAACTCACGTCGAGCTCGCCGATGTCCGCGTTCACGGGGACGTGATATTCGGCGAGATTCGCGTTCGTGAAGCGGCCGTGCCGCACGTCGAGATGCGAGCCCTCCTCGAGCGCGGTGCCGAGCCCCCACACCATCCCGCCGATCAACTGGCTGCGCGCCGTCTTCGCGTTGAGCACGCGGCCGACGCTGTAGACACCGACGATGCGCGGTACGCGAATCGTGCCGAGCGCGGCATCGACGTGCACTTCGGCAAACACCGCGCCGAACGAATGAGACGCATAGCGCGACTTCTCGTCGCCCGGCTTCGTCGTCGCCTGCGCGTCGATCGGCCGGCCGCCGGCGCGCGCGATCACCGCCGCCGCCGGATCGCGCCGCGACGGGTCGCCGCGCTGCACGACCCAGCCGTCGTCGACCGTCACGTCGTCGGCCGCGGCGCCGTGCAGCGGCGACCCGGGATCGGCGATCGCCAGCGCAATCAGCTTGGCGCGCGCCTGCAACGCGGCCTCGCGCACGGCCGGCGCCACGCTCGCCGCCGACTGCGAGCCGCCCGACACCGGCGCGCGCGGCAGGCTGGAATCGCCGAGCACGAAGCGCACGCTCTGCGGCGCGAAGCCGAGCGCGTCGGCCGCGACCTGCGTCATCACCGTGTAGGTGCCGGTGCCGATGTCCTGCGTGCCCGACGCGACTTCGGCCGTGCCATCCGGCAAGATGCGCGCGCTCGCCGACGCCTCGCTGCGGTTGGCCGGATACGTGGCGGCCGCCATCCCGAGGCCGATCAGCGTGTGGCCGTCTCGCATCGTGCGCGGCGCGCCGGTGCGGCGCGACCAGCCGAAGCGCCGCGCGCCGACCTCGTAGCACTCGCGCAGCTTGTTGCTCGACCACGGCTTGCCGTCCTGCGGATCGACCTGCGCGTAATTCGCGAGCCGCAGCGCGACCGGGTCCATGCCGAGCCGCCACGCGAGCTCGTCCATCGCCGATTCCAGCGCGAACGAGCCGGACGCCTCGCCGGGCGCGCGCATGAACGTCGGCGTGCCGACGTTCAGCGACACGATCCGGTGCGTGGTCGCCTGGTTCGGCACCGCGTACATGATCCGCGCAGGCATCCCGCACATTTCCGTCCAGTCCTCGAACGTCGACGTCGTGACGATCGAGTCGTGACGCATCGCCGTCAACGTTCCGTCCCGGCGTGCGGCCAGCACGACGCGCTGCTCGGTGAACGGCCGTCCGCCGACCGGGCCGAACATCTGCGGCCGCGTCAGCGCAAGGCGAACCGGGCGCCCCACCTGCTTCGCGGCCATCGCGCACAACGACACGTGCGACCACGACGAACCCTTGCAGCCGAAGCCCCCGCCGAGGAACGGCGAAATCACGCGCACCTGTTCCGGCGCAATGCCGAACACGGCGGCCACCGCCGTGCTCGTGCCCGACACGCCCTGCGTCGCATCGTGCAGCGTGAGCGTCGGGCCGTCCCAGTGCGCCATCGTCGCGTGCGGCTCGATCGGGTTGTGGTGCTGCATCGGCGTCGTATAGGTTGCGTCGATGCGCACCGCGCCTTCGCGCAGGCCGGCATCGACGTCGCCGCGCTGCGTGTCCATCGGGCGCCCCTGCTGCTTCGGCGGCACGCGTGCGCCGCGCTTCGCATGCGCGAAATCGAGCGCGGCATCGGTCGCGCGATAGCGCACCCGCACGGCATTCGCGGCGTCGGTCGCCTGCTCGAGCGTTTCGGCGACGACGACCGCCACGGGTTCGTTGCTGTAGCGCACCGTGTCGTCCTGCAGCAACGTGAGCCGGCGCCCGGCGGGCGGCGACAGCGGCGGCCGGCCGCCGTTGGGCAGCCGCATCGCGTTCTCGTGCGTCATCACGAGCAGCACGCCAGGCATCGCACGGGCGCGGGCCGTGTCGATCGACTCGATCCGCCCGGATGCGATCGTGCTCGTGACGAGCACCGCGTGCGCGAGCCGCGCATCGGGAAACTCGGCCGCGTAGTGCGCGCCGCCCGTCACCTTGAGCACGCCGTCGACACGGTCGAGCGGCTGTCCGGTCAGCGTGTTCATGCCGCACCTCCCGTCGTTCCGGCCGCGGTGCTCACCGCGCGCACGATCGCGCGCTGCGCGAGCGCGACCTTGAAGCCGTTGCCGTCGAGCGGCCGTGCGTCGCGCAGAGCGAGCGCAGCCGCTTCATTCAGCGCGGCATCGGTCAACGCATGGCCGGCGAGACGCTGCTCCGCTTGCGTCGCACGCAGCGGCTTGTGCGCGACGCCGCCGAGCGCGATCCGCGCGTCGGCGACGCGCGGGCCGTCCATCCGCAGGGCCGCCGCGACCGACACCAGCGCGAACGCGTAGCTCGCGCGGTCGCGCACCTTCAGATAGTGCGCATGGTCGGCAAAGCGCGGCGGCGGCAAGTCCACCGCGGTGATCAGCTCGCCCGGTTCGAGCGTCGTGTCGAGATCGGGACGATCGCCCGGCAACCGGTGAAACGACGCGAACGGAATCTGCCGTTCGCCACGCGGGCCGCTCACCTGCACGACGGCGTCGAGCGCGGCGAGCGCGACGCTCATGTCCGACGGGTTCACCGCCACGCACTGCGGGCTCGCGCCGAGGATCGCGTGCATCCGGTTATGGCCGCCAATCGCCGCGCAGCCGCTGCCCGGCTCGCGCTTGTTGCACTGCGCGAACGCGGGATCGTAGAAATACGGGCAGCGCGTGCGCTGCATCAGGTTGCCGCCGACGGTCGCCATGTTGCGCAATTGCGCGGACGCGCCGGCGAGCAGCGCCTGCGACAGCAGCGGATAGTCGGCGCGGATGCGCGGATGATCGGCCGCATCGCTGTTGCGCACGAGCGCACCGATGCGCACCCCGCCGCCGGGCAGCGCATCGACCGTGTCGAGGCCCGCGATGCGCGTAATGTCGATGAGCGCGACGGGCCGCGCGACGCCGCCCTTCATCAGGTCCAGCAGGTTCGTGCCGCCGCCGATGAACGTCGCGCCGGGCCGTTGCGCCGCGCGCACGGCGCCGGCGACGTCGGTCGCGCGTTCGTAGGAAATCGCTTCCATTGCGCTGCCCTCCGTCGGCTAGCCGTGCGCCGCATGCGCGGCGCGCACGGCGGCGACGATGTTCGGGTACGCGCCGCAGCGGCACAGGTTGCCGCTCATGCGCTCGCGGATCTCGTCGTCCGACAGGCGCGCGGGCGGGCGCCGCACGTCGTCGGTGGCGGCGCTCCCGGCGCCCGCCGCGAACTCGTCAAGCAGCGCGGTCGCCGAGCAGAGCTGGCCGGACGTGCAGTAGCCGCACTGGAACGCATCGTATTCGACGAACGCGCGCTGCACCGGGCTCAGCACGCCGTCGCGCGCCAGCCCTTCGACGGTCGTGATCCGCTCGCCTTCATGCATGACCGCGAGCGTCAGGCACGCGTTGATGCGCCGCCCGTCGACGAGCACCGTGCACGCACCGCATTGCCCGCGATCGCAGCCCTTCTTCGTGCCCGTGAGCCCGGCGTATTCGCGCAGTGCGTCGAGCAGCGTGACGCGCGGTTCGAGCTGCAGCGTGTAGGCCCGCCCGTTGATGTCGAGATGCACGGGCTGCGCGGGCACCGTATCGCGGCGGGGCGCAACCGGTGCGGATGCCGCGCGCGGCGGCTGCGAGTGAACGTGCGAGGCGGCGCCGACGGTCGCTGCCGCCGCCGCGGATTGCAGGAAGCGCCGTCGTGCGGCGCTGGAAGGCGTATCGTGCGGCAACGGCGGCACCGCCGAATGACCGGGCCCGAGCGGCGACGGGGCCGCATCGCGCGCCGGTTCGGCAGGCGGAGAATCGGATCGATCGCTGGACATGGCTTCTGCTCGCTCCATGGTTGACGGACGCAGACGTGCCGCCCGTGCCCGGATGGCAGCGCGGTCGGCATGCGCATCGGCAAAGAGCAATTCCGGTGCCGCGAACCCGCGGAGCGCCGCGCCGATGCACGGTGCCGGCGCCGGTCCGCGGCGCGCACGCGCGACGGCCGCGCCGTGTCGCGGATGAGTGCGCTTTCATGACGCCACGCTGGCGCGCGGCTGGCCGTTCGCTGACGAAGCGGCAATAACGCCCGGTTTTTTGGGCGTGAGCGGCCGCACGTCGATCGCAAGTTGCCGGGAGCATGCGCGATGCCATGCATGACGCCAGCGTCGCCGTGGCCGGGTCGCGGCAACGCGCACCGTGTAAATGCGCGCAGCATCCGCCGCTGCTGGAAAATTCCGCCACGCGTGCCGATGGATCGCAGCGAAGGCATTCGGTCAGCCTGACGAAAACATCTCGCGATCGCGCCCGACCGCAAACGATTCACCGAAACGTCGCATCGCGGCGGCATACTCGAAAACGTTTCCCGATCAGTCTGCCAGGAGAGAAGTCATGCGTCGCGTTTCCGTCGCCGTCGTTCTGTGTGCCGCCGTTTTCGTCGCCGCGTGCAGCGATGACGCAGCGCACGACGCCAACGCGACCGACGCCGCGCCGCCGGCCGGCGCATCGAGCGGCGCTGCCAGCGCGTTCAACAGCGACGCGCCCGCGAACGCCGCCGCATCCGACGCCGCGCCGCTCGCGCCGCCCGTCGTGCACTATCCGCCCGATGACGACGACGATGCGAAGTCCGCCACGAACGCGGCCGCGTCGGGCGCCGCCGCGTCGTCGCCGGGTTGATCCCGCCATCGCGCGATATGAGTCGGTACCGCTCGGGGAGAGCCGCTGGCCCGCGCGGCGAGCTGCCATCGGCGTGACGTCACGGTGGGCGACGGCGCGAACGGCACGCGCACTGCACGTTGTCGCGCCGCTTCGCGGGCCCGTCGGGCACGGCCGGCCGAGCGCTTCGAAGCCGGCCGCCGTCGGCCGCGTCCGCGCGTCGTCGCAAGCATAACGGCACGGCGTGCGCCGCGCCACCCGCCCGTCAGACCGCGTGCACGAGCGCGCGCTCGACGAGCGCGGCCTCGAAGCCGTCGTCCGCGTCGCGAAAGCGCAGCGGCGCCGCGCAATGCACCAGCGTGTCGACGAAGTATTTCGCACGCGGCCACGGCCCGAAGCCGGCCGCCGTGTTGATGTGCCCGGCATCGCCGAGGTTCACGAACGCGCTGCCCAGGCGCTGCGCGAGCGCGCGCGCGTCGGCGAGCGGCATCCACGGGTCGGTCTCGCTGCCGATCACGATCGACGGCACGGCGAGCCGGCGCGCGTCGAACGGCCCGGCAAACGTGAATTTCTTCGGGCTGGCCGGCGCGACGAACAGCACGCCTGCCACATCGCCCACATGCGGCCACTGCGCGAGCGCATGCGCGGCCGCGAGGCAACCGAAGCTGTGCGCGGCGAGCACGAACGGGCCGCGCTCGCGATCGAGCAGCGCGCGCACAGATTGCGCCCAGCCCGCGAGATCGGGCGCATCCCAGTCGTGCTGCTCGACGCGCAACGAGCGCGGGAACTGCCGCTCGAGCCACGTCTGCCAGTGAGCGCCTTCACTGCCGTGCAGGCCCGGAACGGTGACGAGCCGCGGCGGCCACGCCGATTTGCTGCATGCGCGCATGATTGCCCTCGCTTGCTTGAAGACGAGGTTCGATTGTGGCGTCGGGTACGCGTCGGCCGAACCAATATTTTGTGCTTTGCTTTTGCGCGCGGCGGCGACCGGCGGCGGCCTGGCGGCGGCCCGGCGACGGCGTGACCGGCGCAGGTCCCGCACGACGGCGCAATGTGCCGCGAAACCGTAGAATGTGGGCTTCCCGTCAGCTTCACATGGAACCGGCCTCGGCGCGCGACGCGCCGGCCGTCGTCAGGAGACACCCGATGTCCGCTACGTCCGCCGGCGCGCCGCGCCCGGCTTCGCTCGCCATTCCCGTGACGCGCCTCGCCGGCGTGCGCGCGCTCGCGCAATGAAGATCCTGTTCCATTCGCCGCATCAGGATGCGGGCGCATGGCGCGACGAGATCGCGCGTGCGCTGCCCGAAGCCGAACTGCGCGCATGGCAGCCGGGCGATACGGCCGCCGCCGACTACGCGCTCGTGTGGCGTGCGCCGCGCGAGTTCTTCGCGCCGCGCGACGGCCTGCGCGCGATCTTCAACCTCGGCGCGGGCGTCGATGCGCTGCTCGCGCTCGACCGCGCGCATCCGGGCACGCTGCCCGCGCACGTGCCGTTGGTGCGGCTCGAAGACTCGGGCATGGCGCAGCAGATGGTCGAATACGTGACGCACGCGGTGCTGCGCTACCTGCGCCGTTTCGACGAATACGACCTGCAGCAGCGCGAACGCCGCTGGCAACCGCTCGAACCGCATGCGCGCGCGAGCTTCACCGTCGCGGTCCTCGGTCTCGGCGTGCTCGGCGCCGAGGTCGCCCGCGCGCTCGCCGCGCTCGGTCTGCCGGTGCGCGGCTACAGCCGCAGCGCGAAGCAGCTCGACGGCGTCACGACCTTCGCCGGCGACGGCGCGTTCGACGCGTGCATCGGCGGTGCGAAGGTGCTCGTCAACCTGCTGCCGAGCACGCGCGACACCGACGGCATCCTGTCGGCGCGCGCGTTCGCGCGGCTCGCGCCCGGCGCGTACGTCGTCAACGTCGCGCGCGGCGCGCATCTCGTCGAAGCCGACCTGCTCGACGCGCTCGGGAGCGGCCAGGTCGCCGCGGCCACGCTCGACGTGTTCCAGCACGAACCGCTGCCGGACGACCATCCGTTCTGGCACGCGCCGCGCATCACGATCACGCCGCACAGCTCGGCCGAAACGCTGCGCGCGGAAGCGGTCGAGCAGATCGCCGGCAAGATCCGCGCGTTCGAGCGCGGCGCGCCCGTGAGCGGCATCGTCGACTACGCGCGCGGCTACTGAATTCCGCACAAAGAGCAACCAGGAGACAACCATGACGCTCCCCACCGCCGTCAAGATCGTCGAAGTCGGCCCGCGCGACGGGCTGCAGAACGAGAAGACCTTCGTGCCGACCGACGTGAAGATCGCGCTCGTCGACCGGCTGTCGCGCGCCGGCTTCCGCAACGTCGAGGCCGCGTCGTTCGTGTCGCCGAAATGGGTGCCGCAGATGGCCGACGGCGCCGACGTGATGGCCGGCATCGAGCGCCGCGCAGGCACCGTGTACTCGGTGCTCACGCCGAACCTGAAGGGCTTCGAGAACGCGCTCGCCGCACGCGCGGACGAAGTCGTGATCTTCGGCGCGGCGAGCGAGGCGTTCTCGCAGCGGAACATCAACTGCAGCATCGCCGAGAGCATCGCGCGCTTCGAGCCCGTCGCGAAGGCCGCGAAGGACGCGGGCCTGCGGCTGCGCGGCAGCGTGTCGTGCGCGCTCGGCTGCCCGTACCAGGGCGAGGTGCCGATCGCGTCGGTCGTCGACGTCGTCGAGCGCTTCGCGGCGCTCGGCTGCGACGAAATCGACATCGCCGACACGATCGGCGTCGGCACGCCGAAGCGCACGCGCGAAGTGCTCGCGGCGGTCACTCGCGTGTTCCCGCGCGAACGCCTGTCGGGCCACTTCCACGACACCTACGGCCAGGCGCTCGCGAACATCTACGCGGCGCTGTTCGAAGGGATCGAGATCTTCCACGCGTCGGTCGCGGGCCTCGGCGGCTGCCCGTACGCGAAGGGCGCGACCGGCAACGTCGCGACCGAGGACGTGCTGTACCTGATGCAGGGCCTCGGCATCGATACCGGCATCGATCTCGCGCAGGTCGTCGCGGCCGGCGATTTCATCTCGAACGCGATCGGCCGCGCGAACGTGTCGCGCGCCGGTCGTGCATTGCTCGCCAAGGCGCAGAGCGCGGCCGACGCCGCGAACTGCGTCTGATCACCTCGTTCCACGGATTCCTCGACATGACGACACCCGCTTCATTCGATTCCCTCCCCGATTCCGCGCGACGCGTCGCGCTGCTGCTGCGCGAGCGCGGCCACGCGAAAGGCATCGTGATGCTCGCCGAAACCGGCAAGACGTCGGCCGAGGCCGCGGCCGGGCTCGGCTGCTCGGTCGCGCAGATCGCGAAGTCGATCCTGTTTCGCCGGCAGGCCGACGGCGCGCCCGTGCTGGTCGTCGCGAGCGGCGTCAACCGCGTGGACGAAAGGAAGGTCGCCGCGCAGGTCGGGCCGGTCGGCCGTGCGGACGCGAAGTTCGTGCGCGACAACACCGGCTATGCGATCGGCGGCGTGTGCCCGATCGGCCATCTGGTCGAACCCGTCACGCTGATCGACGCCGACCTGCTCGCGCTCGACAGCCTGTGGGCCGCCGCCGGCCATCCGCACGCGGTGTTCAACCTGTCGCCGCACGAACTCGTGTCGCTGACGGGCGCGCCGGTCGCGGACGTCGCGTTGCGGGAGCCCGCATGAGCGACGCGACGATGCCGGCCGCCACGGTCGCGTCGCCGTGCACCGACGTCTGCCGGATCGATCCGCGCACCGACTGGTGCGCGGGTTGCCTGCGCACGCGCGGCGAGATCAAGGGATGGCGTACGTCGGACGACGATGCGAGGCGCGCGCTGCTCGCGCGGCTGGACGCGCGGCGGCGCCTGATCGCGGGCAGCGAGACATAAAAAAAAGCCGTTCAGCCTCACGGGCGAACGGCATCGAGATCGGAATCCTGTGAACGTGATCAACGTCACAGCCCGCATCATACGAGCGACGCGACCGCATCGCATCGGGTGTTTCCCTACAACTTCTTACAGCGCTTTTCGCGGCCGCGCGCGACGCTGGCGTGACGCCATTCGCGCGCAATCTCCGTTCCCGACACGTGCGTTCGACCGAACGCGGCGCGGGCGCGCAACCGCGCCGAATCGTATGACCGTTTCAGTTGCCGACCGCCGCGCGGCGCGTGGGCACGATGCGCCAGCCGAGGTTCACACCGGCCGCCGCGAGCAGGATCAGCAGCGCGCCGAACACCTGCGTCCACGCGAGCGTCTGTCCGAACGCGACGCGATCGACGGCGATCGCGACGACCGGATAGACGAACGACAGCGCGCCCGTCATCGCGGTCGGCAGCTTCTGGACCGCGCCGTACAGCAGCACGTACATCAGCCCCGTGTTGACGATGCCCAGCACGATCAGGTCGGCCCATTGCCCGGCCGTCGCCGGCAAGGTGTCGAAGTGCGCGAACGGCGCGAGCAGCAGGATGCCGAGGCCGACCTGCAGCAGCGCGAGGAGATGCGGCGGCGTGCCCTTCAGGTGCTTCGTGATGATCGACGAGATCGCATACAGGAACGCGGCGCCGAGCGACAGCGCGACGCCTTCCAGATACTCGCCGGGCACCGCGAGCACGGCCGGTTCGACGCGCACCACGAACACGAGCCCGGCGAACGCAAGCGTGAGCCATACGACCGTCGACGCGGTGATCCGCTCGCGGAACACGATGGCGCCGAGTGCGACGAGCATGAACGGTTGGGTGTTGTAGACGGCCGTCGCCATCGAGATCGACGCGCGCGAATAGGCGGCGAACAGCAGCAGCCAGTTCGCGACGATCGCGAGGCTGCCGAGCGTCGTGAGCACGAGCATCCGCGGCGAGAACAGCGAGCGGCGCAGGAAGCCGAACGCCGCGCAGACGATCGCGAGCGTCGCGGCGCCGAACACGCAGCGGAAGAACACGACATTGGTCAGCGGCTGCTGCGACGACATCACGAGCCAGCCGATCGTGCCGGACATCAGCATCGCGACGATCATCTCGGCGGCGCCGCGGCGAATTTCATTCGAGGCCATCAGGAACTCCGTTGAAGAGCGGGGATGAGTTCGATTCTAGAAACTTGCTTTCGCCGCGACCATGGCTAAACTGAAGTGAATCAGCCGATTCACCTTCGAAAGCAAAGCGATCATGCCAAAACGCCTTTCCCCGCCCGTCGTCGCGGCGCTCGACGCGACCGACCGCGCGATCCTCGCCGCGCTGGCCGACGACGCACGCATCGCGACCAGCGAACTCGCGCGGCAGATCGGGCTGTCGGCGCCCGCGACCGCCGACCGCGTGCGGCGGCTCGAGGCGCAGGGCGTGATCGCCGCGTTCACCGTCGAGCTCGACCCGCGCGCGCTCGGCTACACGCTGCAGGCGATCGTCCGCGTGAAGCCGCTGCCGGGCCAGTTGCACCTGGTCGAGGAGTTGCTGCGGCGGATTCCCGAATTCGTCGAATGCGACAAGGTCACCGGCGACGATTGCTTCATCTGCCGGCTCTACCTGCGCACGATCGAGCACCTCGACGACATCCTGTCGAAGGTGACGGAACGCGCGGAGACGAGCACCGCGATCGTGAAATCGACACCCGTGCCGCGACGCCTGCCGCCGCTCGTCGAAGACGACCACGCGGATCGCTGAGCCGCAGGCGCCCCGTCCCGTCAGCCGCAGGCGACCCACCTCGCCAACCGCAGGCGGCGCAGTCAACCATCCTCGGACGGCACACGCCGCCGCCCGCACCGTCACGCGGCCGGCTCGCGCGCATCGAAGAACGCGAGCAGTTCGTCGATCAGCGCGGCGGGCGCCTCTTCCGGAATGTAGTGCCCGCAGTCGAGGGCGCGGCCGCTGACGTCGCGCGCGACGCGCCGCCACTCGTCGAGCGGGTCGAAGCAGCGGCCGACGACGCCGTGCTCGCCCCACAGCACGCGCAGCGGACACGCGACCTTGTTGCCGCGTTCGAGATCCGCACGGTCGTGCTCGAGATCGATCGTCGCCGACGCGCGGTAGTCCTCGCACATCGCATGCACGGCGCCGGGCTGCGCGAGCGCCGCCCGGTACGCGTCGAGCGCCTCCGGTGCGAACGGCGCGAGCCCGGCCGACCGGTTGCCCATCACGCGCTCGATATACGCATCGGTTTGCGCGCCGATCAGCGTCTCGGGCAGCGGCTCGGGCTGGATCAGGAAGAACCAGTGGAAATATGCGGTCGCGAACGCGCGATCGGTTTTCTCGTACATCGCGAGCGTCGGCGCGATGTCGAGCAGCATCATCCGCTCGACGGCATCCGCATGATCGAGCGCGAGCCGGTGCGCGACCCGTGCGCCGCGATCGTGCGCGCACACGTGGAAATGCTCGAAGCCGAAATGCCGCATCACGGCGACCTGGTCCGCCGCCATCGCCCGTTTCGAATACGGCGCGTGCCGCGCGTCGCTCGGCGGCCGGCCCGATGCGCCGTAGCCGCGCAGGTCGGTGGCGATCACCGTGAAGTGATTCGCGAGCGTCGCGGCAACGCGATGCCAGATCATGTGGGTCTGCGGATGTCCGTGCAGCAACAGCAGCGGCGGACCCGCGCCTCCTTTGACACCGAAAATGTCGGTGTCCTGCACCGTCACGCGAAACGGTGCAAACGCCTCAAACGACATGGTTTGTTTCTCGTTGGTTTGTTATGGCGGCTATTTTAGAAGCGCCGGCGCGTCTTCACAGCGGCGTCGCCATCCGAAACCGTAGAAAGAGAACACTCACTCGATTGCCCGCACACTGCGGCATTTGGTAAGCTCGCGTAGAATCGCACGACCGTTCGTATTAATATGAACTCCCGGTCGCGCAACTACACTCGAATACCGTTCGACCGCAACGCCCCCGGAGACTGGAGACATCACATGGCATTGCCCACCGTCCTGCAGAACCTGACGCTGCCCGTCATCGCGTCGCCGATGTTCATCGTCAGCTACCCCGAACTCGTGCTCGCGCAATGCAAGGCGGGCATCGTCGGTTCGTTCCCCGCGCTCAATGCGCGTCCGGCCGAACTGCTCGACGAGTGGCTCACGCAGATCCAGTCGGAACTCGCCGACCACAAGGCGAAGCACCCCGATGCGGTGATCGGCCCGATCGCGGTCAACCAGATCGTCCACCAGTCGAACGCGCGGCTCGAGCACGACGTGCGCGTGTGCGTCGAGCACAAGGTGCCGATCTTCATCACGAGCCTGCGCGCGCCGGCGCGCGAGATCGTCGACGCGGTGCACGGCTACGGCGGCATCGTGCTGCACGACGTGATCAACCTGCGCCACGCGCAGAAGGCGCTCGAAGCCGGCGTCGACGGGCTGATCCTCGTTGCGGCCGGCGCGGGCGGCCACGCGGGCACGACGTCGCCGTTCGCGCTGGTCGGCGAAGTGCGCAAGATCTTCGACGGCCCGATCGTGCTGTCCGGCTCGATCGCGAACGGCGGCTCGATCCTCGCCGCGCAGGCGATGGGCGCCGACCTCGCATACATGGGCACGCGTTTCATCGCGACGCAGGAAGCGCATGCGATCGACGACTACAAGCACGCGATCCTGAACGCGAAATCGTCGGACATCATCTACACGAACCTCTTCACGGGCGTGCACGGCAACTACATCCGCGAGAGCATCGAGAAGGCCGGCCTCGATCCGGACGCGCTGCCGGAATCCGACAAGACCAAGATGAATTTCGGCAGCGACAAGACGAAGGCGTGGAAGGACATCTGGGGCGCCGGCCAGGGTGTCGGCCTGATGGACGATCTGCCGAGCGTGGGCGCGCTCGTCGAGCGGCTCAAGCGCGAGTACGACGACGCGAAGGCGCGGCTCGGCATCCCGCGCTGACGGATGCGGCGGCCGTCGCGGCCGCCGTCGGCGCGAGCGCGTCGAACCAAGCAAAAAGCGCGAACCGCAACGGTTCGCGCTTTTTTCATTGTCCCGCTGCGGCGGACGATGCGGCTCAGACCGCGCGCTTCATCCGCGTGATCGGCAGCACGCGCAGGCTCGATTCGATCGACGGGCACAGCGACTGCCCTTCGAAGCGCGCGGCCAGGAAATCGACGAACGAGCGCACTTTCGCGGAGACGTGACGACGGCTCGCGTACACCGCATAGATCGGCGCCTCGTGCGGCGGCACCGAATCGAGCAGCACCGGCACGAGCCGGCCCGCTTCGATGTCGTCGCCGACCACTTCGGTGCCGAGCAGCGCGATGCCCGCGCCGGCGAGCACGGCCGCGCGCAGCCCTTCGAGATGGTTCACGATCAGGTTGCCGTTCAGGCTCACGCGCGACGCGGCGGCCGCGTCGATCATCAGCGAATCGAGCATCGTCGAATTCGAATCGCGCCGCAGGTAGTTGTGGTTCGCGAGATCGGCGATCGTCTGCGGCGTGCCGCGCTTCTCCAGATAGTCGGGCGACGCGACCAGCAGGATGTGCGCGGTCGCGATCTGCCGCGCGACCAGCGACGACGATTTCAATCCGTTCGGCGCCGCGCGCACCGCGACGTCGTAGCCTTCCTCGATCAGGTCGACCACGCGATCGGACAGCGTCATGTCGACGGTCACGTCCGGGAAGCGCCCCGCGTAATCGGTGACGGCCTGCATCACGTGCCGCAGCCCGAACGCGGACAGCGACGTCACGCGCAGCCTGCCCTGCGGCACCACGCTCGCGGCGCCGACGGCCTGGCCGGCTTCGTCGAGTTCGGACAGCGCCTGCACGAGGCGCTCGTAGTATTCGCGCCCCGCCTCGGTCGGCGCGACGCGTCGTGTCGTGCGATGCAGCAGCCGCGCGCCGAGCTGCTGCTCGAGGTGCATCACGTGCTTGCTCGCCATCGCCGCCGACATCTGCATGCGCTCCGCCGCGCCGACGAAGCTGCCCACTTCGACGACGTAGCGAAACACATTCATGCTGACGAGGGTATCCATCGAACTAGCTCGCAATCCCGGGGGAATCAACCAATTACGAGATAGGGTAACAAAGGCGAGGAAACAGAAAGGTCAAGAAAGGCAAAACGGCGCCGCGGGTGGCGGCGCCGTTTCGGGCGGGAAAACATGCATCCGGCACGCGCGTTCGACGCGCGCGGCCGGCGCACCGATCGCGCGGGTGCGTCAGAACTTCGCGCGGATGCCGGCGCCGAACGTGTTGCCGGTCGACAGGCCGCTGATGTGGTCGTTCATGTACGCCGCGTAGACGTCGGTGCGCTTGGACAGCGGATAGTCGTAGCCGACGGCCCAGGTCTGGCGCGTCTGGTCGAGGCCGCCGGCGTCGCGCGAGTACGCATACGACGCCATCGCGTTGCCCACGCCGATCGGCACCGACACGCCGCCCTGCGCGGTGTTCACGTGCCAGCTGCCCGCGACCTGATCGTTCTTCGTATACATGTACTGGCCGAACAGCTTCACGAGCTTCAGGTCGTAGGTCGCGCCGACCAGCGCGATACCCTGGCTCTTCATGCCGGTCACGAGCGCGCTCAGATCCTGCGGGCCGTTGTTGAAGTTCACGTACTGATACATCGCGGTCGCCGCGAACGGGCCGTTCGCGTAGTTGAACTGCGCGCTCCACTTCTTCGAACGGTTGTCGCCGGCCTGGTTGCCGAGCGCGTACATCGCGCCGAAATTCAGGCCACCGAACGAAGGCGACGTATAACCCACCGCGTTGTTCCAGCCCGAATCGCCGACCGCACCCTGGTCGCTCGGATAGGTCGGGAACGTGCCGAGGCCGAGGAACACGTGGTACACCATCGGCGAGAAGGTGTACGAGTCGTAGAACGGGTTGAACAGGATCGTCGAGAGGAACAGGTGCGTCGTCAGGCGGCCTGCCGTCACCGTGCCGTACGGCGAGCTGATGCCGACGTACGCGTTGCGCGCGAAGAACGTGTCGCCCTGGAAGCGGCCGTACTGGCCGTTCTGCGCCCGGAAGAAGCTCTCCAGCGTGAAGATCGCCTTGTAGCCGCTGCCCAGATCCTCGGCGCCGTGCAGGCCCCAGTACGAGGTCGACATCCCGCCGCCCGACACGTTCCATGCGCGATCGCCGCCCGGAAACTTGGTGGCGCCGACCCACTCGTCGACCTGGCCGTAGAGCGAGACGCTCGACTGCGCATGGACGGGTGCGGCGGCCGCCACGCAGGCGGCTGCGGCGATCAGCTTGACGGACGTGCGCGATGCACGGCGGGCGAATGCTTTCATGGGATCTCCAGGGTTTTGTCGAATAGTCGATGAGTGGCGCGAGCGTTGTTGTTTGGAGCCGAGTGCTTGCGTCGTATGGGGCGCAGCCATCTTTACGGATCATTCGTCCGGCCAAAATTGCGCACACTTATTGCGGGTATAGCGCCAGCATTAACTTCGCGGAATGTGTCCATGGCCGGCTGCACGCGGCGGCCCGGCGCGAACGCGGCCGCACGGGCGGGCGGCCGCGTGGCGTGCGCGTACCGGGCGCGAAAGATAGCGCAATGCGGCGGGAAAATCAGCGGAAATGTGCGCGCGACTGTGGCGAATTCGCATCAGCCGGCAATGGGACGAGCGCCGGAGCGCTCAGTTTCGGTAGAACGAAGAGAAAGAAGGCGAGTGTGCGGACTCTTCCTGCGAGCGGGGCGGCGGCATCGGGCGGCCGCCGCGCTCCTCGTTGTAGCGGGCGACGTCGGCGCGGATCGAGCCGGCCCGCAGCGGGACGTTGCCGCCGCCCGGCGGGCGCGGCATCTGGCGGACTTCGGCGCTGATCGGCCGATACGGGCTTTGCGCGGCGTAATGGCCGTACGACGGCGTCGGGCGCAGCCCCCAGCGGGAACCGGACGCGCTCACACCGCCGGGACGCACACCGGCAGGCGCAGGCACGCGACGCCAGACCGGGTCGCCGCCGGCGCCGCGGGCCGGTTGACCGTACGCACGCATGTCGCCGCCGCCGAAACCGTGGCCGCCGAACCCGTGACCGCCGTGGGGCGGCTGGGCCAGCGCGAGCGGCATCAGCAGTGCGCCGAGCACGCCTGCCACCCATCGTCCGATCTTCCGTTTCACCCGTTCCGTCATCGTTCCGTGCCCATCGACGCCCGCCGTCGGCTCCTTTCGGCCGACCCAAGGCTTTCAGCAGTAATTTATGAGCGGGCGGAAAGTGTGTCGAGCCAAAAAGTGTTATGTCGCCGGCATCGGTGTAACACCATGTTACTGCTAGGTTTTTTCGCTTCGGTGCACGATCGCGACAGCACATTCTTCTGCGGTTTCAGGCTCGATCGGGCAGATGCGACGGCCGCCATCTCATGCGGACAATTCATCAATCGATTCGCACAATGAATTTGTGTAGTGAATCGCCAGCCGCGACAATGACGCCATCCGCGCGCGCGACGCGCGCCTTCGCCATTTCCGAATCGAGTTTCCCGATGGCCCGTCCCCGTTTTCTTCCCGACAACTTCACGCTCGCGCTCGTGGGCACCGTCGTGCTCGCGAGCCTGCTGCCCTGCCGCGGCCCGGCCGCCCATGCGTTCAATTGGGCGACCAACGTCGCCGTCGGCCTGCTGTTTTTCCTGCACGGCGCGAAACTGTCGCGCGAAGCCGTCGTCGCGGGCGCGACGCACTGGCGGCTGCACGCGCTCGTGCTGCTCAGCACGTTCGCGCTGTTCCCGCTGCTCGGTCTCGCGCTGAAACCCGTGCTGCAGCCGCTCGTCACGCCAACGCTGTATGCGGGCGTGCTGTTCCTGTGCACGCTGCCGTCGACGGTCCAGTCGTCGATCGCATTCACGTCGATCGCGAAGGGCAACGTGCCGGCCGCCGTGTGCGCGGCATCGGCGTCGAGCCTGCTCGGGATCTTCGTCACGCCGGCGCTCGTCGGGCTGATGATCACGTCGCAGTCGGCCGCGGCCGCGTCGCCGTGGAGCACCGTCGGCAGCATCGTGATGCAGTTGCTCGTGCCGTTCATCGCCGGCCAGTTGCTGCGGCCCGTGATCGGCGGCTGGATCGACCGCAATCGCGGCGTGCTGCGCTTCGTCGACCAGGGCTCGATCCTGCTGGTCGTCTACGTCGCGTTCAGCGAGGCGGTCAACGAGGGGCTGTGGCACCAGATTCCGCCGCGCGCGCTCGGCGGCCTCGTCGTCGTCAACCTCGTGCTGCTCGCGATCGCGCTGCTGCTGACCGCGTTCGTCAGCAAGCGGCTCGGCTTCAACCGCGCCGACCAGATCACGATCATTTTCTGCGGATCGAAGAAGAGCCTCGCGGCCGGCGTGCCGATGGCGAAGGTGATCTTCTCGGCGAACGCGGTCGGCGCGATCGTGCTGCCGCTGATGCTGTTCCACCAGATCCAGCTGATGGCGTGCGCGGCGCTCGCGCAGCGCTGGGGCGCCCGCGACACGCGCGGCGAGGACGAGGGCGACGCGACAGCCGCGTCCGGCGCGCTGAGCACGAGCAAACGCTGACGCGTCCGGGGGGCGCGATGGCCGCTGCTGGCAGCTTTCCGCCTCTCGCCTCTCGCCTCTCGCCTCTCGCCTCTCGCCTCTCGCCTCTCGCCTCCCGCCTCCCGCCTCTCGCTTCCCGCTTCCCGCTTCCCGCTTTCCGCCCCAACCAGCCCCGGCCGGGCGCGATGCACCGGCAACGCCCATCGCGTCACGAAATCTTCATTCAATTCTCCGCAAGCGCTGCCGTTAAGCTGGGCGTCCCGTCGATTCGGCTGCCCTCGCCCATGCCCGCGCTCCACTCCGATCCCGCTGTCGCCCGCACCACGCGCCTGATCGCGGATCGCGCGCTCGCCGCCGTTTTCCAGCCGATCGTCGATCTCGGATCGGGGACGGTCGTCGGTTACGAAGGGCTGATCCGCGGGCCCCGTGGCACCGACCTCGAGCCGCCCGCCGCCCTGTTCGCGCAGGCCGCGCGCGAAGGCGAAACCATCGCGCTCGAACGGGCCGCCGCGCTCACCTGCCTCGACGCGTTCGCGGCGCTCGGCTGCGACGGCAAGCTGTTCCTCAATTTCAGCGCGGGCACGATTCTCACGCTCGCCAGCGAACGCGAGCGCGCACACCAGTTCCTCGGTCGCGCACGGGTCGGCGCCGAGCGCATCGTGATCGAGCTCACCGAGCAGAACGCGATTCCCGACGTCGCGCACATCGGGCCGGCCGTCGCGTCGCTGCGCGACGCCGGCATCCAGTTCGCGCTCGACGACTACGGCACCGCGAACGCGAGCATGAACCTGTGGCTGCGCCTGCACCCGGACGTCGTGAAGATCGACCGCTTCTTCATCCACGACATCGCGCGCGACCCGCTCAAGTTCGAGGCCGTGAAGGCGATGCAGCACTTCGCGCACGCGAGCGGCGCGAAGCTGATCGCGGAAGGCATCGAGAACGAATGCGACCTGATCGTCGTGCGCGACATGGGCATCTGCTGCGTGCAGGGCTTCCTGCTCGGCCGGCCGGACGCGCAGCCGTCGCGGGTGGTCGCGCCAGCCGCGCGCGATGCGATCCGCGCGCCGCACATCGCGGTGTTTCCCGGCGTGACGCGCGCGGTGCGGCCGGCCGGCACGATCGCCGGGAAAATGCTCGTGCCCGCCCCGGCGCTGCCGCGCGACGCGACCAGCAACGACGTGCTCGACCTGTTCAACCGGATGCCCGACCTGCACGCGGTCGCGCTCGTCGAGCGCGGGCGGCCCGTCGCGCTCGTGAATCGCCGCGGCTTCATCGATCGTTTCGCGCTGCCGTATCACCGCGAGGTATTCGGGAAGAAGCCGTGCCTGCAGTTCGCGAACGATACGCCGCTGATGATCGACAACGCGACCACGTTCGAGCAACTCGCGATGCTGCTCGCGAGCCACGACCAGCGCTATCTCGCCGACGGCTTCGTGATCACCGAACACGGCCGCTATGTCGGGCTCGGCACCGGCGAAAGCCTCGTGCGCGCCGTGACCGAGATGCGTATCGAGGCCGCGCGCTACGCGAATCCGCTGACGTTCCTGCCCGGCAACATCCCGATCAGCGCGCACATCGACCGGCTGCTCCAGCGCGACGCCGGCTTTCACGCATGCTACGTCGATCTGAACCAGTTCAAGCCGTTCAACGACCAGTACGGCTACTGGCAAGGCGACGAAGTGCTGAAGTTCGCCGCGACGGTGCTGGCCGGCGTGTGCGATCCGCAGCGCGACTTTCTCGGCCACGTCGGCGGCGACGATTTCCTCGTGCTGTTTCAGCGCGACGACTGGCGCGAGCGCGCCGCCGACGCGATCGCGCGCTTCAACGACGGTGCGCAGCTCTTCTACACGCAGGCCGACCGGCTAGCGGGCGGGCTGCGCGGCGAGGACCGCCACGGCAACCCGGCGTTCTTCGGCTTCGTGACGATGGCGATCGGCGCGGTCGGCGTGCCGGCCGGCGCGCACGGCGCGAAACGTTACGGCAGCGACGAGATCGCGTCGGTCGCAGCGCTCGCGAAGCGGCGGGCCAAGCAACAGCCGGACGGGCTCGCGGTCGTCGACCTCGATGCCGGCCGCGCGGCGTTGCGCCATCGCGGCGAACCGCCGGCCATGGCGATGGCGACGGGCTGAACGGCGAACGGTCGACGGTTGCGCACTGGTTGCGCACGGAAAGCGCCCGCGCACCAGGCGACCCGCCCGATGCCCGTCCCGCGCAAGGTCGGGCTGTGGCGCCACGGCTTGCCGCCGTCGCACGCGACGGCCACCGCACGCCGCACCGTCACGCCGGTCCGCGGCACGCGCCCGCGGCCGCCGCTTTTTCCTGCGCTCGGGCTGCACCGCCCGACACCCACACGCCCACCTTGCCTTTCTCTCGTTTTGTTTAGTATTTTTAGTAACGGCGTTTTCGCAGATTAGTGCCTAAACAGCCGTTATTCGCGGGTATTCCCCGGTTATCCGGCCCGAATTCCGCGATAATTTTTACTATACAATCGCTTCCACCCTAAACAAACCGGACCCCGAACGAACGATGGGTACGACCATTCGCGATGTGGCGCGGGCGGCAGAGGTTTCGATCGGCACCGTCTCGCGCGCGCTGAAAAACCAGCCTGGCCTGTCCGAAGCAACGCGTGCACGCATCGTCGAGATCGCGCGGCAGCTCGGCTACGATTCCGCGCAGTTGCGGCCGCGCATCCGCCGGCTCACCTTCCTGCTGCACCGCCAGCACAACCGCTTTCCCGCGAGCCCGTTCTTCTCGCACGTGCTGCACGGCGTCGAGGACGCCTGCCGCGAGCGCGGCATCGTGCCGACGCTGCTCACGGTCGGCCCGAACGACGACGTGCTGCGCCAGATGCGCCCGCACGCACCCGACGCGATCGCGGTCGCCGGCTTCATCGAGCCCGAGACGATCGAGGCGCTCGCCGCCACCGGCCGGCCGCTCGTGCTGATCGACCTGTGGGCGCCCGGGTTGCGCTCGGTCAACATCGACAACGCGACGGGCGCGGCGCTCGCGATGCGCCACCTGCTCGCCACCGGCCGCTCGCGGATCGCCTTCATCGGCGGCTCGGCCGCGCACTACAGCATCGCGCAACGCGCGATCGGCTATCGGCGCGCGTTCTTCGAAGCCGGGCGGCTGTTCGACCCCGCCTACGAAGTGACGATCGACGCGGGGCTCGACCCCGACACGGGCGCCGCGCGTGCGATGGAGCAACTGCTCGACGCGCCCGGCCCGCGCCCGGAAGCCGTGTTCGCGTACAACGACGCGGCGGCGCTGGCCGCGCAGCGCGTGTGCCTCGCGCGCGGCCTGCGGATTCCGGACGACATCGCGATCGTCGGCTTCGACGACATCCCGGCCGCCGCACACGCGAGCCCGCCGCTCACGACGCTCGCGGTCGACAAGGAAGCGCTCGGCCGCCGCGGCGTCGAACTGCTGCTCGCCGAAGCGCCCGAGCGCACCGAGATTTCCCTGCCCGTCGAGCTGATCGTGCGGGCCAGCAGCCAGCCCGCCGGCTCCCCGGCACTCGATACCGCCACGGTCCAAGAATCATGAACATGCCCCCGGTCCAATCCCGCGCCGCCGCGCCGGTCAGCCACGCGCAAGCGGCACCGTTCGTCGCGAGCTTCCGCGACCCGTCGTTCCTGCTGTCGCACGTCGAGGACACGCTGCGCTTCTACGCGGCCCACGCATTCGACCCGACGGGCGGCTTCCACCATTACTTCCGCGACGATGGCAGCGTCTACAACCGCACGTCGCGCCACCTCGTCAGCAGTTGCCGGTTCGTCTTCAACTACGCGATGGCGTACCGCCATTTCGGCGACCCGCGCCACCTCGACTACGCGCGCCACGGGCTGCGCTTCCTGCGCGACGCGCACTGGGACGATGCGCTGCAGGGTTACGACTGGGAGCTCGACTGGCGCGACGGCGCGAAGCACGCGACGCTCGACGGCACGCGCCACTGCTACGGGCTCGCGTTCGTGCTGCTCGCGGCCGCGCACGCGACGATGGCCGGCATCGACGAAGCGCGAGCGCTGATCGCCGCAACCTACGAACTCGCCGAGCACCGCTTCTGGGATGCGGCCGCGGGCCTGTATGCGGACGACGCGACGCCGAACTGGCACGTGTCGTCGTATCGCGGCCAGAACGCGAACATGCACATGACGGAAGCGCTGCTCGCCGCCTACGAGGCGACCGGCCACCTCACGTACCTCGATCGCGCGGAAAAGCTCGCCTCCCACATCACGCAACGCCAGGCCGCGCTGTCGGGCGGGCTCGTGTGGGAGCACTACCATGCGGACTGGTCGATCGACTGGGACTACAACAAGGAAGACAGCTCGAACATCTTCCGTCCGTGGGGCTTCCAGCCCGGGCATCAGACCGAATGGGCGAAACTGCTGCTGATCCTCGAGCGGCACCGCCCGCTCGACTGGCTCGCGCCGCGCGCGGCCGAACTGTTCGATGCGGCGCTCACGCACGCGTGGGATGCCGATCACGGCGGCCTCTGCTACGGCTTCGGCCCGGACTTCACGATCTGCGACCACAACAAGTATTTCTGGGTGCAGGCGGAAACCTTCGCGGCGGCGGCGATGCTCGGCGCGCGCACCGGCAGCGAGCGCTTCTGGGACTGGTACGACGAGATCTGGCGCTACAGCTGGGCGCATTTCGTCGATCACCGCTACGGTGCGTGGTACCGGATCCTCACCTGCGACAACCGCAAGTACAGCGACGAGAAGAGTCCGGCCGGCAAGACCGACTATCACACGATGGGCGCATGCTACGACGTGCTCGCGACCCTCGCGCGCATGCAACGCAGCGAGCCGACGCAATGAGCGGCGGCACGTTTCCGGCTTTCGTGTCGGCGGGCGACATCCTGACCGACATGGTGCGCGCAGGCGACGCGCAGTGGACGTCGGTGCCGGGCGGCGCCGGCTGGAACGTCGCGCGCGCGGTCGCCCGGCTCGGCGTGCCGAGCGCGCTCGCCGGCTCGATCGGCGAGGACTGCTTCTCCGACGTGCTGTGGCGCACGAGCGAAGCGGCCGGGCTCGACCTGCGCTTCCTGCAGCGCGTCGCGCGGCCGCCGCTGCTCGCGATCGTCCACGAGACGCGCCCACCCGCGTACTTCTTCATCGGCGAAGCGAGCGCCGACCTCGCGTTCGATCCCGCCCGGCTGCCGGCCGGCTGGACCGATCACGTGAAATGGGCGCATTTCGGCTGCATCAGCCTCGTGCGCGAGCCGCTCGCGGGCACGCTGGCCGCGCTCGCGGCCGATCTGCATGCGCGCGGCGTGAAAATCAGCTTCGATCCGAACGTGCGCAACCTGATGACGGCCGCATACCGGCCGACCTTGGAGAAGATGGCTGCGCTTGCCGACCTGATCAAGGTGTCCGACGAAGACCTGCGTCACCTGTTCGGCGGCGACGGCCCCGACGCGATCGCGGCGGTGCGCGCGCTGAACCCGCGGGCGGCCGTGCTCGTCACGCGCGGCGCGCAGGCGGCGACGCTCCATGCGGACGGCGACGTGTACGAGGCCAGCCCGCCGCGCGTCGAGGTGGCCGACACCGTCGGCGCGGGCGACGCGTCGATCGGCGGCCTGCTGTTCAGCCTGATGGCCGCGCCGCAGCGCGGCTGGCGCGAGCATCTCGCGTTCGCACTGGCGGCCGGCGCCGCCGCGTGCCGGCACACGGGCGCGCATGCGCCGACGCTCGACGAGGTCGTCGCGCTGCTGGAAAGGTGACGGGCAGGGGCGGCGCGGTGATCGGTCGCCGATAAGCGGCGCTGTACATGCTGCGCCGCAGTGCTACGATGAAGTGTCCTATTGCGGGAGAGGCACGATGGACACGAACACGTTCACCAAAGGCATCTACACGGCCAAGGCGCATACGCACCGCGCCGACAACGGCCAGTTCCAGGGCTACGTGATCCTCGCGCGGGACGACGGCGACGAGACGGAGAACATGCGCTACGACGTCCACACGACGAGTTCGAGCGAGGAAGAAGCGTTCGAGGAGGCGAAGGCGCTCGCGCACCGGATCCTCGGCGAAATTGAACTGTAATGCGCGAACTGTAACGCGCGAACTGTAACGCGCGAACCGCAATGCGCGCCGTCACGCGCGCGCCGTCATCGATCGTTCCTCGTGCGCGCGTCGCGGCCCGGCCGCGACGCGCCGCCGCCTTCGGCTCAGAGCAGCCGCGCCACCATCGACACCAGCATCGTCAGCACCAGCGTCGACATGAACGGGAACGGATAGCGCCGCCCGCCGAGCGTCAGCGTGACGTCGCCCGGCATCCGCCCGATGCCGAGCTTGCCGAGCCACGGCCAGCAGCGCGTCAGGATCATCACCGCCACGAACGACGCCATCAGCCAGCGCAGCATCTGCGGCTCCGGTCAGAGCGCGTGCGAGCGGTCGCCGCGCGCGAACGCGTCGAGCGTGCCGTCGATCCCGCGCGAAAACGCGATCACCTTGAACAGCTCGCCCATCTCGGCCTCCGAGATCAGTTTCTGCACCGCGTTCGCGGCCGGCAGGAACGCGCGGATGTCGGACGGGTCGATCGCGGCCAGCGCGTCGGTGATGCCTGCGTTCAACAGGAAGCGCGCCTGCGACGTGTAGCCGAGCAGATCGGCGCCGGTCGCGACGCCCGCGTCGTAGATGCCGGTGAATTCGACGTGCGCGGTGATGTCCTGCAGGCCCGGGTACGCGAACGGGTCGTCGTGCGCGTGGTGACGGTAGTGGCACATCAGCGTGCCGCGGTCGCGCTGCGGGTGGTAGTACTCATGCGCGGGAAAACCGTAGTCGAGCAGCAGCACCGCGCCGCGCGCGAGCATCGTGCAGACGGTGCGCGTGAACGCGAGCGCCGCCTCGTGCGTTTCGGTCACGTAGCCATCGCCGACGTCGAGCGCCGCGAGCGCCGCCGGCAGGCCGGCTGCGCCGACCGGCCGGTCGTCGAACACGAACGCCTGCCGCGCGTCGAGCGCGACGCCGCGCTCGCGCCATACGCCGTCCGCCTTCGCGAACAGCCGCACCGGCATCGCGTCGAGCACTTCGTTGCCGACCACGACGCCGTCGAACCGCTCGGGCAGCGCGTCGAGCCAGCGCACCTTCGCGGCCAGCGCCGGCACCGCGGCTTCGATCGTCTCGCGCTGCCGTTCGCGCAACTCGCCGGACAGGTCGACGATCAGGTATTCGTCGAGTTCGACGCCCGGCGCGTCGAGCGCCGCGAGCAGCCCGGCGGCGAGCTTGCCGGTGCCGGCGCCGAATTCCATCACGCGGCGCGTGCCGCTCGCCGCGAGCGCCTCGGCCACCGGTTGCGCGAGCGTCCGCGCGAACAGCGGCGACAACTCGGGGGCGGTGACGAAATCGCTGCCGTCGTCGGCGCGGCGCCCGAACTTGCGCGCGCCGCCGCTGTAATAGCCGAGCCCCGGCGCATACAGCGCACGCTCCATGAAGCGGTCGAACGGCAGCCAGCCGCCGGCCGCCGCGATCTCGTCGCGCAGTTGCGCGGCAAGGGTTTCGGACTGCGCGAGCGCGTCGGGGCCGGGAGCAGGTAAACTAGCGGGTTCGTGAGCTTTCGGGTTCATCCCGGCATTGTAAATGACCGTTTCAGCCGATACGTCGACCCCACGCGTGGTGCTCGTCACGGGCGCCCTGGGCAGCACGGCCGACGCCGCGTCGATCGGCCGCGCGCTCGCGACGGGTTTCGCACGCCGCGGCTGGGACGTCGCGCTGCAGCGCAGCCACGGCGCGCCGCGCGCGGCCGCCGACGCGCTCGTCGCCGAAGTCGCGGCGCTGGGCCGCCGCGCGGCCGTGCTCGACGCCGATCCGGCCCTGGAAGCCGATGCCGCGGCCCTCGTCGCCGCATGCGGCGACGCGCTCGGCCGGCCCGCGTGCGCGGTGTTCGTCAGCGCCAGCGCAGGCGCCGACGACGCGCACACGGTCGACGGCGCGTCGCTCGCCGCCGCGCTCGCGCGCAACGTGACGGCGCCGCTCGCGCTGGCCCGCGCGCTCGCCGATGCGACGCCCGACGCCGCGCGCGAGCACGAAGCGCTGCGCGCGTGCGCGATCCACGTACTGGATCAGGCCCTGTTTCACCCGGCACCGGCGCAGCTGTCGCACGCGCTGATGCAGGCCGCCTTGAACCGCGCGACGTCGGCGCTCGCGCTGGCGCTCGCGCCGAAGGTGCGGGTCGCGGCGCTCGTGCGCGGCCACGCGCCGCACGCGGACGACATCGCGGCGGCCGCCTGCTATCTCGCGAGTGCGCCCGGCGTGACGGGCGCGACGCTGACCGTCGACGGCGGCGAGCACCTGGTGCCGCCCGCCGCCGGCCCGAATGAATGAACCGCGCGGGCGCGGCGTGACCGCCGCCGCCCGCGCCGCTTTGCGTGCGCGCACGCCAATTTGACTGGGACGACCATGTTTTCCGCTCTCCTGCACCCCCGCCTCGCGGATTGCCGCAGGCTCTACCTGCGCGACTACGAGGTGCACATCAACATCGGGGCCTTCGAACACGAGAAGCGCGGCGAGCAGCGCGTCGTCATCAACGTCGACCTGTTCGTGCCGCTCGCGCAGTCGACGCCCGTCGACGACCGGCTGCACGAAGTCGTCGACTACGATCTGATGAAGCAGAGCGTCGCGCAATGCCTCGCGCGCGGCCACATCCACCTGCAGGAAACGCTGTGCGACTCGATCGCCGCGCACCTGCTGGCGCACGATGCCGTGCGCGCGGTACGCGTCCGTACCGAGAAACCGGACGCCTATCCGGACTGCGACGCCGTCGGCGTCGAAGTCTTTCGCATCAAGGACGAGGAGCGCGCATGAACGCCCCCCACATGAACGACACGGCGGCCGACGCCGCCACGCTGGACGAAGCCGCCGCCCCGGCCGGCCGCCAGGCGCTGACGCGCCGCGAGCAGAAGGAAGCGTACGAGAACAACAAGCTGTTCAAGCGGATCGTGCGCCAGGTCGGCCAGGCGATCGGCGACTACAACATGATCGAGCAGGGCGACAAGGTGATGGTGTGCCTGTCGGGCGGCAAGGACAGCTACGCGATGCTCGACGTGCTGCTGCGCCTGCGCGAGCGCGCACCGATCGACTTCGACATCGTCGCGGTGAACCTCGACCAGAAGCAGCCGGGCTTCCCCGAGCACGTGCTGCCCGAATACCTGAAACAGGTCGGCGTGCCGTTCCACATCGAGAACCAGGACACCTACAGCATCGTCAAGCGGCTCGTGCCGGAAGGCAAGACGACCTGCTCGCTGTGCTCGCGGCTGCGCCGCGGCATCCTGTACCGCGTGGCCGGCGAGCTCGGCGCGACCAAGATCGCGCTCGGCCATCACCGCGACGACATCGTGCAGACGCTGCTGCTCAACATGTTCTACGGCGGCAAGCTGAAGGGGATGCCGCCGAAGCTGCAGTCGGACGACGGCAAGAACATCGTGATCCGCCCGCTCGCGTACGTGAAGGAAACCGATCTCGAGAAATACGCGGAGCTGCGCGAATTCCCGATCATCCCGTGCAATCTGTGCGGCAGCCAGCCGAACCTGAAGCGCGCGGAAATGAAGGCGCTGATCCGCGAATGGGACAAGCGCTTCCCGGGCCGCGTCGACAACATGTTCAACGCGCTCGCGAAGGTCGTGCCGTCGCACCTGATGGACACGACGCTGTACCCGTTCCAGTCGCTGCGCGCGACGGGCGAAGCCGATCCGCAAGGCGACATCGCGTTCGACGAGGAGCCGTGCGCGTCGGGCGACGACTCGGCCGCGCCGGGCGCCGCGCAACCGATCTCGATCGTCCAGTTCGACGACCTGTAAGCAGGGCCCGAACACCCGCCGGAAGCGGGCGCCGAGCGCCCTTTCCGGCGTGGCGCGCCCGCTGCGGCAG
Organism: Burkholderia sp. MSMB1459WGS; assembly: GCF_001534535.1. Classification (NCBI taxonomy): domain Bacteria; kingdom Pseudomonadati; phylum Pseudomonadota; class Betaproteobacteria; order Burkholderiales; family Burkholderiaceae; genus Burkholderia; species Burkholderia sp. MSMB1459WGS. The sequence goes on from NZ_LPMU01000087.1 coordinate 82,713, forward strand.
GCCCGGAACGGCGGGGGCCGCATGCTAAAATGGACGGCTTCGAACTCCCTGACCAAGCGCGCGCCATGAATATCGTGATTTTGGCGGCAGGCACCGGCAAGCGCATGCGTTCCGCGCTGCCGAAAGTGCTTCACCCCCTGGCCGGCAGGCCGCTCCTCTCCCACGTCATCGACACCGCGCGCACGCTGCAGCCGTCCCGGCTCGTCGTCGTCGTCGGCCACGGCGCCGAGCAGGTCCAGGCCGCCGTCGCCGCACCCGACGTCCAGTTCGCGGTGCAGGCCGAGCAGCTCGGCACCGGCCATGCGGTCCGTCAGGCGCTGCCGCTGCTCGATCCCGCCCAGCCGACGCTCGTGCTGTACGGCGACGTGCCGCTCACGCGCGCGTCGACGCTGCGGCGCCTCGTCGATGCCGCGCGCGAAGGCCGCTACGGGATCCTGACCGTCACGCTCGACGAGCCGACCGGCTACGGCCGCATCGTGCGCGACGCGGCCGGCTTCGTCACGCGCATCGTCGAGCAGAAGGATGCGTCGCCGGAAGAGCTGAAGATCGCCGAGATCAACACCGGCATCATCGTCACGCCGACGGCCCAGCTGTCGATGTGGCTCGGCGCGCTGAAGAACGAAAACGCGCAGGGCGAGTACTACCTGACCGACGTCGTCGAACTCGCGATCGAGGCCGGCTTCGAGGTCGTCACGTCGCAGCCCGACGACGAATGGGAAACGCTCGGCGTGAACAGCAAGGCGCAGCTCGCGGAGCTCGAGCGCATTCACCAGCGTAACGTCGCCGATGCGCTGCTCGCCGACGGCGTCACGCTCGCCGATCCGGCGCGCGTCGACGTGCGCGGCACGCTGCGCTGCGGCCGCGACGTGTCGATCGACGTGAACTGCGTGTTCGAAGGCAACGTGACGCTCGCCGACAACGTAACCGTCGGCGCGAACTGCGTGATCCGCAACGCGTCGATCGGCGCGGGCACGCGCATCGACGCGTTCACGCACATCGACGGCGCCGAGCTCGGCGCGCACACCGTGATCGGCCCGTACGCGCGGCTGCGCCCCGGCGCGCAGCTCGCGGACGAAGCGCACGTCGGCAACTTCGTCGAGGTGAAGAACGCGGTGATCGGCCACGGCTCGAAGGCGAATCACCTCACGTACATCGGCGACGCCGACATCGGCGCACGCGTGAACATCGGCGCGGGCACGATCACCTGCAACTACGACGGCGCGAACAAGTTCCGCACCGTGATCGAGGACGACGTGTTCGTCGGCTCCGACACGCAGCTCGTCGCGCCCGTGCGCGTCGGCCGCGGCGTGACGATCGCCGCCGGCACGACGATCTGGAAGGACGTCGCCGAAGGCGTCCTCGCATTGAACGAGAAGACGCAGACCGCGAAGAGCGGCTACGTCCGCCCGGTCAAGAAGAAGAGCTGAACCTTTTGCGGGCGCCCGCGCGGCGCCCGCGTCGACTGACAGGATTGACCATACATGTGCGGCATTGTCGGCGCAGTTGCGCAACGTAATATCGTCCCGGTGCTGATCGAAGGATTGCGGCGCCTCGAATACCGCGGCTACGACTCGTGCGGCGTCGCCGTGCTCGAACCGGGCGCGCCGAAGCGCGCGCGCAGCGTCGCGCGCGTCGCCGATCTCGACGCGCAGGTGCGCGAGACGCACCTCGAAGGCACGACCGGCGTCGCCCACACGCGCTGGGCCACGCACGGCGCGCCCGTCACGCACAACGCGCACCCGATCTTCTCGTCGAACGCGCTCGCGCTCGTGCACAACGGCATCATCGAGAACTTCGAGCCGCTGCGCGAAGCGCTGCGCGCGAAGGGCTACGAATTCGTGTCGCAGACCGACACCGAAGTGATCGCGCACCTCGTGCACAGCCTGTACCGCGGCAACCTGTTCGACGCGGTGCGCGAAGCCGTGCACCAGCTGCACGGCGCGTATGCGATCGCCGTGATTCACAAGGACCAGCCGCACACCGTCGTCGGCGCGCGCCAGGGTTCGCCGCTCGTCGTCGGCCACGGCGACGGCGAGAACTTCCTCGCGTCCGATGCGCTCGCGCTCGCGGGCAGCACCGACCGCTTCACGTTCCTCGAGGAAGGCGACGTGTGCGAGCTGTCGCTCGACGGCGTAACGATCGTCGATCGCCACGGCGCCACCGTGCAGCGCGAAATCCGCGTCGTCAGCGCCTACGGCGGCGCGGTCGAGCTCGGGCCCTATCGCCACTTCATGCAGAAGGAAATCTTCGAGCAGCCGCGCGCGATCGGCGACACCGTGCCGCAGACGGACGCCTTCGACGCGACGCTGTTCGGCGACGCCGCACCCGCCGCGTTCGCGCAGATCGACAGCCTGCTGATCCTCGCGTGCGGCACGAGCTACTACTCGGGCCTCACCGCGAAGTACTGGCTCGAATCGATCGCGAAGATCCCGACCCAGGTCGAGATCGCGAGCGAATACCGCTACCGCGAGTCGGTGCCGAACCCGCGCCAGCTCGTGCTCGTGATCTCGCAGTCGGGCGAGACGGCCGACACGCTCGCGGCGCTCAAGCACGCGCAGTCGCTCGGCCACACGCATACGCTCGCCGTGTGCAACGTCGCGACGAGCGCGATGGTGCGCCTGACCGACATGCAGTTCCTGACGCACGCAGGCACCGAGATCGGTGTCGCGTCGACGAAGGCATTCACGACGCAGCTCGTCGCGCTGTTCGTGCTGGCCGCGACGCTCGGCAAGCTGCGCGGTCACGTCGACGCCGCGCAGGAAGCGCAATTCCTGAAGGAGCTGCGCCACCTGCCGGCCGCGCTGAACAGCGTGCTCGCGCTCGAGCCGCAGATCATCGCGTGGTCGGAGGAATTCGCGCGCAAGGAAAACGCACTGTTCCTCGGCCGCGGGCTGCACTACCCGATCGCGCTCGAAGGGGCGCTCAAGCTGAAGGAAATCTCGTACATCCATGCCGAGGCCTATCCGGCCGGCGAGCTGAAGCACGGGCCGCTCGCGCTCGTCACGGAAGCGATGCCGGTCGTCACGGTCGCGCCGAACGACACGCTGCTCGAGAAGCTGAAGTCGAACATGCAGGAAGTGCGCGCGCGCGGCGGCGAGCTGTACGTGTTCGCCGATGCCGACACGCAGATCGTCAACGACGACGGCCTGCACGTGATCCGGATGCCGGAACACTACGGGCAACTGTCGCCGATCCTGCACGTCGTGCCGCTGCAATTGCTTGCGTATCACACCGCGTGTGCGCGCGGCACCGACGTCGACAAGCCGCGCAACCTCGCGAAATCGGTGACGGTGGAGTAAGGCTGCCTGGCCGGACGGGCCGTCGCCGGTCCGTCCGGGCGTCGCATCGGCGTGCGGCAGGCCATCCGGCCAGGTCGAAATAGGTACCACTTAGTGGCATATAATCCAGTGCCACGCCCGGCCGGCTCGACAGGCCCGCTTCCGTACGACGCGTCTTCATGTGGAGATTTGCAGTGGCTAAAACGCGATTCAAGCGCGACGCGACGGAGGCGGTCCACAGCGCCGCATCGGGGCTTTATCGCGCCAACCTGATCGACAAGAAGACGATGCGCGAATACGACGATCTCTGCATCGAAGCCGCGCCGCAATTCGCTCCGGAAGCGATCGCCCGCATTCGCAAGTCGGTCAACGTCAGCCAGAGCGTGTTCGCGCTCTACCTGAACACGACGACGTCGACGATCCGCCAATGGGAACAGGGCGACAAGCGGCCGAGCGGCATCGCCGCGCGCATGCTCCAGATCGTCGAGAAACACGGGCTCGAGGTGTTCTCCTGAGCCGGCATTCCCCGAATGCACAGGGTCGGCCCCGGCAGGGCGCGCCGCAACGAATATGACGGAGAGACAATGGTAAGACTGTTTGGATGCGGATTGCTGGCGCTGACGTTCGCGTCGACGGGCTGGGCCGCCGAGCACTACGTCGAGGTCTGGAACCCGCCCGAGGCGCGTCAGCCCGCGGCTCGGGCGCAGGATGCCCGCACACCGGCCGCCCGCCCGGGCGCCGACGCGCGCACCGGCAAGAGCGCGGAGAAGCACGCGAGCGCCACGCCGAAGGCCGCCGCGAAACCGCACAAGCGCCGCGTCGCGCAGGCCATGAAGGCCGGCTCGCACCGCCCGGCGGCCGCCGCGACCGACACTCCGGCCGCCCCGCGCCCCGTTGCGCAACCCGCGCCCGGGCGTCTCACGGTGATGCAGCCCGCCGCGCCGGACACGACGCGCGCGCTCACCTTCTCCGACATCCCGCGTCAATACACGCCGGACGGCAACGTGCTGCAAGTCGGCACACAAGGCCGCTCCGCGAAGGTGACCCGATAATGGAAGCGCAGACCTACCGCGGCTACCAGATCTGGGGTCATGCGATCCTGCAGCAGGAGGAGATCATGCAGCCCGAGCGCTTCGCGGCGAGCGGCACGATCACGCAGAACAACCGGCTCGTCGAGGCCTCGGGCGTGCTCGGCGTGTTCGACACCGAGGACGACGCGCGCGAGGCGGGACTCGAATGGGCGCGCGCGTGGATCGACAACCACGCCTGACCGACACCGCCGCATGCATCCCGAATGAAAGAAGGGGCGTCCATGACGCCCCTTCTTTCATTCGAACCGGGAAGCCCGGAGACACTCACGCCGCGGCGCGCGGCGGCCTCACCGTCTGCCGCGGCCGGCCGACGAGCCGTGCCAGCACGACGATCGCCGCGAGCGTCGCGACGTACGCGGCGATCTGGATGCCCGCCGGACGCGCGGTATAGCCGATCAGCGTATGCAGCGCCTTGCCGACGATGCTCGACTCCTTGAGCAGCCACGACGTGTCCCAGACCGCATCGCCCCACGACGGCACGAGGCCGGCGGCCAGCAGGAAGCCGACGCACTGGCTCGCCATGCCCGCGGCGAGCAGCACGATCAGCCCGTTGGTGACGGAGAACAGGCGCTTCAACGGAATCTGCAGCAGGCCCGCATACATCGCGTAGCCGAGCCCGGCGCCGCCGAGCACGCCGAGCAGCCCGCCGGCGATCATCTGCGGCGTCTGGCCCGGGTCGCCCGCCGCGATCCCGTACAGGAACAGCACGGCCTCGGACCCCTCGCGCAGCACCGCGACGCCGACCACGATCGCGAGGCCCGTCAGCGGCCGGCTGCCTTCGGCGACGGCCCGCCCGACCTGCCCCATGTGCAGCGCCATTTCGCGGCCGTGCCGGCTCATCCAGATGCAGTGCCACGCGAGCATCAGCGTCGCGACGAACATCACGCCCGCGTTGAAGACTTCCTGGCCCATGCCGGACGCCCATTGCGAGATCGCGTCGGCGAACGCCGCGATCAGGCCGGCGCCGACCACGCCGCCGACCAGCCCGCCGCCTACCCACCAGCCGCGCCGCGGCACGCCCTTCGTGGCGGCCATCACGATCGAGACCACCAGCGCGGCCTCGAGCACTTCACGAAAGACGATCAGGGCAGTAGACAGCATGTCGGTATCGGCTTACTTGACGGTCAGATGCGTCTTCGACTGCGCTTCGTGATACTCGTCGTGGAACTCGTAGGTCCCGGCCTTCAGCGGCCCGACCAGAATCTCGACCGACTTGCCGGCCGGCACGACCTTCTCCGCCTTGAAGTCGTCGCTTTCGAATTCAGCGGGCGTCGCATCGAGGTTCTTCACGACGAACTTCACCTTCTTGCCGGCGGGGATCGTCACGCCCTCGGGCGAAAACTTGTGGTCCTTCAACGTCAGGTTGACGACATCGTCGGCAGCGAAGGCGGACGCGGCCGAGGCGCCCAGCAGGGCCAGTGCGAAACCGATAGCGAAACGGGTCATGTGCGTAATGAACGGAAATATTGAAGGGAATCGATACTAAGATCGATTCGCATTTTCACCTCGCAGTACCCTCACTTCGATCATGGAAATCGTACGCCGTCGATCCCAAGTGCGCTTTGTCGCGCAAGGCTCCGCGAGAATTAGCCGACAATGTGCAGTCGTCAATCGGGAAAAATTCGGACTGACCCGCGCGCGCAAATGACCATTCGTCAGACCTCAGCATTACAAATCGCCGATGCGATGCCATCAACCGCATGCGACGCTTGACCTTCCCACCGTGGCAAGCTTCATGCTGAACGTACTCGTCAATCACTCACCGGAGAGAACACGATGGAATTCGAAGTCCAGGACATGACCTGCGGCGGCTGCGCCAACGCCATCACACGTGCGGTGACCGCCGCCGACCCCGCCGCGAAGCTCGACATCGACGTCGCGGCGAAGATCGTCAAGGTCGACTCGGCGCAAGGCGTCGAGCGCGTGCGGTCGATCATCGAAGCCGCCGGCTTCCATCCCGCACTGCGCACCGCGTAACGCGCGCCCAGGGCCGCGGAGGTCATTGCGGGCGCAGCGCCGGACGGCGACGCGCCCGCATCCGGCGGCCTGTCAACGCAGCCGGATCAGCGTCGACTTCAGTTCGGTGTACTTCTCGAGCGCATGCAGCGACTTGTCGCGGCCGTTGCCCGACTGCTTGTAGCCACCGAACGGAAAGTTCATGTCGCCGCCCTCGTCATAGCAGTTCACCCACACGGTACCTGCACGCAGCCGGCGCGACACGTCGTGCGCGGTCGTCAGGTCCGACGTCCACACGGCCGCGGCCAGCCCGTATTCGGTATCGTTCGCGATCCTGACGGCCTCGTCGACGTCGTCGAACACGATCACCGACAACACCGGCCCGAAGATTTCCTCGCGCGCGATCTTCGCATCGGGCTTCACCTCGAACACCGTCGGCTCCACGTAGAAGCCGCCCGTTTCCGCGTTCACGCGCGCACCGCCGGTGACGAGCCGGCCTTCGCTGCGCCCCGCCTCGATATAACCGAGCACGCGTTCGAGCTGGACGCCGTCGACGATCGCGCCCATCGATACCGACGGATCGAGCGGATTGCCCGGCACGTACGCGCGGGCGGCCGCGACGAGCTTCTCGATGAATGCGTCCTTGATGTCGCGATGCACGAGCAGCCGCGAGCCGGCCGTGCACATCTCGCCCATGTTGTAGAAGATCGCGCCGGCCGCCGTTTGCGCCGCGCGGTCGAGATCGGGGCAGTCGGGCAACACGATGTTCGGCGACTTGCCGCCGAGCTCGAGCCACGCGCGCTTCAGGTTCGACTGCGCCGCGTACTGCATGATCAGCTTGCCGACCGCCGTCGAGCCGGTGAACGCGATGCAGTCGACGTCGCGATGCAGCGCGAGCAGCTTGCCCGGTTCGCCCGCGCCCGGCACGACGTTGAACACGCCGGCCGGCATGCCGGCCTCGAAGGCGAGCTGCGCGACGCGGATCGCGGTCAGCGGCGATTTCTCCGACGGCTTCAGCACGACGCTGTTGCCGGCCGCGAGCGCGGGACCGAATTTCCATGCGGCCATCAGGATCGGGAAGTTCCACGGCACGACGGCGGCCACCACGCCGACCGGTTCGCGCGTGACGAGGCCGACGAGATGATGATCGGCCGGCGCGACCTCGCCGCCGACCTTGTCGATCGCCTCGGCGAACCATTCGACGCAGTATGCGGCGCCCGGCACGTCGACCGTCGTCGTGTCGCCGATCGGCTTGCCCGCGTCGAGCGTTTCGAGCAGCGACAGTTCGTCGAGATGCTCGCGCATCAGCGTGGCCCAGCGCAGCAGCACGGCCTTGCGCGCACGCGGGTTCAGGCCGGCCCACACCCCTGCGTCGAACGCGCGGCGGGCCGCCGCGACGGCGGCGTTCACGTCCGCTTCGCCGCAGTCGGCGACCTTCGCCAGCACGCGGCCGTCGATCGGGCTCACGCAGTCGAACGTCCTGCCGTCGTGCGCGTCGCGCGATGCGCCATCGATGAATGCGCGCCCTTCGATCGCGAGCGACGCCGCCTTGTTTTGCCAGTCAGCCAAAGTCAACTTGTTCATCAGGATGCCTCAATGGTTTGGCATTCGCGATGCGGTGCGCCGCGCGCCTGGCGCGCAGCCGGCCGGCGGCGAATGCGGTGACGCGCGGTCAGAAGGTCGCCGGCGAATTGGCCGACACGATCTCGCAGAGCAGTTCCGCGCTGGGATTGCGAAAACGATGCGGCAAGCGGCTTTCGAAGTAGTAGCCGTCTCCGGGGTCGAGCAGCCACGTCGCGCCGTCGACGGTCAGCTCGAGCCGGCCGGACACGACGACGCCGCCCTCGTGCCCCGCATGCACGAGCATCTCGGGCCCCGTGTCGGCCAGCGGCTGGTAAATCTCGCGCAGGATGCACATGTTGCGATCCTTCACGTTCGCGCCGACCAGGTGAAACGCGAGCGAATCGTTGCCGAGGTTCGGCATCTCGTCGCGACGCGACACGACCGCGCGCGATTCGACGAGCTCGAACGTAAAGAACTCCGCAAGACTCATCGGGATGCATTCGAGCAGTTTCTTCAGCGACCCGACCGACGGGCTCACGCGGCCCTGTTCGATCAGCGAGATCGTGCCGTTGGTGACGCCGGCGCGTTTCGCGAGTTCGCGCTGCGACAGGCCATGCTTGTTGCGCACGAAACGCAGGCGCTCGGCGACTTCGGTGGACATCGATTCGGTTTCGGACACGATAAGTGCGATGACAAAGTGAAACGACGCATGGGACAGCCGTTGAATATTCTAATCACTTTATGCCGCACATCAGCGGGGAAAACCCTGAAAGGCGTTCGAAATAATGAACGGCGCGCCGACCATTCCTTTTGCGAATCTTTTGTTCGCACTGCTCGGGAAAGCCCTGATGCAGGACCATTAAAAAACATTTGACGCCGTTATTGGCTCGTATATGCTGGCTCTCAGGTCAGCGTCATCAGGCTTTCACAGGCCTCGAAAAGCGTTATCGCAACGCAGCAGTCGATGCCCGTCAATGCACATGACGCCGGGCCGGCACCTTGATTATTTTAAACGCCCCGCGCGTCGAAACGATCAGGTGTTCAATACTTTCAACAAACCAGTCGAGTGTAATCGTGAGAGTCCGTGGCCCTCTGGTGAGGTGGGATCGAGGCGATGTGCGAAGTTTGCGCAGCGCCGTTCCCGCTTCCGACGGCAGTTGCGGCTGGCATAGTCCTCGCCTGCTTCACCTGTCGATCTACACCATCCTGTCCCGTCGTTCCGTTCGGCGCCACAACGCCGTTTCCGCACGCGCATTCGTCGCCGTCGATACCGACGAAGTGGCGTCGCTGCTGCCGTAGCGCCTCTCCTTTCTTCACGTCGTTCGTTTCGTCCGTCGATTCGCCAACCGCATCGTCCGTGCGGTGACGGAACGCGTTCGCGCATTCGTTGCGGCGTCGCGTATCGCGATGAAACGAACGACGGCCTGACCGTCGCGCGCAGCGCGGATCGCCACGCCATCCCGTTGCGCCCATTCACCAGCGGCCGTGCGCCCAACGCCCGGCTGCGGGGTCGTGTCGCGCCCGCGTTTTGCCGCATTCGGGCCGACGTGCGTCACGTCCCTACGGATTACTGATTGACGTCATGGAAAGGAAACCTCTCGTCGGCATCACCGCCGACTTCACCCAGATCGGCGCGCACGCGTCGCATACGGTCGGCGACAAATACGTGGCCGCGATCGTCGACGGCGCGCAAGCGCTCGCGATGGTGCTGCCGGCGCTCGGCGAACGGCAGTCGACTGCCGACGTGCTCGACGCCGTGGACGGGCTGTTGTTTACCGGCAGCTACTCGAACGTCGAGCCGCATCGGTACGGCGGCGAGCCGAGCGAGCCCGGCACGAAGCACGACCCCGCCCGCGACGCGACGACGCTGCCGCTCTTGCGTGCGGCCATCGTCGCGGGCGTGCCCGTGCTCGCCGTGTGCCGCGGCTTCCAGGAGCTGAACGTCGTTTGCGGCGGCACGCTGCACCAGCGCGTACATGAAGTGCCCGGCTTCGCCGATCACCGCGAGGACGACGACGCGCCGATGGATACGCAATACGGCCCCGCGCACGTCGTGCGCCTGACGCCCGGCGGCCAACTGCATGCGCTCGCCGGCGGCCGCGACGAAGTGCACGTGAACTCGCTGCACAAGCAGGGCGTCGCGCAGCTCGGCTCCGGCCTCGCCGTCGAGGCCGTCGCGCCGGATGGCCTGATCGAGGCCGTGAGCGTCGTTGACGCACCCGCGTTCGCGCTGGCCGTGCAGTGGCATCCGGAATGGCGACACGCGCAGGACCCGCTGTCGAGCGCGATCTTCCGCGCGTTCGGCGATGCGTGCCGCGCCCGCCGCGCCGAACGCACGCGTGCCATGGCCGCCGCCGCGCTCGCATGAGCGCGCCAACCAGACAACGAGAACAGACATGCAAGACATCGAAGGCTTTCTGAAGCAGCACCGGATTACCGAGATCGAAGCGATCATTCCCGACATGGCCGGCATCGCGCGCGGCAAGATCACGCCGCGCAACAAGTTCACGTCCGGCGAATCGATGCGGCTGCCGCAGGCCGTGATGGTGCAGACCGTCACCGGCGACTATCCGGAAGACGGCTCGCTGACCGGCGTGACCGACCCCGACATGGTGTGCGTGCCCGACACGTCGACCATCCGCCTGATCCCGTGGGCCGTCGACCCGACCGCACAGGTGATCCACGATTGCGTGCATTTCGACGGCTCGCCGGTCGAGATCTCGCCGCGCTACGTGCTGCGCCGCGTGCTCGACCTGTACAAGGCAAAGGGCTGGAAGCCGGTCGTCGCACCCGAGCTCGAGTTCTATCTGGTCGACATGAACAAGGACCCCGACCTGCCGCTGCGCCCGCCGGTCGGCCGCACGGGCCGCCCCGAAACGGGCCGCCAGTCCTATTCGATCGAGGCCGTCAACGAATTCGATCCGCTGTTCGAGGACATCTACGAGTACTGCGAATCGCAGAACCTCGACATCGATACGCTGATCCACGAAGTCGGCGCCGCGCAGATGGAGATCAACTTCATGCACGGCGACGCGCTGTCGCTGGCCGACCAGGTGTTCCTGTTCAAGCGCACGGTGCGCGAGGCCGCGCTGCGCCACAACATGTACGCGACGTTCATGGCCAAGCCGATGGAAGACGAACCGGGCTCGGCGATGCACGTGCACCAGAGCATCGTCGACGAGGAAACGGGCCAGAACCTGTTCACGTCGCCGGAAACAGGCGGCGCGACGTCGATGTTCTACAACTATCTCGCGGGGCTGCAGAAGTACACGCCGGCGCTGATGCCGATCTTCGCGCCGTACATCAACTCGTATCGCCGCCTGTCGCGCTTCATGGCCGCGCCGATCAACGTGCAGTGGGGCTACGACAACCGCACGGTGGGGTTCCGCATCCCGCATTCGGGCCCGGCCGCACGCCGCATCGAAAACCGCATCCCGGGCGTCGACTGCAACCCGTACCTCGCGCTCGCGGCGACGCTCGCGGCTGGCTATCTGGGCATGACGCAGCGCCTGGAGCCGACCGAGCCGCTCGTCAGCGACGGCTACAGCCTGCCGTACCAGTTGCCGCGCAACCTCGAGGAAGGGCTGACGCTGATGGCCGCGTGCGAGCCGCTCGGCGAGATCCTCGGGCACAAGTTCCTGAAAGCGTATTTCGCGCTGAAGGAAACCGAATACGAAGCGTTCTTCCGCGTGATCAGCTCGTGGGAACGCCGCCATCTGCTGCTGCACGTGTAAGCGTGCCAACCGCATACGGAATCACGGAGGAAACATGACTTACCGCAATGAATCGGCCTGGATCCAGCCGGCCGCGCCGACCGCCACGGCCGCCGCGCCGCGCGCGACGCAGGCACGCTCGACCGCCGAATACCGCGCGCTCGACGCCGCGCATCACATCCACCCGTTCTCGGACATGGGCGCGCTCAATCGCGCGGGCAGCCGCGTGATCGTGAAGGCCGACGGCGTCTA
>NZ_LPMU01000088.1:0-1181 GCF_001534535.1 Burkholderia sp. MSMB1459WGS
CAGGCGGTGGGCGTCGACAGCGTCGCGATCGGCCCGAACGCGATCTCGAAGGTGGACGGCAGCATTGCGCTCGGCTCGGGTTCGGTGGCCGACCGCGCGACGGTGCCGTCGTCGGGCATCCTCCGCAACGGCACTGCGTCGATCCCGTTCGACACGACCGACCAGACGTTGCTCGGCGCGGTATCGGTCGGCGATGCGACGAACAAGACGTATCGCCAGATCACCAACGTCGCGGACGGCACCGGCCAGCAGGACGCGGTGACGGTGCGGCAACTGACCGGCGCGCTGCAGTCGTTCGCGGTCACCGGCCAGAAGTACTTCCACGCGAACTCGACGGCGGCGGATTCGCTCGCGGTCGGCGCGGAATCGGTCGCGGTGGGGCCGACGACGGTCGTCAACGGCGACAACGGCGTGGGCATCGGCAACGGCGCGATCGTCGACCAGACAGCGCCGGGCGGGGTCGCCATCGGGCAGGCGGCGAGTTCCGCGCAGGCCGACGCGATCGCGCTGGGCAGCGGCGCGACGGCGACGGGCGCGCAGTCGGTCGCGCAGGGTGCGAATGCGGTGGCGGTCAGCGTGGGCAGCGTCGCGCTCGGCTCCGGTGCACGCAGCACGGCGACCGATGCGCTCGCGCTCGGCGCCGGCGCATCGGCGACGTTCGCGAACAGCGTGGCGCTGGGCGCCGGTTCGCTGACCACGGTCGGCGCGCTGACGAACTACGTCGCGTACGGGCTGAGCAGCCCGCAGTCGTCGGCCGGCGAGGTGAACGTCGGCAATCGCCAGATCACCGGGCTCGCGGCCGGCAAGAACGGCACGGATGCGGTGAACGTGTCGCAGCTCGATTCGGTCGCAAACCAGTTGACGACGCTGATCGACCAGCGCACGACCAACCTCGGCGGTTCGTACACGTCGAATCCGACCGGCGGCAACGTGCCGCCGGGGGCGAGCGGTTCGAATTCGTCGGCGGGCGGCTCGGGATCGGTGGCATCGGGCTCGAACAGCACAGCGGTCGGCAACGGCTCGACGGCGTCGGGCAACGGCTCCGCCGCGATCGGCGTGGGTTCGACGGCATCGGGCAACAACTCGACTGCGCTCGGCACGGGCAGCAACGATGGCGGGCGCTCGAACGTGGTCGCGGTCGGCTCGGCCGATTCGGCGCGACAAGTCGTGAACGTCGCGGC
>NZ_LPMU01000089.1:0-26229 GCF_001534535.1 Burkholderia sp. MSMB1459WGS
AACCTCCCGTTCCTATTGGGAAAATTGCCTCCGAAACACTAACACTCATTTGTGTCCAGGATTTCTAGAGCAGATCAATGGGTCGCTTTTTTATTGCTTGCGCCGAACGCCGGTCACGCGAAAGCCGTCTGCGCGTCGAATGCAAACCCTTTCGGCGCAGCCTGCGGATCGTCGAACGTCACGATCTCGTACGCGTCTTCGTGTGCGAGCAACTCGCGCAGCAACGCGTTGTTCAGGCCGTGGCCCGACTTGTACGCGGTGTACGAAGCCAGCAGCGGGTGGCCGATCACGTACAGGTCGCCGATCGCGTCGAGCATCTTGTGCTTCACGAACTCGTCGTCGTAGCGCAGCCCGTCGTTGTTCAGGATCCGGTACTCGTCGAGCACGATCGCATTGTCCATGCTGCCGCCGCGCGCCAGGCCGATCTCGCGCAGCATCTCTGCTTCGTGCGCGAAACCGAACGTGCGCGCACGCGCGATCTCGCGCACGTACGACGTGGTCGCGAAATCGACTTCGAGCTCCTGGCCCGTCTTGTCGACGGCCGGGTGGCGGAAATCGATCGAGAACTTCAGCTTGAAGCCGAAATACGGATCGAGACGCGCGAACTTGTCGCCATCGCGGATTTCGACCGGCTTCTTCACCTTGATGAAGCGCTTCGGCGCGTTCTGCTCCTCGATGCCGGCGGACTGGATCAGGAACACGAACGTGGCCGCACTGCCGTCCATGATCGGGATTTCCTCGGCCGTCACGTCGACATACAGGTTGTCGATGCCAAGGCCCGCACACGCGGACATCAGGTGCTCGACCGTCGACACGCGCACGCCATCCTTCTGCAACACCGACGCGAGTCGCGTGTCGCCGATCGACATCGCCGATGCGGGAATGTCGACCGGCGTCGGCAGGTCGACGCGTGAAAAGACGATGCCCGTGCCGGGCGCGGCGGGACGGAGCGTCAACTCGATCTTGCGGCCCGAGTGGACACCGATACCCACGGTCTTCACGATGGATTTGATGGTGCGCTGCTTCAACATGGTCTTCTTCGTCTTGATTGAAGATATCAATCAGGAGTTATATTCGATAGGCGGGATTATAGCGTAATTCCCTATTCGACGCTGTCCGAAACTGCGTATCAATCTGTTTCGACAGTTTACCCGCGCCGATACGGGACGGGCCGATGCCCGGAACGGAGGCGTTTCCGGTCATCAGCCCGTGTTACAACTGCCCTGAGGCCGGCGAGCAGCGTTGCCGGAAGGCAACGGCGCACCGCACGATCAGGACGTCAACGTCGCGAGAACACTCGCCGCATCGCTCACTTCGAACTTGCCCGGCGCCTCGACGGCCAGCGTCTTGACCACACCGCCGTCAATCACCATCGCGTAGCGCAGGGAACGAATTCCCATGCCACGCGCGGACAAATCCTGCGTCAGCCCCAGCGCATGAGTGAAAGCCGCGCTGCCGTCCGCCATCATGCGCACCTTGCCCGCGGTGTGCAGATCACGTCCCCATGCGCCCATCACGAATGCGTCGTTGACGGACACGCACCAGATCTCGTCGATCCCCGCCGCGCGCAATTGCTCGGCGTGCTCGACGTAGCCCGGCACATGCTGCGCCGAGCAGGTCGGCGTGAACGCGCCCGGCAATCCGAAGATCACCACCCGCTTTCCCGCAACCTGGTCGCGCACGCTGTAGGCGTTCGGCCCCAGCGTGCACCCTTCGCGCGCGTCGTCGACGAACTCGAACAATTGCGCGTCGGGCAGCGCGTCGCCCACTTGAATCATGGCTGGTCCCTCATAGCGATACGGTTTTTCAGCGTGTTGCGGACAGCACGGCCCATCCCGCCCCGCTCGAGCGGAGAGGGCACCTTTCCCGGCCCGGCGTCGCATCCGACGCGGCCTGTCGTGGTCCGTAGCATCCGTCACGCCGGCGATACCGCGGCGGTGTCGCCGCGGCTTCGCCTGTGTTTGCGTCAGTCAGCCTGCTTGCGCAGGAAAGCCGGAATGTCGTACGTGTCGACACCCTTCTCCTGCAGCGCCTGCACGTGCGATGCCGCGGTTTCGCGCGAATTGCGCCACACCGCCGGCGTGTCGAGCGCGCCGTAGTCGGCCGTGCTGACGTGATGCGGCTGCGCATAGCCGTGCGACACCGCGCTGACCGGCTGGTTGTCCGTACCCGTGCGCAGCAGCGTCATCGGAGCCGACTGCTGCTTCTTCGCCGCACGGCCCAGACCCGTCGCCACGACCGTCACGCGCAGTGCATCGCCCATCGCGTCGTCGTACACCGCACCGAAGATCACCGTCGCATCTTCCGCCGCGTAGCTCTTGATCGTGTTCATCACTTCGCGCGTTTCCGACAGGCGCAGCGAACGGCTCGACGTGATGTTGACCAGCACGCCGCGCGCACCCGACAGATCGACGCCTTCGAGCAGCGGGCTCGCCACGGCCTGTTCCGCCGCGAGGCGTGCGCGATCGACGCCGGCGACCGTCGCCGTGCCCATCATCGCCTTGCCCTGCTCGCCCATCACCGTCTTCACGTCTTCGAAGTCGACGTTCACGAGGCCGTCGACGTTGATGATTTCCGCGATACCTGCCACCGCGTTGTTCAACACGTCGTCCGCGCACTGGAAGCACTTGTCCATCTCGGCGTCGTCGCCCATCACGTCGAACAGCTTGTCGTTCAGGACGACGATCAGCGAGTCGACGTGATCCTCCAGTTGCTGCGAGCCTGCTTCGGCGACGCGCATGCGCTTGCCGCCTTCGAACTCGAACGGCTTGCTGACGACACCGACCGTCAGAATGCCCATCTCCTTCGCGATCTGCGCGACCACCGGTGCCGCGCCCGTGCCCGTGCCACCGCCCATGCCGGCCGTGATGAACACCATGTGCGCGCCGCGCAGTGCGTCGGCGATGCGCTCACGCGCTTCTTCCGCTGCCGCACGACCCATTTCCGGCTTCGCACCGGCGCCAAGACCCGTGTTGCCAAGCTGGATCACCGACGATGCGCGCGAACGCGACAGCGCTTGGGCGTCCGTGTTCATCACGATGAAGTCGACGCCCTGCACGCCGCGGTTGATCATGTGCTGGACGGCATTGCCGCCAGCGCCGCCAACGCCGACCACCTTGATGATGGTGCCGTTGGTTTCGGTTTCCAGCATTTCGAATTCCATTGTTGCCTCCGTCAAGAGAATGACTGCTACTCGGCCGTTATTCGGCAGGAGATCGGGCAACCCCCTGTCGCGCGCCAGCCGCCGGCACCAGCGCGAATTTCGATTCGGTTTGTCAGAAGTTGCTCAGGAACCATTCCTTCATCCGCGAGAACACTTGCCCCGCGTTGCCGGACTGCACGGCGACCTTGCGGCCGCGCATGCGCTGAGCACTGCCTTCGACGAGCAGCCCCATCGCCGTCGAGTAGCGCGGATTGCGCACGACGTCGGCGAGGCCGCCTGCATATTCCGGCGCGCCGATGCGCACCGGTTTCAGGAAAATGTCCTCGCCGAGTTCGACCATGCCCGGCATCATCGACGCGCCGCCGGTAATGACCACGCCGGAGCTCAGGAGTTCTTCGTAACCTGATTCGCGCACGACCTGCTGCACGAGCGAGAACAGTTCCTCGACGCGCGGCTCGATCACGGCCGCGAGCGCCTGACGCGACAGCGTGCGCGGGCCGCGTTCGCCGAGGCCGGGCACTTCCACCATTTCGTCCGGATCGGCGAGCGCCTGCTTCGCGATCCCGTAGCCGACCTTGATGTCTTCCGCATCCGGCGTCGGCGTGCGCAGCGCCATCGCGATGTCGCTCGTGATCTGGTCGCCGGCGATCGGAATCACCGCCGTGTGGCGGATCGCGCCTTCGGCGAAGATCGCGATGTCCGTCGTGCCGCCGCCGATGTCGACCAGCACCACGCCGAGATCCTTCTCGTCTTCGGTCAGCACCGCGAGCGACGACGCGAGCGGCTGCAGGATCAGGTCGTTCACTTCCAGCCCGCAGCGGCGCACGCACTTGACGATGTTCTGCGCGGCGCTCACCGCGCCCGTCACGATGTGCACCTTCACTTCCAGCCGGATGCCGCTCATCCCGATCGGCTCGCGCACGTCTTCCTGGCCGTCGATGATGAATTCCTGCGTGAGGATGTGCAGCACCTGCTGATCGGTCGGGATGTTGATCGCCTTCGCGGTCTCGATCACGCGCGCGACGTCGGTCTGCGTGACCTCCTTGTCCTTGATCGCGACCATCCCGCTCGAGTTGAAGCTGCGGATGTGGCTGCCCGCGATCCCCGTGAACACGTTGGTGATCTTGCAGTCGGCCATCAGCTCGGCTTCCTCGAGCGCGCGCTGGATCGACTGCACGGTGGCCTCGATGTTCACCACCACGCCTTTCTTCAGACCCTTCGACTCGCTCTGGCCGAGACCGATCACCTCGTAGTGGCCCTCGCCCTTCAGCTCGGCGACGATGGCCACCACCTTCGACGTGCCGATGTCGAGGGAAACCAGCAGATCCTTGTAGTCTTTGCTCATAAAGTGCTCTTGCGTGTGATCTCTCGTTACTTCTTGCGCTTGTCGGTATCGGTCAGGAACCGCATGCCCGCCGCGCGAATCGCGAATCCGTTCGGATAACGCAGATCCGCGTACTCGATGTCGTTGCCCCAACGCTCCGTGACGGCCGGCCACGCGGCCACCAGACGCTGGCTCCGGTCATGCAGCGTGTCGCTGTTGCGCTCCTTGCCCAGCTCGACCTGCATGCCGTTCGACAGCTTCACCGTCCACGCGTACCGCGCCGACAGCGTCACCTCTTCCGGCGCCGCCTTCAGCGGCGCAAACCATTTCCCGAAGTCGCGATACCGCGCGACGACTTCCTTCGCACTGCCTTCCGGGCCGTCGAACGCCGGCAACTCCTGCTCCAGCTCGCCCTGATTCGCGGTGAACAGCTCGCCGTCCACGCTCACGAGCTGATCGCTGCCCCAGGTCCCGAGCGGTTTGTACTCCTCGAGCGTGACAGCCAGCGCATTCGGCCACACCCGACGCACGCTCGCGTGACGCACCCACGGCATCTGCTCGAACGCGGCGCGCGCCGTGTCGAGATCGACCGTGAAGAAATTGCCCTTCAGCCGTCCAACCACGCCCGCGCGCACCGTCGGCGAATTGATGTGCTCGGTGTCGCCGTCGATCCGGATTTCCCGCAGCGCGAACGTCGGGCGCTGGATCAGCCAGTAGCAGCCGGCCGCCGCCAACACGAGCAGCAGCAGCGCATACAGCGCGCTGGCGGCAAGGTTGAGTTGGCGAACGTTGTTCCACATACGTCGTTCCGTTCCTGCGTCAGTCGTTGAGCGTGAGCGACAGCACCTTCACGACCAGCTCCGAATAGCCGATGCCGACCGCGCGCGCGGCCTTCGGCGGCAGCGAGTGGTCGGTCATCCCGGGGGCCGTGTTCACTTCCAGGAAATACGCATTGCCGGCCGCGTCGAGCATGAAATCCGCGCGGCCCCAGTCGGTGCAACCGAGCACGTCGAACGCACGGCGCGCGATGCGCTTCAGCTCCGCTTCCTGTTGCGCCGGCAGGCCGCACGGGATCAGGTACTGCGTATCGTCGGCAACGTACTTCGCGTGGTAGTCGTAGAACTCGCCGGCCGGCACGATCTTGATCAGCGGCAGGTCGAGATCGCCGGCGATGCACGCGGTGTATTCGCCGCCGCCTTCGATGCTCTTCTCGACGATCACGATCTTGTCGTGCGTCGCGGCTTCCTCGAGCGCGGCCGGCAGCGCGTCCGCCGTCTTCACCTTCAGCACCGCGACACTCGAGCCTTCGCTCGCCGGCTTCACGAACAGCGGCAGGCCGAGCTTCGCGACGATGTCGGTCGCGTGCGCGGCCAGGTCGTCGCCGCGCATCACCGTCTCGAACGGCGGCGTCGGCACGCCCGTCTGCTGCCACACGAGCTTCGTGCGGAACTTGTCGAGGCCGAGCGCCGAGCCGAGCACGCCGCTGCCCGTGTAGCGAATGCCGTAGAAATCGAGTGCGCCCTGAATCTGGCCGTTCTCGCCGTAGCCGCCATGCAGCGCATTGAACGCACGCACGAAGCCTTCGTCCTTCAGTGCCGACAGCGGCCGCTCGGCCGGGTCGAACGGATGCGCGTCGACGCCAGCGTCGCGCAGGCCCTGCAGCACGAGGCGGCCCGAGGTGAGCGACACCTCGCGCTCGGCGGATTCGCCGCCGAACAACACCGCCACCTTGCCGAAACGTTTCGGATCGATCCCGCTCATGTCATGCCTTCTGTTGAATGTGTTGCGCGAGCTTCGCCGGCACGCCGCCGATCGAACCCGCGCCCATCGTGATCACCACGTCGCCGTTCTGCGCGACCTTCGCCAATGCCTCCGGCACGTCGTCGACCGTCGCGACGAACACCGGGTCGACCTTTCCCGCCGCGCGCAGTGCACGCGACAGCGCGTCGCCGCTGGCCGTCGGAATCGCGGCCTCGCCGGCCGCATAGACTTCCGTCAGCACCAGCGCATCGACCGTCGACAGCACGTTGACGAAATCGTCGAAACAGTCGCGCGTGCGCGTGTAGCGGTGCGGCTGGAACGCCAGCACGAGGCGGCGGCCCGGGAACGCACCGCGCGCGGCCGCGATCGTCGCCGCCATCTCGACCGGGTGGTGACCGTAATCGTCGATCAGCGTGTACTGGCCGCCGTCCGCGCTCGGCACTTCGCCGTAACGCTGGAAGCGTCGGCCGACACCGTTGAATTCCGCCAGCGCCCGCTGGATCGCGTCGTCCGCCACGCCGAGGTCGGTCGCGATCGCGATCGCCGCGAGCGCGTTCTGCACGTTGTGCAGGCCCGGCATGTTCAGCACGACCGCGAGCGGCGCGCGACCTTCGCGGATCACCGTGAAATGCATCCGGCCGTCGCGCGCGTCGATGTCTTCCGCGCGCACCTGCGCGTCCGGCGACAGGCCGTAGCGCACGACCGGCTTCGAGATGAACGGGATGATCTGCCGCACGTTCGGATCGTCGACGCACACGACCGCGCTGCCGTAGAACGGCAGGCGCTGCGTGAATTCGATGAACGCCTGCTTGAGCCGCGCGAAATCGTGGCCGTAGGTGTCCATGTGGTCGGCGTCGATGTTCGTGATGACTTCGATCACCGGATAGAGGTTCAGGAACGACGCATCCGACTCGTCGGCCTCGGCGACGATGAAATCGCCCGTGCCGAGCCGCGCGTTCGCGCCGGCGCTGATCAGCCGGCCGCCGATCACGAAGGTCGGGTCCAGCCCGCCCGCCGCGAGCACGCTCGCGACGAGGCTCGTCGTCGTGGTCTTGCCGTGCGTGCCGGCGATCGCGATCCCCTGCTTCAGGCGCATCAGCTCCGCGAGCATCACCGCGCGCGGCACGATCGGCACGCGCTTCGCGCGCGCGGCCAGCACTTCGGGGTTGTCCGAGCGCACGGCCGTCGACACGACGACCGCGTTCGCGCCCTCGATGTTCGCCGCATCGTGGCCGATCGCGATCCGCGCGCCCAGCGCCTCGAGACGATCGGTCACCGCATTGCGCGACAGGTCCGAGCCGCTGACCGCGTAGCCGAGGTTGACGAGCACTTCGGCGATGCCGCTCATGCCCGCGCCGCCGATCCCGACGAAATGAATGTGTTTGACGATGTGTTTCATTGCAGTTGTTCCAGGTTCGCGCCGGCCGCCTTCGCGCAGACGCGCGCGACTTCGTCGGTGGCCTCGGGCTTCGCGAGCGCGCGCGAACGTTCCGCCATGGCCGCGAGCGATGCCCGCGACTGGCCGCGCAGCCAGTCGGCGAGCAGTTCCGCCGACAGGTCGCGTTGTTGCACCAGCACGGCCGCGCCCGCATCGGCGAGGAACGCGGCGTTGGTCGTCTGATGATCGTCGACCGCGTACGGGAACGGCACGAACAGCGCCGCCACGCCCACCGCCGCGATCTCCGACACCGTCATCGCGCCCGACCGGCAGATCACCAGATCCGCTGCCGCATACGCGGCCGCCATGTCGTCGATGAACGGCACGAGCCGCACGTCTTCGCCGGCCGCGAAACCGGCCGCTTCGTAATTCGCCTTCAATGCGTCGATGTGCTTCACGCCGGCCTGGTGCACGACGCGCGGCCGCTCGCCCGGCGTCAGCCGCGCCAGCGCGCGCGGCACGACTTCGTTCAGCGCGGCCGCCCCGAGGCTGCCGCCGACCACCAGCACGTTGAGCGGGCCGCTGCGCGACGCATAGCGTGCCTGGGGCGATTCGATGTGCGCAAGTTCCGCGCGAATCGGGTTACCCGTCCATTCCGCGTGCGGCAGCGCGCCGGGGAACGCAACGAGCACGCGCTTCGCGAGTTTCGCGAGCACCTTGTTGGTCAGGCCCGCGATCGAATTCTGCTCATGCAGCACGAGCGGGCGCCCCGACAACGCGGTCATCACGCCCGCCGGGAACGTGATGTAGCCACCCATCCCGAGCACGACGTCCGGTCGCACGCGGCGCAGCGCGCCGAGGCTCTGCCAGCATGCACGCAGCAGGTTGACCGGCAGCGTCAGCTTGGTCTTCAGGCCCTTGCCGCGCAGCCCGCCGAACCGCACGTACTCCATCGGAATACCGTGCTTCGGCACGAGCGTCGCTTCCATCCCGGCCGGGTTGCCGAGCCATACGACGCGCCAGCCCGCCGCTTCCATCCGGTGCGCGACCGCGAGCCCGGGGAACACGTGGCCCCCGGTGCCGCCTGCCATCACCATCAGCGTGCGTTGCGACGCGGTCATACCTTCCCTCCGCGCATCAGTACGCGATTTTCGTAATCGACCCGCAGCAGCACCGCGAGCGCGACGCAGTTCAGCAGGATGCCCGAACCGCCGTAGCTCACGAGCGGCAGCGTCAAGCCCTTCGTCGGCAGCAGCCCGAGGTTCACGCCCATGTTGATGAACGTCTGCGCGCCGAACCAGATGCCGATGCCCTTCGCCATCAGGCCCGCGAACGTGCGATCGAGCGCGAGCGCTTGACGGCCGATCTCGAACGCGCGGCGCACGATCCAGTAGAACAGCAGGATCACGACCAGCACGCCGACGAAGCCGAGCTCCTCGCCGATCACCGCGAGGATGAAGTCGGTATGCGCTTCCGGCAGGTAATTCAGCTTCTCGACGCTGCCGCCGAGGCCGACGCCGAACCATTCGCCGCGCCCGAACGCGATCAGCGAGTGCGTGAGCTGGTAGGCCTTGCCCTGCGCGTAGCGCTCGTCCCACGGATCGAGGTACGCGAAGATCCGCTCGCGACGCCACGGCGACAGCCACACGAGCATCGTGAACGTGCCGACCGCCGTCGCGACGAGGCCGCCGAACAGCTTGCCGTTCACGCCGCCGAGGAACAGCACGCCCATCGCGATCGCGGCGACCACCATGAACGCGCCCATGTCGGGCTCGAGCAGCAGCAGCGCGCCGACCAGGCCGACCGCGAACGCCATCGGCAGGAAGCCCTTCGCGAAGCTCTGCATGTATTCCTGCTTGCGCACCGTGTAGTTCGCCGCGTAGATCGTCACCGCGAGCTTCATGATTTCCGACGGCTGCATGTTGGTGATGCCGAGCGGAATCCAGCGGCGCGCACCGTTCACACCCTTGCCGACGTGCGGGATCAGCACGATCACGAGGCCGACGAGCGCGATCAGGAAAAGATGCGGCGCGTACTTGTCCCAGGTCGACACCGGCACGCGGAACGCGATCACCGCCGCGACGAACGCGACGGCGAGCGACACGCAGTGACGCATCAGGAACGCGTAATCGTGATACGACGCGTATTTCGGCGAATCGGGCATCGCGATCGACGCCGAATACACCATCACGACGCCGAGCCCGAGCAGCGCGATCGCGACCCACAGCAGCGAATAGTCGAAATCGAGCATCCGCGAACGGCTCGGGCGCACGCCGTTGACGACGCTCGCGAGGCCGCCCGTCGCGGCGCGCGTGGCCGATGCGACGCGGCCGCCCGCGGCATTGCCGCCGGTGTCGCGCCGGTCGTTGAAACGGGAGACGAGGCGATCGGACCAGCTCATGGCGTCGCTCCTTTGTCGATGGCGATTTCGTCGACCGCCGCGCGGAACACTTCCGCGCGATGGGCGTAGTTCCGGAACATGTCGAGGCTCGCGCACGCGGGCGACAGCAGCACCGCGTCGCCCGGCTCGGCCAGATCGGCCGCCGCGCGCACCGCGCCTTCGAGCGTCGCGTGGTCGGCGAGCGGCACGCCCGTTTCGGCGAGCGTGTCGCGGATCGCGGGCGCGTCGCGGCCGATCAGCATCACCGCGCGGCACCAGCGTGCGACTGGAGCAACGAGCGGTGCGAAATCCTGGCCCTTGCCGTCGCCGCCGGCGATCAGCACGATTTTCTGCGCGAGGCCATCGAGTGCGGCAACCGTCGCACCGACGTTCGTTCCCTTGCTGTCGTCCACATAATCGACGTCGTCGATCGTCGCGATCACTTCGACGCGATGCGCTTCGCCGCGGTATTCGCGCAGCGCGTGCAGCAGCGGCGCGGCCGGCAGGTCGATCGCACGCGCGAGCGCGAACGCGGCCAGCGCGTTCGCCGCGTTGTGCAGCCCGCGGATGCGCAGCGCGTCGGCCGGCATCAGGCGCTTCTGCGCGATGTCGGGCGTATGCGCGGCGTCGCGCTTGCGCCGGCGCGTCGTCGCCGCTTCATCCGGCGCGTCGCGATCGACGGCTTCCACCAGCCATGCGATACCGTTGTCGCGCGACAGCCCGTAGTCGCCGTCCTGCGTCGGTTCGTTCAGGCCGAACGTGACCGTGCGCGGCGCGTCGGCCGCGCCGGCTGCCGGCGCGAACTTCATCACGGCCGCGTCGTCGCGGTTCAGCACGCGCGTCGTCGTCGCGCCGAAGATCCGGCCCTTTGCCTGCGCGTACGCGTCGAAGCTGCCGTGCCAGTCGAGGTGGTCCTGCGTGATGTTGAGGATCGCGGCGGCATCGGGCGCAAACGTGCGCGCGGTCTCGAGCTGGAAGCTCGACAGTTCGAGCACCCATACGTCGGGCAGCGCGGTGTCGTCGATCGCGCTCGCGAGCCGGTCGAGCATCGCCGGGCTGATGTTGCCCGCGACGGCGACCTTCTTGCCCGAGCGCTGGCACAGCAGGCCCGTGAGGCTCGTCGTCGTGGTCTTGCCGTTGGTGCCGGTAATCGCGAGCACCTTCGGCTGGTAGCCGCTCGTGCCGAGCGCGCGCAGCGCCTGCGCGAAGAATTCCAGCTCGCCCCACACCGCGATACCGCGCTCGTTCGCGGCCGCGACCAGCGCCGCGAGTGCCGGCTCCAGCGGCGACAGCCCGGGGCTCAGCCCGACGAGTTCGATGCCGCCGTCGAGCAGCGCGGGCGTGAACGCGCCGCCGACGAATTCCGCATCGATGCCTTCGGCCTGCAGCGCGGCAAGGTTCGGCGGCGCCTCGCGGGTATCGGCAATGCGCAGCCGGCACCCGTGCCTCGCGCACCATCGCGCGATCGCGAGACCCGATTCCCCGAGCCCCAGTACGAGCACCATCGGCCGTTGCCGATCTCCAAACATCTCGCCAGACATCCTTGTTACCTTTCCTTTACCGCAGCTTGAGGGTGGTCAGACCGAACAGGCACAGCATCAGCGTGATGATCCAGAAACGCACGACCACCTGCGTTTCCTTCCAGCCGGACAATTCGAAGTGGTGATGCAGCGGGGCCATCTTGAGCAGCCGCCGCCCTTCGCCGTAACGCTTCTTCGTGTACTTGAACCACGAAACCTGCAGCATCACCGACAGCGTTTCCGCGACGAAGATGCCGCCCATGATGAACAGCACGATTTCCTGGCGCACGATCACCGCGACCGTGCCGAGCGCGCCGCCCAGCGCCAGCGCGCCGACGTCGCCCATGAACACCTGCGCGGGGTGCGTGTTGTACCAGAGGAACGCGAGCCCGGCCCCGCCCATCGCGGAACAGAAGATCAGCAGTTCGCCCGCGCCCGGAATGTGCGGGAACAGCAGATATTTTGAATAGACCGCGCTGCCCATCACGTACGCGAACACACCGAGCGACGCGCCGACCAGCACGACCGGCATGATCACGAGGCCGTCGAGGCCGTCGGTCAGGTTCACCGCGTTGCTCGCGCCGACGATCACGAAGTAGGTCAGCACGATGAAGCCCCAGACGCCGAGCGGGTAGCTGATCGACTTCAGGAACGGCAGCATCAGGTCGGCGCGCGCCGGCAGCCCCATCGACAGGCCGCTCCTCACCCACGCCATGAACAGGTCGAACACGCGCACGTTGTTCGCCTCGGACACGCTGAACGCGAGGTAGACGGCCGCGAACAGCCCGATCACCGATTGCCAGAAATACTTCTCGCGCGACGACATCCCGCGCGGGTCCTTGTGGACGACCTTGCGGTAATCGTCGACCCAGCCGATCACGCCGAAACCGAACGTGACGAGCATCACGATCCAGATGAAACGGTTCGTCAGGTCGCCCCACAGCAGCGTCGCGACCGCGATGCCGATCAGGATCAGCACGCCGCCCATCGTCGGCGTGCCGGACTTGACGAGGTGGGTCTGCGGGCCGTCCTTGCGCACGGCCTGCCCGACCTTCATTTGCGTCAGCTTGCGGATCACCCACGGTCCGCACACGAGCCCGATCCCGAGCGCGGTGATGGTGGCCATCACCGCACGGAACGTGAGGTACGTGAACAAGCGCAAAAAGCTTGCGTCTCCTTGCAGCCATTGCGCCAGCGCCAGCAGCATGCTTCCTTCCTTCTACTCAGTGTGCGGCGGGCACGGTGCCCGCCGCGGGTTGGTTCGTCAGCGCGTCGACCACGCGCTCCATCTTCATGTACCGCGAGCCCTTCACGAGCACCGTCGCCTGCGCGCCGTAACCGGCCGCGAGCAGCGCCGCCACGAGCGCGTCGACGTCGCCGAAATGGCGCGCCGTGTCGCCGTATGCGGTGCACGCGTCGCGCGATGCGTCGCCGAGCGCGAACAGCGCATCGATTCCGCGTTCGCGCGCGTACGCACCGATTTCGCGGTGGAATGCCGGCCCTTCGTCGCCGACTTCGCCCATGTCGCCGATCACCAGCACGCGCGGCGCCGGATGCGCGGCGAGCACATCGATCGCGGCACGCATCGAATCGGGGTTCGCGTTGTACGTATCGTCGACGATGGTTGCGCCCGCAAGACTGCCGACGCTCGCCTGCCTCACCTGCAGCCGGCCCTTGACCGGTTCGAACGATTCGAGGCCCTGCCGGATTGCCGACAGCTCGACGCCGGCGCCGAGCGCCGCGGCCGTCGCGGCCAGCGCGTTACGCGCGTTGTGCTCGCCGAGCGCACGCAGCCGCACCGTGACCGCGCCGACCGGCGTGTCGATCGCGAGTTCGCCGCTGTGCACGCGCCCGACGACCTGCGCGTCGCTCTGGCGTTCGGCGTCGTGCAGCGCGAAATCGAGGATCCGGTTGCCGGTCGCCGCGACGCGCCAGATGCCCGCGTACGCGTCGTCGGCCGGGAACACCGCGACGCCGTCCGGCGGCAGCGCGTGGATCACGGCCGCGTGTTCGAGCGCGACGGCCTCGACCGTCGCCATGAATTCCTGATGCTCGCGCTGCGCGTTGTTGACGAGCGCGACCGTCGGCGCGGTAAGGCGCGCGAGGACTTCGGTTTCGCCCGGATGGTTCATCCCGATCTCGATCACCGCGAGACGATGCGCGGCCGACAGGCGCAGCAGCGTCAGCGGCAGGCCGACGTCGTTGTTCAGGTTGCCGGCCGTCGCGAGCCGCGCGTCGGCGCCGACCGCCGCCGCGAAGATCGACGCGATCATTTCCTTGACGGTCGTCTTGCCGTTGCTGCCCGTCACCGCGACGAGCGGCAGCGGGAATCGCATCCGCCAGCCGTGCGCGAGCGCGCCGAGGGCGGCGCGCGTTTCGCCGCCTTCGATCAGCGGCATCGCGATGCCCGCCGGCGCATGCGCGACGAGCGCCGCGGCGGCCCCGCGCGCGGCGACGTCGCCGAGGAAGTCGTGCGCGTCGAAACGCTCGCCCTTCAGCGCGACGAACAGGTCGCCCGGGCCGACCGTGCGGCTGTCGGTCGACACGCGGTCGAACGTGACGCCCGCGTCGCCGCGGACGGTGGCGCCGGGAATCAGGCGGGCGGCTTCGCCGAGACTGAGCATCGTCATTCGGCGCCTCCCTTGCCGTGCGTCGCGCGCGCTGCGAGCGCGAGCCGCGCGTGATCCTGATCGGAGAACGCGCGCTTCTTGCCCATGATTTCCTGCGTGGCCTCGTGGCCCTTGCCGGCCAGCACGACGACATCCTCGCGTGCGGCGCCGCGCACCGCCTGCAGGATCGCGCTCGCGCGATCCTCGATACGGCGTGCGCGATCGGGCACGATCATGCCCGCGACGACCTGGTCGATGATGCGCTGCGGATCTTCGCTGCGCGGGTTGTCGCTCGTGACGACGACTTCGTCGGCGAGCCGCTCCGCGATCGCGCCCATCAGCGGACGCTTCGTCGCATCGCGATCGCCGCCGCAGCCGAACATGCAGACGAGCCGGCCGCCGCGCGCTGCGGCGATCGGGCGCAGCGCGTCGAGCGTCTTTTCGAGCGCGTCGGGCGTATGCGCATAGTCGATCACGACGAGCGGTTCGTCGTTCTGCAGCCGCCCGCCAAGCCGCTGCATCCGGCCGTTGACCGACTCGAGCCGCTCGATCTCGGCGAGGGCCGCCGCAAACGGCACGTCGGCCGCGAGCAGCGAGCCGAGCACGGCGAGCAGGTTGCTGACGTTGAACGTGCCGAGCGTGCCGACCTCGACGTCCGCGTCGCCCCACGACGAACGCAGGCGGAATGCGGTACCCGTCGCGGTCGCGCGCACGTCGAGCGCGACCAGTTCGCGATCGGCGTCGGGCGCCTGCACATCGCCGATCCCGTACGCGATCGTGCGCACGCGGCCGGCCAGCTTCTCGAGCAGGCGGCGGCCGGCTGCGTCGTCGCGATTGATCACCGCCGCGCGCAGGCCACGCCATGCGAACAGCTTCGCCTTCGCGGCCTCGTACGC
This sequence comes from Burkholderia sp. MSMB1459WGS, assembly GCF_001534535.1. Lineage (NCBI taxonomy): Bacteria > Pseudomonadati > Pseudomonadota > Betaproteobacteria > Burkholderiales > Burkholderiaceae > Burkholderia > Burkholderia sp. MSMB1459WGS. Next base: position 15,032 of record NZ_LPMU01000089.1, read on the forward strand.
GTCGAACGTGCCGTGATAGTCGAGGTGATCCTGCGTGAGGTTCGTAAACACCGCGATGTCGAACGCCGTTCCGTTCACGCGCCCCTGGTGCAGCGCGTGCGACGACACCTCCATCGCCACGGCCTGTGCGCCCGCGTCGCGCAATTGCGCGAGGCTGCGCTGAAGTTGCGGCGCGTCGGGCGTCGTGAAGCCGGTCGGCACGAGCTGGCCGGGCATCCCGCTGCCGAGCGTGCCGATTACCGCGCACGGCTGGTGCAGCGCCGTCAGCGCGGCGGCGATCCATTGCGTGCACGACGTCTTGCCGTTCGTGCCCGTGACACCGACCGCGAGCAGGCTGTCGCTCGGATCGCCGTACCAGCCGCTGGCGATCTCGCCGGCGAGCTGGTCGAGCGCCGGTACCGCGAGCGCGACGGGTACGGTCTGCGCGTCGGTCAGCCCTTCCGGCTGATACAGCACGGCGGCCGCACCGCGTGCGACGGCATCGGCCATGAAAGCGCGGTTGTCTGCCCCGTCGACCGCATACGCGACGAACACGTCGCCAGCGTTGAGGCTGCGCGTGTCGGCATGCAGTTGCGCCGCGGGGGCCACATGCTGACGCAGCCACGCGAGCGCGGCTGCGATCTGCTGATGCGCCGGATGGGAACTGCGGGCGGCGCTCATCGAACAACTCCTGGTGAATTACGCGTCGTGCTGGACACGATCATATGCTTTGCGCCGCTCCCCGCGGCCAGCTTTTGCGGGCCTTTTGCGGGAGCGGATTCCGGCGAATCGTCGGACACGACGAGCTGCTTGATCGGCATGTTCGGCGGGACGTTCAGCGCACGCATCGTGTCGCCGGCGATCGCCGAGAATACGGGGCCGGACACCTGGCCGCCGAAGTGGCTGCCGGCGGTCGGCTCGTCGACCGACACCGCGATCACGACGCGCGGATTCGGCATCGGCGCCATCCCGACGAACGACGCACGGTACTTGCGCGTGTAGCCGTGACCTTCGTGCTTGTATGCGGTACCGCTCTTGCCGCCGACGCGGTAGCCCGGCACGGCCGCATCCGGCGACGTGCCGCCCGGCGCGACCACCGTCTCGAGCATCGCACGCACTTCGCGCGCGGTGGTCGGGTTGAACACCTGCGTGCCCGCGACCGGCTGATTGGGGTCGGTCTTGAAAATGGTCACGGGCATCAGCTCGCCGTCGTGTGCGATCGCCGTGTACGCCCGTGCGAGCTGGAACAGCGACACCGACAGGCCGTAGCCGTACGACATCGTCGCCTGCTCGATGCGGCGCCAGCTCTTCCACGGACGCAGACGGCCGGCCACCGCGCCCGGGAACCCGACCTTCGGCGCCTGACCGAGGCCGATGCTCGTATACATATTCCACATTTCCTCGGGCCGCATCGTCATCGCGATCTTCGTCGCGCCGATGTTGCTCGACTTCTGGATCACGCCGCCGACCGTCAGCGTACCGAAACCCGCGTCGTCGGTGATCGGCGCGCCGTCGAGCACGAAATGCCCGTTGCCCGTCTCGACGAGCGTGTTCGGCGTCACGCGGTGCAGGTCGAGCGCGAGCGACACGGTGAACGGCTTCATGATCGAGCCCGGCTCGAACACGTCGGTCATGATCCGGTTGCGCAACTGCTCGCCCGTCATGCGCGAGCGGTCGTTCGGGTTGTACGTCGGGTAGTTGACGAGCGCGAGCACTTCGCCGGTACGCACGTCGACGACCATCGCCGCGCCGGCCTTCGCCTTGAACTTCTCGACGGCGGCCTTCAGGTTCGCGTACGCGATGTACTGGATCTTGCTGTCGATCGACAGGTCGACGTCGGTGCCGTTGTGCGGCGGAATCTGCTCGGCGACGTCCTCGACGATGTGCCCCATCCGGTCCTTGATCACGCGACGCATGCCCGACGTGCCGGACAGCATCTTCTGGTCGCCCAGTTCGACGCCTTCCTGCCCTTCGTCCTCGACGTTCGTGAAGCCGATCAGGTGAGCGGTGATCTCGCCTTCCGGATAGAAGCGCTTGTATTCGTTGCGCTGATAGATACCGGGAATGTCGAGCGCGGCGACCTTGTCGGCGACGTCGATCGGCACCTGGCGCTTCACGTAGACGAAACCCTTGTCTTCCGACAGCTTCACGCGCAGCTCCTTCGACGTCATGCCGAGGAGCTTGCCGAGCTGGTTGATCTTGTCCGCGTCGAGATCGTCCGGCACCGCGTCCGGAATCGCCCAGATCGCGCGCACCGGCAAGCTCGTCGCGAGCACGAGCCCGTTACGGTCGAGAATCTTGCCGCGCGTCGCCGGCAGTTCGATCGTGCGCTGATAGCGGCTTTCGCCCTGCTTCTGATAGAACGCGTTGCCCGGCCCCTGGATCCAGAACGCGCGAGCGGCCAGCGCGACGAACGCCATGAACAGCAGGAACACGACGAGCTTCGAGCGCCACATCGGCAAATGGACGCCGAGCACGGGGCTCGACGAGAACTTCACGTTCTGGCGCTTCGGAGACGGCTTCATCGCGCGCCCCCCTTGCCCTTGCCGGTCGTGTCGGCCGATGCAGCGATCGGCGCGTCGATCGCCTTCGCGGCGCCGGGCGGCAGCGTCAGGTATTGCGTGCGGCCGGTCGAGATCGGCTGCATTTTCAGCGAATCGTTCGCGAGCTGCTCGATGCGCGACGTCTTCGAGAGCGCGCTCTGCTGATATTGAAGCTGCGCATAGTCCTGCTGGAGCTGACGCTCCTGCGACTGCGCGCGCTGCAGCTGGATGAAGATCTGGCGTTGCTGGTTCGTCGAGTTGACGACCGACAGCGCGCAACCCATCACGATGATCAGCAGGAAGATGTTGAGGCGGCTCATGGCGTGACGCGCTCCGCGATGCGCATCACGGCCGAGCGGGCGCGCGGATTCGCGGCGACTTCCGCTTCGCTCGGAAACTGGCGGCTGATGATCTTGAGCGGCGGGCTCGGGAGGTCGACGGCGCGAATCGGCAGACGACGATCGACCGCAGGCGCGCTCGCGTGCGCCTGCATGAATCGCTTGACGATCCGGTCCTCGAGTGAATGAAAGCTGATGACCACCAGCCGCCCCCCTTGCTCCAGCAACGACAATGCCGCGTCTAGTACGACTTGCAGGTCCGCAAGCTCTTGATTGACGTGAATCCGTATAGCCTGAAAGGTGCGGGTTGCCGGATCCTTGCCCTTCTCACGGGTTTTGACGACGTGACCCACGATTTGGGCAAGCTCGCCCGTGGTGTCGAGAGGCCCAAGACGGTCGGACTCTGCCCGGCGAGCAACAAGCGCCTTTGCAATCTGAAAAGCAAACCGTTCTTCCCCATAATCCCGTATCACCTCCGTCAATTCCTGCACCGAAGCCCGCGCGAGCCATTCGGCCGCCGACTCGCCACGCGTCGGATCCATTCGCATGTCCAGCGGACCATCGGCGCGGAAGCTGAAGCCGCGCGCCGGATCGTCCACCTGCGGCGAGGACACGCCCAGGTCCAGCAACACCCCTGACACCTTCTCGACGCCGCGCGCCGCAAGCGCGTCGCGCATCGATGCAAAGCTGTCGTGCACGATCGAGAAGCGCGCATCCTCGATGCCCTGCGCCGTCTCGATCGCCCTCGGATCCTTGTCGAACGCGATCAGCCGCCCGGCCGGCGCCAGCCGCGCGAGCACCGCGCGGCTATGGCCGCCGCGCCCGAACGTGCCGTCGACATACACGCCGTCCGGCCGCGTCACGAGCGACTCGACCGCTTCATCCAACAGCACCGTCCGATGCCGCAATTCATTTCCCATCGCGGGCGTCTCCGTCACCGCAATCAGAACGTGAAATTCTTCAGCGCGTCGGGCATGCCCTGCGCCATCGCTGCCTGCTCCTTCGCGTTGTAGGTCTGCGAATCCCACAGCTCGAAGTGACTACCCATTCCCAACAACATGACTTCCTTTTCCAGTCCGGCTGCCATGCGCAGCTCGGGCGATACAAGAATCCGGCCCGCGCTGTCGAGATCGACGTCCATCGCATTGCCGAGAAAAATTCGCCGCCACCAGTGGGCGTCCATCGGCAGCGCAGCGATCTTGGCGCGGAACACTTCCCATTCGGGGCGCGGAAACAGCAACAGGCAGCCGTCCGGGTGCTTGGTCACAGTCACCCGTCCTTCTGCCTGTCCTTGCAGCGCTTCGCGATAGCGAGCCGGCACCGACATCCGCCCTTTCGCATCGAGCGTCAGCGCCGACGCCCCTTGGAACACTTTCCGCTCTCCCGTTCAGGGCACCGAAGCACCCGCTCAATGCTGAGAATTTAGCCGGAATAGCCTGCTAAATCACACAAAAATACACTTTCTCACACTGTCTCCCACTTTAGAGGAAGGGTGTGGCACGGTCAAGGGAGCGGCCCGCTTTTTTGACGAATTTTGTTAGTTAGAACAAGGACTTACGCGCGCATGCTCATGCGACCCCTCATTCCAAAAACCGTTATAAATGAATGAGCTAGTGCAACTTGTGAAGGTGATACGTGAGAAAGGCGGGCCAGACGGGCGTGCGGACGGGGCTTTCGGGGGCGGGAAAACGAGGAGTGAGCGGACGGTATCGGGGGCGGCGAACCGGGGCGACGTCCCACGCCACCCCGGCGCAAATCTCAGAGATAGTACGCAGTGCTCGTCATGACTTTCGACGCGGCGCGCATCAGCATCCGCGCAGGCAGCGGGAGTTCGATACCGCCTGCGTCGGTCGCTGCCTTGCCGTGCTTGACCTCGTCGATCCGCATCTGGTCGACGATCGCGCGCGACGCGGTGTCGGTCGCCGGCAGCTCGGACATATGGCCTTCGAGGTGGCTCTCGACCTGCCGCTCCGTCTCGGCCATGAAGCCGAGGCTGACCTTGTCACCGAGCGCGCCGGCCGCCACGCCGATCGCGAGCGCGCCGGCATACCAAAGCGGGTTCAGCAGGCTCGGGCGCGAATCGAGTTCCTTCAGGCGGTGCGCGGTCCACGCGAGGTGATCCTCCTCCTCGCGCGCGGCCTCCTCGAACATCGCCTTCGCCGATGCCGTGCGCGCGGTGAGCTTCTGCGCCTGATAGAGCGCCTGCGCGCAGACCTCTCCGACGTGATTCACGCGCATCAGCCCGGCCGCGTGCGTGCGTTCGGCGGGCGTCAGTTCGACGTCGGGCGTATCGGCCGGCACAGGCACCGGCCGGCTCATCCGGCTAATGCCGGTCAGCGATCGCAGGCCGCGATCGAATTCGCTGATCAGTTCATCCAACACCATCCTGTTCTCCTGGCTGCAGGTGCCGCTGCGCGCGGCAAAGGCACGAGTCCGCCGCGTAACCGACTTGATTATTCAGCGGAAATTGCGGTTAACCCGTGATTTTAACCATTGTTGCATAAAGGAAACATAGCGGCGTTGAGCTGCAGCATTTCGCTTTGTGGCAAAAAACGGCTTTGCTACATTACGTGCGACTTCTTGCGAAGTTGATGGGGCCCGTCAACAGAACATAACTATCCGCCCCGCCAAAAAAATTCAGTGATTCTTGGAGATCCGTTAATGAAAAAGTCGCTTCTCGCGCTCGTCGCGCTGGGCGCGTTCGCTGGCGCTGCCCATGCGCAAAGCAGCGTGACGCTTTACGGCATCATCGATGAAGGCCTGCTCTTCAACAACAACGCAGGCGGCAAGCACCTGTACAGCATGGCCAGCGGCGTGATGCAAGGCAGCCGCTTCGGCCTGCGCGGCACCGAAGATCTCGGTGGCGGCCTGAAGGCGATCTTCACCCTCGAAAACGGTTTCGACGTGAACAGCGGCAAGCTCGGTCAGGGCGGCCTGATGTTCGGTCGCCAGGCTTACGTCGGCCTGTCGAGCCAGTACGGTACGGTCACGCTGGGTCGTCAGTACGACTCCGTCGTCGACTTCGTCGGCCCGCTCGAGGCAGGCGACCAGTGGGGCGGCTACATCGCCGCTCACCCGGGCGACCTCGACAACTTCAACAACGCGTATCGCGTGAACAACGCGGTCAAGTACACGAGCCAGAGCTACGGCGGCTTCACGTTCGGTGGCCTGTACAGCTTCGGCGGCCAGGCTGGCCAGTTCTCGAAGAACCAGGTCTGGTCGCTCGGCGCAGGCTACAACAACGGCCCGCTGGTCCTTGGCGTCGGTTACTTGAACGCACGCACGCCGAACCAGTTCGGCGGCATGTTCAACAACGGGTCGACGTCGTCGTCGGTCTCGTCGCCGATCTACGGTGCGTACGCGAACAACGCGAACACGTACCAGGTCATCGGTGCAGGCGGCGCATACACGTTCGGCGCAGCGACGATCGGCGCGACGTACTCGAACACGAAGTTCAAGGGCTTCTCGGCAGGCCCGTTCGTGAACCAGACCGCGACGTTCAACAACGGCGAAATCAACTTCAAGTACCAGTTGACGCCGGCGTTGATCCTCGGCGCAGCGTACGACTACACGCAAGGCAGCAAGATCAACGGCAATTCGGCAGCCAAGTACCACCAGGGCTCGCTGGGCGTCGACTACTTCCTGTCGAAGCGCACCGACGTCTACGTGATCGGCGTGTACCAGCACGCATCGGGCAACGTGCTCGATTCCAACGGCAACGTCCTGAAGGCAACGGCAGCGATCAACGGTCTGGCCGGGTCGAGCACCAGCAACCAGGTTGCAGCACGCGTCGGTATCCGTCACAAGTTCTAATCAGCTTGTCTGACAAGCCGCAGCATATTGGAGGCGCCTTCGGGCGCCTTTTTCTTTTCTGACGGGGCGGGACGTTGGCGGGTCGGCGGGTCGGCGGGTCGCGTACGCCGCCCCGAGCCGTCAGCCCGAAAACAAGGCCTGCCGCCGCCTCCGCACGAAACGAGCGCTCCGCCGCAGCCGCAAACGAAAAACCCGGCAACAGGCCGGGCTTTGCGTTCAACCGTATCGTTGTGTGCGTTACGCGCGTCCGTCGCGCAATTCGCGTCGCAGGATCTTGCCGACGTTCGTCTTCGGCAGCTCCGTGCGGAACTCCACCAGCTTCGGTCGCTTGTACCCGGTGAGCCGCTCCTTGCAGTAAGCAAGGATGTCTTTGTCGGTCAGCGCCGGATCCTTTTTCACGACGAACAGCTTCACGGCTTCGCCGGAATGCTCGTCCGGCACGCCAACTGCCGCCACTTCGAACACACCCGGATGCGAGGCCACCACGTCCTCCACTTCGTTCGGATACACGTTGAAGCCCGACACGAGAATCATGTCCTTCTTGCGATCGACGATCTTCACGTAGCCACGCGCATCCATCACGCCGACGTCGCCCGTCTTGAAGAAGCCATCCGCGAACATGACCTTCGCGGTCTCGTCCGGCCGGTTCCAGTAGCCGGCCATCACCTGCGGCCCGCGGATGCAGATCTCGCCGGGCTCGCCGAGCGCGACGTCATTGCCGGCATCGTCGCGAATCGCAACTTCGGTCGACGGCAGCGGCAAGCCGATCGTCCCGCTGTATTCGGTGGCCGTCACGGGGTTGCAGGTCGCCACCGGCGACGTTTCGGACAGCCCGTATCCTTCGATGATCGCAGTGTGGGTCTTTTCATACCACCGCTTCGCGACGCCTTCCTGGATCGCCATGCCGCCGCCATTGGCGATCACTAGCTTCGACAGGTCGAGCTGATCGAATTCGGGATGGTTCAGCAGTGCGTTGTACAGCGTATTGACGGCCGGAATCGTCGAGATCTGGTAACCCTTCAGTTCCTTGATCATGCCGGCGATGTCGCGCGGGTTCGGGATCAGGACGCCCATGCCGCCCGTGCGCATCGTCAGGAAACCGCAGACGGTCAGTGCGAACACGTGATACAGCGGCAGCGCGACAACCGTCACGAATTGTTTCACGTCGGGGTACTTGTCGTGGGCCGGCTGATGCCAGGCGCCGGCCTGCAGCACGTTCGACACGATGTTCCGGTGCAGCAGCGTCGCGCCCTTCGCAACGCCGGTCGTGCCGCCCGTGTACTGCAGGAACGCGATGTCGTCGGGGCCGATCTTCTGCGGCTTGAACGCCTGTCGTGCGCCCTCCGAGAGCGCGGCCTTGAAGCGCGTGAATGACGGCAACTGCCACGCAGGCACCATCTTCTTCACGTGACGCACGACGTAATTGACGATCCATCCCTTGATGCCCAGCAAGTCGCCCATCGATGCGACGACCACGTGCTTGACGGCCGTATTGGCGATGACGGCCTGCAACGTCGACGCGAAATTCTCCAGGATGACGATCGCCTCCGCACCGCTGTCCTTCAGCTGATGCTCGAGCTCGCGCGGCGTATAGAGCGGATTGACGTTGACCACGGTATAGCCGGCGCGCAGGACCGCAGCGATCGTCAGCGGGTACTGCAGCACGTTCGGCATCATGATCGCGACGCGCGCCCCGCGAGCCAGGCCGCGGGACTGCAGCCAAGCGCCGAACTGACGCGACAGCCTGTCGAGTTCGCCGTACGTGATGCGCTTGCCCATGCAAACGAACGCGGTACGGTCGCGATACTGCCGGAAGCTTTCGTCGAGCAGGTCCGGGACGGACGGATAAGGAGAGGGGTCGATTTCGGCTGGAACGCCGGGTGGGTACGATTTCAGCCAAATTTTGTCCATACCGCGCGTCTCCTCACAGATTTTCGAATGGTCGTGCTAAAACGCATCGTAACGGCTCCCCCGCCCCGAGACAACAGGGTTAGATGTCCACTTCGAACTTGCGTGTCAATTTCGTCTGATCATACGGCGATATTCGATCAAATTCGCTCAACTTCCACAAGACAATCGTAAAACGTCGCCGAATTGCCCAGATCGGTCAGCGCCTGGCTCGTCACCTCATTCGCGTTCTTGCCGTCCGGTGAGAGTTTCTTCCACCAGATCGACAGCCCGACGACGAGCCCGGCGCGCGCGCGATCGGTGATTCGCGCGCGCGCCTGCATCGAGCCGCGGTCGTTGAAGATGCGGACGACGTCGCCCTCTGCGATGCCGCGAGCGCTGGCGTCGGACGGATGCATGTCCAGGTGCGGCTCGCCTTCCGTCGAACGCAGGCTGTCGACGTTCACGAACGTGCTATTCAGGAAGTGGCGGGCCGGCGGCGAAATCATCGCCAATGGATAGCGTGCGGCGAGCTCGGGCGCGGCTTCGGTGGATTCGAACGGCGGCAGGTAGTCGGGAACGGGATCCATGCCCATCTGCTCGAGGCGCGGGCTGTAGAACTCGCACTTGCCGGAGGGCGTGCGGAAACCGCCATTCGCGAACGGCGCCTCCGGCAGCTTGAGCTTCAGCCAGCCGGCCCGCTTCAGCGTGTCCCAGTCGCTGTCGAGCGCCGGATCGTCCCAGCGAAGCGCCGCGCGCGCGACCTCTTCGTCGCTTTGATAGAGCGCGGGCTCGTCAAGGCCCATGCTGCGCGCGATCCCGCGAAAGATCTCCGTGTTCGGCCGCGCGTCTCCCACCGGCGGAATCGCCGGCAGGTTCGCCATCACATAGGTATGGCCATACGATTTATGGACATCCAGATGTTCGAGCTGCGTGGTCGCCGGCAATACAATGTCGGCGAAATCGGCCGTATCTGTCTTGAAGTGCTCGAGAACGACCGTGAACAAATCGTCGCGCGCGAAGCCTGCGGCGACTTTCGACGAGTCCGGCGCAACCGCCACCGGATTCGAGTTGTACACGATCACTGCTTCGACTTTCGGCCCGAACGTCGCGTCTCCCGGATGCAGCAGCGCGTCGCCGATCGCGTTCATGTTGATGATGCGAGGCAGCTTGTGCGGCCAACCCGGCATCAGGTCCGGACGCAGCAGCGCCGCCTGATTGACGGGCGCCGATTCCGACGACGACAGCAGCAGGCCGCCTGCCCGATCGCGCCACGCCCCCGTCAGCGCCGGCAGGCTGGCAATCGCGCGCACGGCATTGCCGCCGCCGCGAACACGCTGCATGCCGTAGTTGAGGCGGATCGCTGCCTTCCGGGTAGCGCCGTAGCGACGCGCAAGATCGATCAGCACCGACGCGTCTATGCCGCAGATCTTCGCCACGCGTTCCGGCGGATAGGACATCGCGCGCGCCTTGAGCGCGTCGAAGCCGAGCGTGTGGTCGGCGATGTAATCGTGATCGAGCAGGTTTTCGGTAATCAGCACATGCATCATGCCGAGCGCAAACGCACCATCGGTACCGGGTTTCAGTGCGATGTGCTGATGGCATTTCTCTGCGGTCAGCGAACGATATGGGTCGATCGCGACAAGACGCGCGCCACGGCGCTTCGCTTCCTGCGCGCGGGTCCAGAAATGCAGGCTCGATGCAATCGGATTCGCGCCCCATATCAGAATCAGCTCGCTTTCCTCGAAGTATTCAAGGTGCATGCCGACACTGCCGCCGTATGTGTATCGCAGCCCCGCTGCGCCGGCTGCCGCGCAGATCGTCCGCTCCAGCCGCGAGGCGCCGAGCGTGTGGAAGAAGCGCTGGGCGATGCCTTCGCCTTGCACGAGCCCCATCGTTCCCGCATAGCTGTACGGCACGATCGCTTCCGGCGCGCGTGTGGCGATTTCACCGAGGCGGCGTCCGATCTCGTCGAACGCCTCACTCCAGCTGATCGGCATGAAGCGCCCTTCTCCCTTCGGGCCGACCCGCTTGAGCGGGACAGTGAGGCGATCGGGGTGATGAACGCGATCCGCGTATCGGCTGACCTTCGTACACAACACACCCTGCGTCGGCGGATGGTCGGGATCGCCCGTGACCTTGATTGCCTTGCCGTTCTCGACGGTCACTCGCATGGCGCACGTGTCCGGACAATCATGCGGGCAAACAGCCCGGGCTACCTGGGTGGCGGCGTTCATCGTTTTGAATGCAGAGATGGGGATTCGCAAATTTTACGTGGCCCCGCCGAATAAAGCGCCCATTTCGCACCGATTTTGGATTACCTGACCGAAGACGGGGCGAGGTGCCCGGCTCCAGGAAGTGGAGCTGGTCGCACAATCGCGCTTGACGATACGTTGCGGAGGGCAAGTTGCGATCTTGATCGAAGATGCGATCAATAATCGATTGAATCGCTGGAGATAGGGGCGATTGAGGGGATTTGATGTTGCGATTGATGCGGTAGTGATTTCCGCCGCACAAATGCAAAAACCCCCGCCTGATCGGGCGGGGGTTTCTGTCTTGAGGGGAGCCTGACGATTACCTACTTTCACACGGGAATCCGCACTATCATCGGCGTAGAGTCGTTTCACGGTCCTGTTCG